>CALXUM010000005.1 GCA_944391685.1 uncultured Alphaproteobacteria bacterium
TCTTTAATACTAATACTTTCTGTATATGATATATCTTATCACATGACAACAAATGCCGAAATGTTTTTCCACAGAAAATCTTCATATAAATTAGGTTATAGACTTTATATCGGTTATAAAAAAAGCCCCTCTAAAAGAGGGGCTTTCAATTATTTTGTTTTTTGTAATCTCTCCAATACAGCCTTATTAATAGCCGCTTGTGAATTATTCTTAAGAGTCTTTGCTAAAGCCTTTTCAGCCGCTTCTTTTTTATGTTCAGGTGTTTTCTTATTACCTAAACTTTCTTCATTAATGTATTTTTGCAGACTATCAAACATCGTATTTTGTAAATTTGCTTCAGCCTCTCTGATTATTTTTTCATCACCTGAAGCTTTTGCCGCTTTCCATTTTTCACGAGCATCATTCATCTGTTGACGAAGTTGTTGTTTTTCAATCAATAAAGAAATTTTAGGATGATAATCTTTCAATTCTTCTAAAGCATAAGGTTGTTCAACCTTTATTCCCACAATAGCTCCAGCTAAAACCAACTTTGCCGCAAAATCTTTGGCCTTTTTTTCATTCAAACTTAAGTGGCCGACCTTTAATACATTGCTTCCGTTTTGGCGAGCTGTTTCTGCCATAACAATAAAATGCTTTAAATCATTACTGTTTAATGTCATTTCTTTTTCATTATGAATGGTCAGACTACCGGTAATTTTGTCTCTTTTTTCTTTATTGCAACCATATAAATTATAAATAATATTAGGATCATTATCCTCATCAACTCTGACAAACTTTAATCTTCTTTGTTTACATACTTTTTCCAAAATATCAGCAGTATTTTGTTGAGGCTTCTTAATTTTATGTTGTAAGGCAGTATCAGGTAAAGGAGGAATTTCATCCTTACTTTGTTCTATGATAACTGTTTTTTTATCTTCTTCTTTTTGCGGATTATAAAAACGAAGATCTTTTTTCAAATTTCTGTTCAACCACCAAATTTCTTTTTTTTGTTTTTCATCAAGGTTGTTGTTTTTTACATAGTCTTTAATAATAAGTTGAAAAGCTTCTGCATCATACAAAGAAATTTTTTCAGATTTTTTATCTGCATAATGCCTTTTTAATTTCATTAAGCTCAAATTATGAATTTTTTCCAAAGCTTCCAAATATAAATCATGTTTGGGATTATTTTTATATCTGGCAGCTTCGCGTAAATCTCTGATGATTTCCGACAAATCAACGGCAGAAAGTTTGCTGAGATCAATTTCAGAATTATTAACGAATGCAAGTGCAAATTCAGCTGAAGCTTTATTTTTTATACTGCGTTTATTTATTCGTCTCTTGCTTACTGAGGCCCAAATACTTGCTTTGCGAAATCGCTTATTAATAAACCGTGCTTTGCCCAAGTTATAATCGGTTCCTACAATCTCAAGAGCCTTAACAAAAGTATTTTCTTTCATAACAGCAAATCCCTTTATTTATATATACAAAGTATAACTTAAAATAAAATTCAACGCAAGCCAAAATTAGACAAAATTATTCATCAATTAGAGCATCAATACGATTTGCTAAGTCATCAATTTTAAGAGCAAGATTAGGATTGTTATTTAATTCTTTAGCTGTTTTAACTTGTTCTTTTGCAGCTTTTAATGAGCCTGTTCTTAAAGAATACTCAGCCGATGCATAATTTGCAGCAGCTTCATTTCCTTGTAATCCATAGGCCCTTGCCAATAAAAGCCAAGAAAAACCCATTGGTCTTGATAATAAAGACTTATTAATTAAATTTATTGCTTTTTGAATTTCTTGAGAAGAGGGGGCATCTTCCAATATTGCCTGAGCTAGGCTTATCTGCAATAATGCCGAATTCGGCATTAAGGATAACGCCTTTTCATACTGGATTTTAGCCTCTTTTATGTTTCCTGTCTCTAAAAAAATCTGACCTTTTAACTCATGAAAATAAGGGTTTTGCGGTTGCTCTTTTATCATTTCATCAAGAGCTTGCTGAGCTTTGTTAAATTTTAATTGCTTAAAATAAGCTATTGCCTGAGCATATTTTGCCGGCAGAGAAGTATTATTACCATATTTTCGAAAAGTTTGGTCAGGGTTATTTAGATAGGCAAACAACTTTGCTTTTACCATTTCAAAGTCTTTTTGCAGAGGAGACTCTTTATCTTTATCCTTAGTGTTTTTTAAATTTTCCTCAAAAAAACTAATACGTTCTCTTGTAATCGGGTGTGTTCTGAAATAAGGGATTTCCTCTACTCCGCTTAAAGAATTTTGTTTTTCAATCCTCTTCATAAATGTAAGCATTCCATATGGACTTTGTCCTGTTTTTTGTAACAAAGTCATCGCGGCTTCATCGGCTGAACGTTCCTCTTCGGTACGATAGCGTGTATAATGAGTCAAAACAGAACTCTGCGTCCCCAACATAACAGCCATGGCAGCATCACCGCGTCCGCTCAGAGCTGCGGCTGTTCCGGCCAGTAGTACAGAAGCCAAAGTAACTTCCTGTAAGGATTGATTTTTTAATTTTTGTCTTAATATGTGTCCACCCTGAATGTGCCCTGTTTCATGTGCAATAACACCGGCCAGTTCATTAACACTGTCTGCCGACATAATTGTACCCGTATGCACAAACAAATTGTTGCCATCGGCAACAAAAGCATTTAATGAGCTGTCTTCCACAATAAATATGTGGTTATTACTATAAGAAATTCCCGCAGCTTTAAACAGAGGCTTAGTAATTGCAGTTAACAATTGTTCGGTTTCTTCATCAGAAATCAACCTTATTTCTTGTGCGTTTGAAGGAACGGAAAAGGCTGTTAGCAGTAATATACTGCCAATCAGCCCTCGTCCCCCAAAAGATAATATTGTTTTTATCCTTTTATAAGTTTTTTCCACCAAGTCTCTTTTTCCTTTGGCTCTTCCTTAGTAACTTCTTGTTGTTTGATGTTAATATCTTCATGACTATCATATAAAATAACAGTTTCTTGTTTGGGCTCTTTAGCTTCATCGCCATTGTTGTTAAAGTTATTATCACGTCTGCGACGACGATCAAAGCGGTTGCGTCCGCGACGACGACCATCTCGACCACTTCTGCGTTCACGATAATTTTCTTCTTCATTGCTTTCTACGGCATTATCGTTTGCCAAACTTGCAGCGTCATCTTCAACCAATTCATCATTAACAGGTTCTGTTATAATTTTTTCTTCTTCTATCGGTTTGCTTATCTTAACTCTTTCAATGCGGAAATCAGCAACACACTTAATACTGTCATCTGCACATATAATTATTTCCATTTTATATTTATGTTCCAAAGAAACCAACATTTGGCGTTTGTGGTTAAGCAAGAATACCGCTACTTCGGATGGCACAAAAACATTTAATCTTGAAGACCGATTCTTTATCCCTTCTTCTTCGATACCTCTCAAGACAAAGAAAGCCGCATTTTCAACAGTACGTATCATTCCTTTGCCCTGACAATAAGGACAAACTTGGTAGTTGCTTTCAAAGAAAGACGAATGCATTCTCTGACGAGATAGTTCAAGCAAACCAAACATACTCATTTTTCCGACTTGAATTCTTGAACGATCTTTTTTCAAAGCTTCTTTCATTCGTTTTTCAACGGCATGATTGTTTGCCGGCTCATCCATATCAATAAAGTCAATAACAACTAATCCGGCCAAATTACGCAATCTTAATTGACGAGCAATTTCATCACAGGCTTCCAAATTTGTTTTAAGAGCGGTTTCTTCCAAATCTCTTTCTTTTGTAGCTCTGCCGGAGTTAACATCAATTGAAACTAAAGCCTCTGTTGGATTTATAACCAAATATCCACCGGATTCCAACTGTGCATTAGTATCATGTAATTTATCTAATTGCGATTCTACTTGAAAGCGTTGGAACAAAGGCATGTCATTATTACGATAACTTTTAATCTTTTTTAGGCTTCTGGGCGAAAGAATTTTGAAAAATTCCTTAGCAACATGATATCCTTCATCTCCGGCTACAATGATTTCAGAAACCTCTTTTGTATAAATATCACGCAGTGCACGTTTAATCAAATTTCCTTCTTCATGAATTAATGATGGAACCTTACTCTGTAAAGAAGATAATCTGATTTGATTCCATGTCCTTATAAGATAGTTATAGTCACGAACAATATCCGCTTTTGTCTTTTCTTCTCCTGCGGTTCTTACAATGATTGACATATCTGGAGTTAAAGGTAATTCTTTTACAATTCCTTTCAATCTTGCTCTATCCGCGGCATTGGTAATTTTGCGTGAAACACCACCGCTTTTAATACGGTTTGGCATTAATACACAATAACGTCCGGCTAAAGATAAATAAGTTGTAAGAGCAGCCCCTTTATTACCTCGTTCCTCTTTAACAACTTGAACTAAAACAATTTGTCCTTCTTTAATTACATCTTGAATTTTATTACGATGATAAAGTTTGCGAGCTCTGATTAATTTGCGTTGCAATTCGAAATCGAGCTCGGCATCATTGTCATCATCATCTTCTTCATCATCAATTTCATCATCAGAAATTATTTCTGGCTTTTCATCAAGTTCTTCACTTATTTTTTCTTCTTCAGTGCCGATATCTTCAGTTAAAACTTTAATTGGTTCTTGTTCTTTACTATCTGTAAGCTTTGGCTCTGTTTCAATTTTTTCTTTGTTCAAATTTTCATGCTCAACGGCGGCTTCCTCATTTGCATGTTGTTTGCGATATTTCTTTTTTAAAACCCGGCGTTTTGTTGCATGTTTTTTCCCACCAGCATTTTCGGCCTCGGCAATAAATTCTTCTTCAGTTTGAATTTTTGTAAGCTCATCTTTATTTCCATCTTCTTCAATAATCTCTGCTGTAGTTTCATTCAAAACATTTTCAGAAGAAGTTTGTTCTGTTTCAAATTCTGCAGATTTAGCATTTTCAGCCTCTTCAAGTTCACGTGCTTTAGCCAGTTCAGCTTCTCTTGCCGCTCTGGCCGCAGCCTTTTCTTGTCTGATGCGTTCTCTTTCTGCTTCACGTTCTTTAATGGCTGTTTTCTTAGCTTCAATAATTTCATCAACTTCTTTTTCTACTTCATCAATTTCTTCTTGCGAAAGATTATAATAATCTGGATGAATTTCTCCGAAAGCCATAAAACCATGCTTGTTTCCGCCATAATCAACAAAACAAGCCTGTAATGAAGGCTCAACCCTCATAACTTTGCCAAGATAAATATTTCCTTTAATTTGGCGACGATGGCTGGTTTCAAATTCAACATCTTCAAGCTTATTGCCATTTATTACCACAACACGAGTTTCTTCAGGCTGGGTATCATCAATCAGCATTCTTTTAATCATTTAATTATATCTCCGTACAGGCCGCAAAACAAAAGCGGCATATATTTCTACCAAACCGGAGGGGATTAAATACTTGAAACATTACTGGCGATTCGCCATTGATTTACAAAAAAGTACACTGTTTTTTCAGTGTTCAACAACATCTCAAATTTTTTAACGGAGAGTTTTTCTTGCTTCATTATTTATGATTCTCCGCCTTCTAAAACCCGACCGGCAAAATTATTGCCTAAAAACCCAAAGGTGCTTATCTTTGACTTAAGATAAAAGCGGTATCATACTCAAGTTTTTCATCCACTTTTTTCCATCTCATAAAACTTTTTCCGATACAAAATCCCTTTCGATTGATTTTAGAATATACGTTTTGTTTTAAAACTCAACAAAAAATTTATTTAATTATCATTTTAAGAGATTGGTAATAAGTAAGTTGTATAATAATCAAAACGAAAGGGTGAAAAGGATTGCTTCAGCACTTGTTTAAGAATACGATTACCTTAACATATCGGTATTTATTGTTACCGATATTGTTTTTGTTGTGCTTTGTAGATATTACTAATGCTGCTCAAATTTCCAATTTACGTATCGGACAGGGTATCGGCAGTGTGCGTATAGTTTTTGATGCCGATTCTAAATTTAATTATAAAGTTTTCTTGTTAACATCTCCTAAAAGATTGGTCGTCGATACACAAAACATTACCGTAAACCCAAAAATAGAAGCTCAAAAAGAATCAAATAGTTTCGTTTCTCAAATAAGACTTGGTACAGCCGGCGTTGATGGTACACGCATAGTCTTTGATCTGCAAAAGCCTGTTGTTATCAAAAAAGTTTTTATATTACCTCCGCAAAGTAATTTTAGCTGGCGTTTTGTTATTGACATGGAGGTCGCTTCCGAAAGAGAATTTCAAGCCAAAGTAGGTAATGATAATGCATTCAGCAGCGATAATTATTCAAGCTCAACCGCTTCTTCTTCAAAAAGCAAGTCGTCAAGTTCATCGGCTGTTGCTTCATCATCATCTAAGGCAAAAAGAATAATTGTTTTAGATCCCGGACATGGCGGTGTTGACCCCGGAGCCATTGGCGTTTCAGGTGTTTATGAAAAAAACATTACTCTAGCCATGGCAAGAGAATTAAAAGCCGAATTGGAAAAACGCAGCCGTTATAAAGTTTATTTAACTCGTAATCGCGATATATTTATTCCTTTGCGAGATCGTGTTAAAATAGCTCGTCGTCATGATGCCGATTTATTCTTATCAATTCATGCTGATAGTGCACGTAATCGCAAAGCAACAGGTTTATCGGTCTATACTTTGTCTGAAAAAGCATCAGATAAAGAGGCGGCGGCTTTGGCTGAAAAAGAAAACAAAGCGGATATTGTTGCCGGACTAAATTTTGCTGAGCATTCTAAAGAAGTGTCTGATATTTTACTAAATCTCGCTCAAAGAGAAACCCTAAACCGCTCTTCCGAGTTTGCCACTTTCATGGTTCAAGAAATGCGTAAATCAACACATACTTTGGATAATACCCATCGTTTTGCAGGATTCGCGGTTCTTAAGGCTCCGGATGTCCCTTCGGTTTTGATGGAATTGGGATATTTATCCAATCGCAATGAGGAAAGACTTTTACAACAAAAGTCTTATCGTAAAAAACTTGCGGTTTCGGCAGCAAAAGCTATTGATAAATATTTTGAGAACATGAAACATGCTTCTGTATTTTAATGCTTGATTTTAATGTTTAATTCCTGCATATTTCCTTTGCTTTATAAAATAAAATATATTAAATTGCAGATTAAACACATCTAAAAAATTGAGTATAAAATGCTAAAAACAATATCATCACTGCTGAGTACGTTTTTCTTTTTTGCGGTTATAGCTCTGGTCTTGCTGATAACCTCTCTTTGGCAAACGACTCAGGAATTACCTGATTATCTGCAATTGGCAGAATACGAGCCTGCCGTAACTACAAGGCTTTATGCCGGTGACGGACAATTACTTATGGAATATGCCGCAGAAAAAAGATTGTTCGTTCCCGAAGAAAAAATTCCTGAACTTGTAAAACAAGCATTTATCTCAGCAGAAGATAAAAATTTTTATCACCATTTCGGAGTGGATTTTATCGGTATTATCCGAGCCGTCTTAAGTAATATTAAAAATATTGGTACGGGCCGCCGTCCATCTGGAGCCTCAACCATAACTCAACAAGTTGCTAAGAATTTTCTTTTGTCTTCGGAACTTTCGTATACTCGTAAAATAAAAGAAGCTATTTTGGCAACCAGAATGGAACAAGCTTTTACTAAACAGCATATTTTAGAGCTTTATCTTAATGAAATATATTTAGGCAATCGCTCATATGGGGTGGCCGCAGCAGCACTAAATTATTTTGGCAAGTCTTTAGATGATCTATCTCTGGAAGAGGCGGCATATTTGGCAGCCTTACCCAAGGGGCCAAATAATTATAATCCTAAAACTAAATATGAAGCTGCCGTCGGCCGCCGCAATTGGGTGATAGACCGTATGGTTGAGGACGGTTATGTTTCTGAAGAAGAAGCTGCCTCCGCAAAAGAAAAACCGTTAAAAACCATAGATCGTCGCGGTGAATTTGTTCAAGATGCTCAATACTTCAGTGAAGAAGTTCGCCGCCGCGTCAACAAAAAATTTGGAGAAGATGCCCTTTATGAAGGCGGACTGTTGATCAGAACCACGCTTAATCCGCAACTGCAAAAAATTGCCACTAAAGTATTTCAGGAAGAAATCAAAAATTATGATATTCGTCATGGTTGGCGTGGAGCCATAACCAATATTCCTGTGGAAGGGGATTATAAAAATACATTAAAAGAGGTTGCGATCCCTGCCGGTAAAGAAGATTCTTGGGTAAAGGCCGTGGTTTTGGATGTGTCATCTCAAAAGGCCGACATTGAAACGGTTGAAGGCAATAGAGGTCAAATTCCGTTAAAGGTTTTGTCTTGGGCTCGCAAAAATCTAAAAAATCAAGGCGTAAGTTATCCGCCCAAAAGTGTGGCCGATGTTTTGAAAAAAGGTGATGTGATTTTGGTTGAAAAAGCTTCCGCTAAAGAAATATCTTCCCAAGGATTGCCTACAGACAGCTATAACTTAAGACAAGTTCCTAATGTCGAGGGTGGTTTGATAGCCATGGATCCACATACCGGTAAAGTCTTGGCAGTGGTTGGCGGATACTCTTTCCAAAAATCACAGTTTAACAGAGCCACTCAAGCCATGCGTCAAACCGGCTCAGCCTTTAAGCCGATAGTTTATTTAGCCGCACTTGATAATGGTTATTCTCCGACTGATTTGATTTTAGATGCTCCATTTGTTTTGGATCAGGGACCTGGGTTGCCCAAATGGAAACCGGTTAACTATTCTAAAAAATTTTACGGATTAATGACTTTGCGTCAGGGAATAGAAAAATCACGTAATTTAATGACAGTTCGTTTAGCTCAGGATATTGGAATGGATAAGGTTGCCGAATATGCCAAGAAAATGGGTGTAAACGATAATTTGCCGCACTTGTTGTCAATGTCTTTGGGAGCAGGAGAAACCAAACTGATTAATATGGCTTCGGCATATAGTATAATTGTTAACGGCGGTAAAAAAGTTGAGCCATATTTTATAGAAAGAATACAAGATAGAAACGGTAAAACGATTTTAAAACACGATAAACGTCGTTGTGAAGACTGTAAACAAGCAAAATGGGAAGGACAATCTGTTCCCGTTTTGGAGGACAATCGAGAACAAGTGGTTGATCCGTTAAGTGCCTATCAAATGACAAGCATTTTGGAAGGTGTAGCCCAATATGGTACGGCAGCCCGCTTACGTGCTTTGCACAAACACTTAGCCGGCAAAACCGGAACAACAAATAATAACCAAGATGCTTGGTTTGTAGGTTTTTCTCCGGATTTGGTTGTGGCCGTTTATGTTGGTTTTGATGAACCGAGAACTTTAGGCCGTTATGAAACCGGTGCGGCATCGGCATTGCCCATATTTAACAATTTTATGAAAGAAGCTTTAGCCAATCAAGCTGATATTCCATTCCGTATTCCGGCCGGAATTAAATTGGTCAGAATTAATCATGATACTGGAAAGCCGGCTCAGCCAACAGATAAAGCAGTTATTGTTGAGGCCTTAAAACCTGAATTTAACTTTGACAGCAAAGAACAAAGGGTAATCGGAGCAACTGCTGATCAAGGCTCTCCGGAAGATAATAATCCTCCGGCAATTTTTGAAACAGACACGGATGATGCTGTTCAATTAGGATCACAATATTAACAAAGGGACAAATGATGCGAGCTGAAATTTATGAGTTAACATCTGAAATTGAGCAGTCTTTAGAGCTGCTGAGGAGGTCTCTTTGACTATGATAATTCTCGTATTCGCTTAGATGAGCTTAACTCACTGACTGCCGATGGCAATTTATGGAATAACCCTTCGTCGGCTCAAAAACTTATGACGGAAAAAAATAACCTTGAGTTTCGTTTATCATCTTTTGATGAGATGACGTCATCATTAAAAGACTTAACAGATTTATCGGAGTTGGCGGAATCTGAAAACGACGAACAAGTAATTTCTGACGTGATTTCACAGCTGGAAGCACTAAAAGCAAAAGTCAAGCACGGGGAACTTGAGGCTTTATTGTCAGGAGAAGTTGACGCTAACGATACTTATCTTGAAGTCCATTCCGGCAGCGGCGGAACCGAGGCTCAAGATTGGGCTGAAATGCTTTTGCGTATGTACACCCGCTGGGCTGAATCCCATAATTATAAAGTTGAATATGTTGAAGAAACCGAAGGAGACGTTGCCGGTATAAAGTCAGCTACCATAAAAATTTGCGGACATAATGCCTATGGTTGGTTAAAATCAGAAAGCGGAGTACACAGACTTGTGCGGATATCTCCGTTTGACAGTAATGCTCGTCGTCACACCAGCTTTGCCTCGGTAGGGGTTTATCCGGTAATTGATGACGAAATAGAAATAAATATTAATGAAAATGATTGTCGTGTTGATACTTATCGAGCTTCCGGTGCCGGCGGACAACATATTAACAAGACCGATTCTGCTGTTCGCATAACTCATATTCCGACCGGCATTGTTGTCCAGTGTCAAAACCAACGTTCTCAATTTCAAAACCGAGATGCAGCTTGGAAAATGTTAAAAGCCAGATTATATGAGTTAGAGCTTAAAAAACGAGAGGCAGCAGCCGAGGCAGAAAGAGATGCCCAAGGTGATAACGGTTGGGGCTATCAAATCCGTTCATATGTTTTGCAACCATATAAAATGGTAAAAGACTTACGAACCAATGCCGAAACATCAGATACCAAAGCAGTTTTGGACGGTGATATCGATATGTTTTTATCAGCAGCTTTAGCTGATAAGGTAGGTAAAAATGAATAAAAGTAATGTACTGAAGTTTATTGTATTTTTAGTAGCCTGTTACATTGTTTTTTGTCTTTGTGTTTACCTAAAGCCACAGTGGTTTTTCTATAATCCGACCACCACCGCCTCAAATCTTAAAACAGCGAGAGTAAAAGGATATCCGGCAACTAAAGTTGAGTATAAAGCGACAGACGGACAAGAACTTTATGCCTGGTTTACTAAGCCGCAAACAAAGGGACAAGTAATAGTTTTTATGCATGGTAATTCTTATAATATTGAAAAATTTTATTATAAGATGCTTCCTCTTATTAAAGCAGGTTATGGTACGATGATGCCTGAATACAGAGGTTTTGGCGATATCGAAGGCACAATAACGCAAGAAACTATTGGTTCAGACGGAATAGCTGCCATTGAATGGCTTTATTCTCAAGGTTATAAGAATAAAGACATTATTGTTTACGGTATGTCTTTGGGGTCATACGCGGCAACCAATGCTGTTTATACTTTGGGGCAAAAAAATTCTTTTGCCGGTTTGATCTTGGAAGTTCCGTTTGATAATCTTCCCAATGTTGTCCGTGAAGTAGTCTTATTTCCGTTTCCGCTTTCTTTAATAATAAAAGATGAATATGATAACATATCAAAAATATCTAAGATAAACACACCACTCTTGATAATGGGGGGTAGTGAAGATAAAACAGTTCCGGTTAATTTAGCAAAAAATTTATTTTCACAAGCTGTTGAACCTAAAAAAATAATTGTTTATGAAGGAGCAGAGCATAATAATTTATATGATTTCAAAAATTATCAGGACATCATAAACTGGTTGCAGACAAATGAAAAAACTAGATAATCGCAAATACAGGCTTCGCCGAATTTTTGACTATATTGGAGTTATCTTTCTGATAACGCTACTATTGTTTATTTGGCAATTATATCGTGGAGCAATAGCGGTTCCTTTTCTAAAACCATACATAATCAAGGCCCTAAATCATGATGATACCGAATATCAGGTTACCTTAGATGAAGTAAATCTTGAACTTGTAAGATCCATAAAACCATTACGCATTATTGCCACCAATGTTGTTTATCGTAAAAATAATGAGGAACTGATTGTCAATGCCCCTCGTACATCAGTATCTTTTAGTATAAAGGCTTTGTTAAACGGTGTCATTGCTCCAAGCTCAATAGAGATAGACAAACCAAAGGTTTATATTTTTACCAGCTATGGCATCAATAAAGAAAAAAAAGAAAATGTAAGCCAGAAAAAATTGGAATATTATTTTGACTATATGCAAGATTTTATGGAAAGATTTAATTCTGAAGATCAATCATACCCTGAAAGTTATATTAATGATATAGAAATCAACAATGCAGAAGTAGAATTTCATGAAGTTGATCTTGGCAAAAAATGGGTTTTTTCAGATGTCAATTATCATTTTGACCGTGGTTTTACGGGTATAGAAACCGATATAAGTGCTTTGCTAAAATTTAACGGAGTTCCATCTTCTGTTGGACTTGAAGCGGTATACCGTTCAATGAGCAATAAAATGGCATTGCGTTTCTATTTTGCTGATATTATACCGGCCAACTTGATGGATCTGTTAACTATAGAAGGTAAAGATGAACTCTATAAAGTTAATGTTCCTTTTAATGGAACGATAGAGGCAATGATTAACCTTGAAGAGGTAATAAAAAATAAAAATGATTTGTTAAACGGTATGGATAAAGCCGTTGAAAAAATTAACTTTGCTCTTGAAGGCGGGCAGGGATATGTTGCTTTTTCAGATAATAAGGAGCAAGATTATAAAATATCATCACTGTCTTTTAATGGTGAAATAAGCGGAGGCTTAGATAAATTAAGTATTGATAATGCAATTTTAAATCTTGATGGCCAAAAGGCAATTTTAGGTTTGGAAGCAAACGGTATAAAAGATTATTTATTAGCCTCATCTCTTGATAAATTGAAACTGGCTCTCAAGGCACAAGTTCCATATTTAAAAGTTAATGATCTATATGATTATTGGCCACAATACATTGCCACCAAAGCATGGAATTGGTGCAAAGCAAGCCTTTTTGACGGCGAGATAACAGATGCCGGTTTTACCTTTAATTTCGCTTACGATAAAAAAGGCAAAAAACTTGCCTTTACAGGTCTTGATGGTCAGGCAAAAGTCTCCGGAGCATCACTGGATTATTTGACCGGTATGCCTAAAGTTACAGATATTTACGGAACGGTAAATTTTGCCACAGACAGTTTAAAGATTATATTTGATAAAGGAGTTTCAGACGATGTTATTGTTAACCAAGGTTATGTCTATCTTTATGATTTGAATAAGAATGATAACTTCGCCAAAATTAATTTAGATGCGGTTGGTTCGATAAAAGATGTTTTAAAATTGATTGATCATAAACCTTTAGGCTACACATCTGAGATGGGAATAAATCCCGACACCATCAAAGGTAGTGCAACGACAAATCTTGATTTGGAATTTGAATTAAAAGAAAACTTAACTCCTGAAGAGGTTAAAGTAGCGGTAAAATCAAAACTTGTAGATGTTGTGATTGAAAAAGTCATCAAAGGAAAAGCTATAGAAGCAAAAAAATTAGATCTAGAAGTCAGTAATTCAGGGCTTCTTATTAGTGGAGTTACCAGCTTTGAAGGAATTCCGATAAATCTTGTTTGGAATGAAAATTTTGATAGCAAAGAATACCAAAGTCGTTATCAATTAAGCTTTAATTTTGACAGTAATTTAAGACAGAAGCTGGGCATTGATTTTTCAGCACTTGAAAGCCCGTTTGTTGAAGGCTCTATACCGGCACAAGCTGTTATAACTTCATACAAAGGTGATAAGATGCAAATAGATGTTAACGGTAATTTACAAGGGGCCGACATAGATTATGGCTTTTTAGGATTTAAGAAAAAATCTGGTGTTGAAGGTGTTGTTTCTGCTCGCATTGATTTAGAACAAGGAAGCATTAAATCAATTCCGATGATTAGCCTCTCTAAACCTGAATTTAATCTAAAAGGTAAAATTTTATTTAGTAAACAAGGGGATATTCAAAGTATTGATATTGAAGATATTAAGGGAGAAAAAACATCTGCCAAAGCAAAGATTGACTTTATAAAAGATAAAACTGAAAAATTAAAAATCACAATTTCCGGTAACAGTTATAATCTATCAGATTTCTTTAGTAAAGATGAAGAAGATATAAAAGAGGCTAAAGAACGCCGCCGTTTATTAAAGCTTGAAGACAGATTCAAACCCGAACAAGAAGATGATAACCAATGGGAAAATGTTAGTGATATGGACATTAATATTGCGGTAAATAGTCTTTGGACCAATAAAGATATTGCTATTAATAATTTTGCTGGTTCTGCCCAAATTCGCAATAAAACAGGAATTGAAAGTATGCACCTTATAGGTAGCTTTCCTTCAAGCCGTAAAAATTCAAAAACGGTTTCCAGATTAAAACTTGATTATGTTCCTCGCCCTAATAAAGAATATTTATTGACGGTTGAAAGTGATGATGCCGGCTCCACTTTGAAGTTTTTACGCCTTTATGATGATATGAGCGGAGGTACATTAAGCATAAATGCCAAACGCGGAGCCGATAAAAATATGATTGGCCATGCCAAAATCAGAGACTTTAATATACATAATACCCCGGTTTTTGCCAAATTGCTTACTGTAGCATCTTTAAGTGGTATGGTTAATCTTTTAACCGGAGACGGCATGGCTTTTTCACATTTTGATGCTCCGTTTGAGTATCAACAAAATATTTTAAAAGTAAATGATGCTAAAGCTTTTGGTAATGTACTCGGAATAAGTGGCAAAGGATCTTATAATATGCGATATCAGGAGTTTGATATTAAAGGATTAATTGCTCCGGCATATCGCCTCAATACATTTATTGGTAACATTCCTCTTGTTGGTAGCCTTTTGAGTGGTAAAGATGGCACGGTATTTGCCGCTAATTATAGCATCACCGGAGATATTGATGATCCTAAAATTAGCATTAATCCGCTTTCGGCCCTTAGTCCAAACTCACTAAAAGACGCGCTTAACTCTTTATTTGGAAACAAAGAATGAGTAAGATAAAAATAGGTTTAGACTACCACGGGGTTATTAGCCGTCATCCACATTGTTTTTCCCAATTAAGTAAAGAAGTTTTATCAAGAGGGTATGAACTCCACATTATTACCGGAGGTCCTCAAAAAATCATAGAAAACAGATTAAAACAAGAACATATTTACTACAGTCATATTTTTGCAATTTTAGATTATTATGAAACTCTTGGAGAGGTAAAATATTTTTCTAATGGTGAGTTCAAGATTGATGATATGCTATGGAATAAGGCTAAAGCAGAATATTGTCTTAAAAACAATATAGATATTCATATTGATGATAGCTTTTGTTATGGCCGCTGGTTTAACACTCCGTATTGTTTCTATGATCCTCATGAACAAATATGTATGATAAATAATTTATATAAAATAAATTTTAATCAATCTCCTCTTAAAATCTTAGAAGAAATAGAAAATTTTGTTTGTTTGAATAAAACTTTTTAAAGCTTTACTATTTTTTTAGATATTTTTTGTATTAAATAACCAAATTAAAAGGTACATTTAATGATTCGGGAAGAGATTGTTCATATAAATGAAATACCGAAAAAACTTTTGGTATTCTTACATGGTTATATAGACAGTTCAGATTCTATAGACCGTAAGATTTCTCTTCTTGATAATCTTCAAGATTTTGCCATTCATATTCCGCAAGCTCCACTTGAATGTGAAATTCATGAAAGTAAACGTCAATGGTATTCCATGCATAAATTTGATCCCGAAGATGAACGCAGAACCGTGCCTACAATGGACGAATGTATAGCATTATACAATAGAATGGCCCCAGGTCTTGCCGAAGCTAATGATTATATTCAACCTTATATTGAAAACGCCCTAGATGAGTATGGACTGGATTATAAAGATCTATTTTTGTGTGGCTTTTCTCAAGGAGCTATGTGTGCTTTATATACTGGGCTAATGTTTCCCCAAAAAATAGGCGGTGTTATAAGTTTTAGTGGAATTCTTGCCGGACACAAACGAGCACTAAAAGAGGCAAAAACTCACCCTGACATTCTGCTCATACATGGAAACTCTGATAACTTGGTGCGTTACGAAGCTATGGATTTTACAGCTTCAAAATTAAAAGAAATAGGTTGTAAAGTTGAGACCTACACGGTTAAAAACGGTAATCATATGATAACCCCAGATGCTTTGGTTCAGGCCGCATATTTTATTAGAGATAGAGTTTAGAGGAAAGGTTGAGCTGAAATAAGTCCGCCTTTTTCTAACAAATAATTCTTTTTCCTTTCAATTTGTAGTGGAGAATCTTCACCCAAATTACGTTCATAAATTTCACCATAATTACCTCGTTGTTCAACAGCCTTTTTAACCCAATCAGGATATACGCCGAACTCTTTCCATAATTCCATGTCTACCCCTAATAAATTACGAAGGGAAGGGTCGTTCAATCCGATAAAGGTATTAACATTTTTCGAGTTCATTCCTTGTTGTTCAGCAAGTTTTAATGCATTTATTATCCATTTTGTAGTTATGCGTAGAGAAGAATTATCTTTGTGTACATAAGCAAAAATAGGACGATATGATATTATTTCAGGTAAAACATTGGTTTCATCATTTTTAGCGACTAAAGAATTGGCAATACCTTTAAGATAAATTTCACTTCCGCTTATGAGTTGGCAACGGTTAAGATAGAATGCTTCTTTGGCGGCATTTAAGTTAGGAAACTCTAAAATTTTAAATTCTAAAGCATAGCGATGATTAAATTCATTTAAGTTTGCCAAGTCCATTGAATCCGCCAAAACACAAACCTTACTTCCCTTAAAATCTTCCATCGAAGAACTGTTTGTTTTTTTGCGAGATGCAAAAACTTGTTTGTCATAATACAAAAGATCAACCGCATTTATGGGCTTTGTTATTTCTTGCTTGGCGGATAATACATTATTACCCAACATAATATCCACTTTGTTATTATCCAGAGCCCAGGCTATTTTATCAGCCGGTACATCACGAAGCTTAAAACTTTCAGGATTGCCTAAAATAGCATGAGCAAAAGTACGACATATATCAGCATCTATTCCACGCCAAATTTTAGCCTCATCTTTATAAGCTAATGTCTTTCCGCTTAAATCAGTTCCGCAAATAATGTATCCTCGATTATTGATATAACGTAATCCGGCATCGGCAGCTAAAGCTGCTGATGAATAAGCTAAACAACAAAAATAAAAAAATACTGTTTTAAGTTTCATTTTATTAACCAATTTATGCTAAAATAAAAACATAATAAAAGTATAAGGCAAAATTTTATGAAAAGTAACTTTTTTTTACGAGTTATTATCGCAGTTTTAATGTTTTTTTATTCTTTTTCTTTATGTGCCGCTCCGGTTAAAGAAAAAGATGCCCTGCATTGGGCAGATGAAAAAGGCCGCTTATTGCTTGAAACTTTTCAAATTAAAGATTTAAATACCAGATATTCTGAGTTAGATAAACTGTTACTTTCAAATGTTGACTTAGATTATATTTCACAATTTATCATCGGCAAATATTGGAAAACCATGACCGATGAGCAGAAAATAAAATATCAAGATATCTTCAAACGATATGCTTTAGGAACATATAAGAGGTTTCCTCTGGATTTTGCCGACAGTATAACCTATAAGTTGGGCTCGGCACAAAATGATGGCGAGTTTACGTTAGTTTCTGCCGTGGTTAACGTAAGCTTGGATCCTTCACAGCCGCCGCAGGATTTTTTGCTACAATTTAGAATCTGGCAAAAAGATGGTAAGATCCTACTCGTTGATATTAAATTGGCCGAAAGCAGCCTGATTTTGTCTTACCGCAGCAAGTTTTATGAAATGATAGCAAGTCTGGACGGAGAAATGGAGTGGTTTTTGGAAGATCTGGAAGCTCAGACCATATCCATTGAGAGGAGTAATTTACGTCAGTTGGGCAGATTATAAAAATATCCTTGAATTTATAACATAAAGCTTATAATATCATGCCAAAGTTTTAATAACACGGAATATTGTTTCAATGAGTAATGTAAAAGTAAGATTTGCGCCGAGCCCTACGGGTTATATGCATATCGGCAACACCCGTACGGCGGTTTTTAACTGGTTGTTGGCTCTCAAACTTGGTGGAAGTTTCATGTTACGCATAGATGATACAGATGTCTTGCGTTCAAAGCCTGAATATGAGGCCGCCATCAGAGATATTTTAACCTGGCTTGGAATTTCTTGGTCGGAAGAAGCCAGACAGTCAGCCCGTTTAGATAGATATAAAGAAGTTGTTGAAAAGCTCAAAGCCGAAGGCCGTATTTATGCTTGCTATGAAACGGCAGAAGAGCTTGAGGTTATGCGCAAGCAGCTGATGACCAAAGGTTTGCCGCCAATTTATGATCGCCGAGCTTTAAAGTTGACGGCAAAAGAGATCGCAGCCTATGAGGCAGAAGGTAGAAAACCGCATTATCGTTTTAAATTAATTCCCGGTATAATTGAATGGGATGATATGGTTAGAGGTAAATGCCGTTATGATGCCGCCAATTTGGCTGATCCGGTAATCATTAGAGAAGATGGCAGTTTCTTATATCATCTTCCGTCGGTTATAGATGATGCTGATTTTGGCATCACTCATATTATCCGTGGAGAAGATCACGTTACAAATACTGCATCACAAATTCAAATGTTTGAGGCACTGGGAGCAAAAATTCCGCAGTTTGCTCACCTACCGTTGTTAACAGGCAGTGAAGGCAAATTGTCTAAACGTTTGGGTTCTTTGGGCGTAAGAGAACTCCGTGCCGAGGGAATGGAAGCCATGGCCATTTCATCATTTTTAGCCAAGTTAGGTACTTCTGAGGCCATAGAGCCATATTATGATTGGTCATCTCTGGCCGCAACTTTAGATCTGAACAAACTTGGGCGTTCACAGCCACGTTTTGATGAAGAAGAATTAAAGTTGTTTAACACTCGCTATGTTCACACCTTACCATACGAAAAAGTAAAAGACAGAATAGATGCCGATTCGTCTTTCTGGAATGCCGTACGTGGTAATTTGAATATAGTTGAAGATGTTGTTGAATGGGAAAATATTTGCCACAAAAAACTTAAACCAATTGTTGAAGATAAAGAGCTAACATCTTTGGCTGCGGAGCTTTTACCAGCTGAGCCATGGGATGAGAACACTTTTTCCGATTGGAGTGAAGCCGTAAAAAATCAAAGCGGCAAAAAAGGCAAATCCTTGTTCCATCCGTTACGCCTGGCTTTAACGGCTCAGGAAAACGGTCCGGAATTAAAGAAACTTTTACCGCTCATCGGTAGAGAAAGAGCATTCAAACGCCTTAACGGGCAAGAGGCTTAAAATTTTTAGTGAGAATACTATGACCACAATTTATCTATACAACACCTTGCATCGTCGCAAAGAAGAATTTAAACCCATAGATTCTGATAATGTCCGTATGTATGTATGCGGTCCTACGGTTTATGATCGTGCACACCTCGGTAATGCTAAAACACCGGTTGTGTTTGATGTTTTATACAGATTGTTGTGTCATGTTTACGGCAAAAACCATGTTACTTATGTTTCCAATATCACCGATGTAGATGATAAGATTTTGAACAAACATAAAGAAACCGGAAAGTCGATTCGCGAAATTACCGAGCAAACCTATCAATGGTATATTGATGATATGGAAAAGCTAAATGTATTACCGCCAAATCATCGCCCGCGTGCCACCGAATATATTAATGAAATGATAGAATTGGTAAAACTCCTTTTGCAAAACGGTCATGCATATGAGGCTGAGGGGCATGTCTTGTTTGATGTCGATTCTATGCCTGGTTATGGTTATTTATCAGGTCGTTCCATGAAAGAAATGTTGGCCGGAGCCAGAATAGAAGTAGCAGATTATAAAAAAAACCCGGCTGATTTTGTGCTCTGGAAACCATCAGAAGCCGACCAACCGGGGTGGAACAGCCCGTGGGGATATGGTCGTCCCGGCTGGCATTTGGAATGCTCAGCCATGAGTTCAAAATTGCTGGGTAATTCTTTTGATATTCACGGCGGTGGTTCTGATTTGATTTTTCCGCACCATGAAAATGAATGTGCTCAGTCAATGTGTGCTCATCCTAATGATACTTTTGCCAATTACTGGGTTCATGGTGGTATGTTGATGGTAGATGGCGTAAAAATGTCAAAATCACTTGGTAATTTTTATACCATAGACGAGGTTTTAGAAAAATCACCGGCTGAGGCTTTACGTCTTTTGTTTTTGACTACTCACTATCATCAGCCGTTTAATTTTACGTTTGAAGGTTTGGCTCAAAGCAAAAATGTTTTAGACAAGTTTTACAATGCCTTATTAAGGGTTGAAGATATTAAAGTTGAAGAAACGAAAGCTGATGACCGTATTATAGAGGCTTTGGCAGATGATCTCAACACCCCGCAGGCTTTGTTGGTTTTACACGAAATTACGGCCAAACTAAACAAGTCAGAAACCGAAGAAGATAAATGCCAAAACAAGTCCCTGTTGCTTGGTAGTGCCAATTTGTTAGGCTTGTTGTGGCAATCTCCGCAAGATTGGTTCAAAGGCGGCAAAGATGATGAAACAGCAGATATTGAGGCCAAAATCAAAGCTCGTGCTGAGGCTAAGAAGAGCAAAGATTATGCCCTGGCCGATAAAATTCGCAATGAGCTAAAAGAGCAAGGCATTATACTGGAAGATACACCTCAAGGAACAACTTGGAAAAAGGCGTAGAAACTTAAAGCCCCTCCAAATAGAGGGGTTTTTTTTGTTGAAAATTAAGCATTTTTGATTGTCCACACTCTCATAATGCCTTATAAAAATAACAAGGAATAAAACAACGAGGTATTATGAGTGGAATAAGCCTGACAGCAAGCATGCGCTCAAATTTGCTCAGTCTGCAAAATATCAGCAGACAAGTTGATTCTACCCAAAACAAACTTTCCACTGGTAAAAAGGTCAATTCCGCCATAGATAATCCCAGCTCATATTACACCGCGCGTTCACTTACCAACCGGGCCAGTGATTTAGATGCCTTGCTAGATTCCATGGGGCAGGCGGTATCAACCATCAAGGCGGCCACAGAGGCTTTAGAGAGTGCGGCTGATTTTTTGGAACAAGCCAAGGCCGTTGCCAGTCAAATGCTGGAAACAATGCCTGAAATATTCATAAAACAATTAAGCGGTATCAGTGATGATGCCTCTATCAGAAACACCAGTTTGTTTGACGGACGTGCCAACACCCAAGCGATGATAGATCAAATAGGAGATGATGCTTTAGCTGCCACGGCATGTAATCAATTTTATGCTCCGGGTGTAGATAAAAATGATGCCAACTTCGGACAGGGGCAATGGTATCTGCCGGCCATCGGTGAATTGATGGAAATGTACGGCTTTGATGTTGGAGGAATAACTCAGGCAAGTGATACAACCGGAAATACAGGAAATGGAATAGCGGCAATCAATGATGCTCTTTTAATTTTAAAAAATAAAGGTGTCGATGCAGAAATATTTTCTAAAGATTATTATTGGACATCTACAGAAAAAGACAATGCCAGTACATGGACTATAAGTATGGGTAGTGGCTCTCGTAATTTTACTTATAAAGGAGGGCAAGGATACGGGCTCAATATTCGTTGTTTTTCTAAAGTTAATATTGATATATCCAATAATATTCCTCAAATAGGAGATGTTTTATATTCAGATGGTAGTTATAGCAAAGCTAATGAATATGATGGCAATAAAACCGTTGTTGGTGTAATATCCGGAATTTCAGAAGACGGAAACTCCGTTAAAATTGTTAATTTAAAAAACTTAAATTTTGTCTCTAGGGATAATGTAAATAACTTTAATCCCGATAATCCATACACCGGAAATGTTAATAACACGTATCATACAACAGCATCAAAGTCGTGGGAAGACATCTCAAACATTGAAGACTGTAGTCAACATCAGTTTTTATCAGCTTTTCAAGAAGCAGCTGCTGAGAGTTCGGCCAAATATAATAATACAATCTCACAATACATCTCTATCATCAGCCAATATGATTCATTAATCAAAGATGCCGGATATAAAGTGGTGAATCTCCTGCAAGAACAAGATTTGAAAGTAACCTTTAATGAGGGGAGAACATCTTGGCTTGATGTGATAGGCAAGGATGCATCATCAGCCGCTCTTGGTTTAACCACCTTAGAGTGGAACACGAAAGAAGATGTTGAGAAATCAATTGAGGAACTAACCAACGCCACAAATCAAATTCGCTCCATGTCTGCAGAGTTGGGAAGTTATTATAACATTGTTTTATCTCGCCAAGATTTTACTGAGAATTTGATAAATGTCTTGGAAGAAGGGGCTGATAAGCTAACCTTAGCGGATATGAACGAAGAGAGTGCTAACATGCTCGCCCTGCAAACAAGACAGCAACTTGCAATCAATTCTTTATCACTTGCCTCACAAGCCGCACAGGGAATATTGAGATTGTTTTAGTATTGTCTATTCCGCTTAGCATTTAGGCTCGGCCGGAAAAAAGACTCAAACGAGAAAGATCGACGCCCAAGGTTTCAATAGCTTTTTCCCATTTATCCTCATCTTTGGTTTTAAAAACAAGCTCAGGAGAGGATGGTGCTACCAACCAAAAATTATTGATAATTTCTTGCTCAAGTTGATTCGGTGCCCAACTGGCATATCCCAGAGCAATAATGTTTTCGGCCGGTCCGTTGCCGACGGCAATATCGGTTAATATATCAATTGAGGAAGAAATAGCCACCCCACCACCGGTTTCAATACTGTCACCTTTAAGATAATCTGTTGAATGCAAAACAAACCCTCGAACTCTGTCCAAAGGACCTCCTTGATACAGACTCACTGGTGCTACATGAGGGCTGAAAGTTATGGGTATTTGCTCAGCCAAATCAGAAAAAGAGAATTCCTTAATTTTTTTATTTACGACAAAACCCATTGCACCGTTATTATTGTGTGCACAAATATAAATCAATGACTTTTCAAAACGCTCATCACCAAGGTTTGGCATTGAAATCAGGCATTTCCCGGTCAAATATTTTATACCATCTTTTTCCATCTTATCCCTGTAAAACGTTCATCATCCATTCAATACTTGTATTTTAACACATTTTATCATAATTTAAAAATAAATATTCACATAAGATAAAAAAATAATGCAAAAGTTTTGGTTATTCATATTTTTAGGACTTTTTTTGGCATTTTCCTCCCCATTGTCGGCACAAGAAAGTGGCGGTAAAGTGATTCTTGATCTAAAAGAAGACGAGGAACCTAAAGAACATCTGAATCTAGGACACCTTAAGCAATATATTACCGATGTGGAAGAATATGATATCAAATATCCTGGTGATAAAATAAATGAAGATTTTATTGACGATATAAGAGCATCTTATCCTGATTATACTTTTGATGGAGCTGCTATTCGTGAAAGTTTGGTTAGAAAAGGTGTAAAAGGATATAGAATTTATAAACACCTTAAATCCAAATTTCAAAAATTTATGCTTGAAAATGAAATACCTTTATGGGTTTCGGATGAAGATTATGAAGACGGCACAATGCCTGAATATCAACCTACAGATAAGCCTTTAATTATAAAAGATTTTAAAAAAGTTATATCTTATTCTGTTTCTAAAAGAGACCAAGCTGCAGCAAAAGAAAAAGAGGCAGAACGTGCCGGTGAAATGCCTTATAGCGAAAAATTACGTATTATGAAACAAGCTATAATCAAAGGAGATTGGAAAACCGTGTTCTCATATGGCTTGTTTGACGGTAAACCTATAGAAGATAAAAGAGGAATAGGCCAATGGTATGGTAAACCGCAACAACTTCGAGCCAGAATAGTATCTGCATTTAAAACTACCGGTAAACAAGAAAAAATTACAGGAGCTTTACAACTTTACATTCCCCAAGGCGAATTTTTACTGAGTAAACATTTTAGAGATAATAAATCCATAAAAATAGATTACTCAAATTCAGAAAACATTAAAAATCTGTATTTCAATTGGCCGATTCCTTATCGTCTTCCGTTGGGACAAGGTGACGATTTAAACGGTTATATAGGGTCGGTTGTTATTCCTTTTGATCTTGAAGTTAAAGATGTTTTAAAACCAATTTTATTAAAAATAAATATTTCGGCAAGTTTGTGTAATTCAATCAGATGCCAACCGGAAAGCGTTAAAACAGAGTTGGAATTAGATATCGGTGATGAAATCCAAAATTCAAGCATGGCTTCATTTTTAGATTTAATACGCCATGGTTTGCCGCAGACAAAACATGATGATTTACAACTTTTGCATTTGGTTGTTGAAGAAAATCCTTCCGGAGGTCAAATCCTTCGTTTAGAAGCTAAAGTTTCAGAAGAACCTGCTTCATTTAATGTATTTATTGAAGGAAAAGAACAAGATGAGTTTGCCGCTCCTCGCATCAGAATAGACGGATCAAAAGTAATTGCCCGTTTTCAAGCTCTTGATAAAAATGTTGATTACGCAGATAAAAGCATAACATTCGTTGCTGCCACGCCTTCAGATGTTTCTGTACGACAAACACTTAAGGCTGAAAAAACTTCTCAATTTGATAGCGAAACAAACAATCTAACACTAAAATTAATATTATTTGCACTTTTGGGTGGTTTTTTATTAAATTTTATGCCTTCTGTATTGCCGATTATATTATTAAGATTTGTTTCTCTTTGCAAGTTCGGAAGCAAAAATTATAAGCAAATTATATCGGAAATTCGTTTTAATATTTTGGGTATTGTATTAAGTTTTGTCGGTTTGATTATTATTTTACTGGTAATAAAATTTTATTATCACTCAATTACATGGGGAATTCAATTTCAAAACAAAGCACTCATTGTCTTAACAATGTTTTTAATGGGCTGGACATTGGCTTATATTTGGAATTTTGTTTCATTAAGATCACCGAGTGAAGATTATAAATTGAAATCTGTAATATATGGTATCGGCATGGTATTTCTTGCAGTCCTTTTCCCATCTCCTTATTTGAGTACGGCTTTAAGTTTTGCTTTTGACAGTGGCGTTTTAGATACCATTATTTTAATGTCCTTTGTTTGTCTTGGCATATCTTTACCATATATTATAATTCTAATGTTTCCTGACTTTCTGGCCTTGTTGCCGCATCCGGGAAAATGGACAAGAGTTGTTTATTTTCTTAATACTTGTCTGTTAATTATTGCTTTGTTTTGGCTAATGCTTCTGTTATCTTTACAAACATCTGGAAATATATTTTGGCACTTTATTGTAATTTTACTGTGCTTTTGGTTTGTTTTGCTTTTAAGAAAATTGTTTCTGCAATCGCTTACAGAGCAAGAAGACGATCCTAAGATTTTCAAAAAAATAAGCCTGCTTTTTAACTCTGTAAGTTTTGTTCTAATTTTAACATTACTCTCTGTTTCTTTTTATGACGTATATACATATGATGACACTTCCAAAGAACAAAATGTAGAAAATAATCAAATTGATATGAAAATAATTAACAATGAAATAAGGCAGGGAAGATCCGTACTTGTCAAAGTTACGGCAGATTGGTGCTTAAGCTGTAGATATAATGATCTTATAGTATTCAATGCGGAATCAATAAAAGAAATGTTTTCAGATGCTGAAATTATGGTTTTAGAAATAAACTATGATTATCAAGATAAGTCTGTCTTGGATTTAATGAAAACTTTTGGTCGTCGAGATATTCCTTTTTATGTTATATTCACTCCCAGAATTCCTGAAGGCATTGTTTTGCCTAAAATAATGAGTGATGCAGGTATTAGAAAGATTATTGATAATTTACGTTATTAGTTCTTTGACCAATCAAAAAGAGACATCATTTTTTGTAATAACTTATTTTTAGGTTTAAGCTGTTTAAGAATATATTGATTAACACCTTTTTCTTTTGCAACTTTATAAGCATCATTACAATCAATTATCAGATTATCCAAAGAAAGTCCGTAAATCTTATGTGCATATGGAAGGTTGCTTAAATTTATTTTGGGAGCGTAACACAAAGCAACATCGGCTCTTACCTTGCTATAATCAAATTGTTGTTGATGTATCCTAAAAATATCTACATCAAAATAACCATTCTTATCTTTTGAGGCAAAGTAATTATGTTCCATATATTGTTCAAATGTTTGCGGAATTAAATTAGTCATAACTCCGGTTCTTGTTTTAGGAAGTGATGAGTATTCTTTTACCATGCCATTGTCAACAATAGCTTTGTCTACGATAACACGACTCCAATCCAAACCGGCTAAAACATCATTTTGAGTTATTTTTAATATGCCGTTAAAATAATTTTGTTTAGGCTTAATTCTATCTAAAATCTTTTCTTGACAAAGAAATTCCAGATAATCTTCAACTGTTTGAAAAGTTTTTTTATCTTTAACTAAAGTAGCGTTTCTTGCCGTTTCCATCAAATAAATTCCTGTTATTTGCGTTTTTGTATAGACAAATAATAGCATAATACGTCTATTTAGGCAAGATTTTTTATCAAATTTGTCCGTTTATAAATTTTTGAGCTTCTTTTCTGGCTAAATTATCAACTCTTTCGTTTTCTGGATGCCCGTTATGTCCTTTAACCCAAAGCCACTTTACATTATATTTTTGCAAAAGGGCATCAAGTTCTTGCCACAAATCAAGATTCTTGACAGGGGATTTTTTATTGGCTGTTTTCCATCCGTTTTGTTTCCAGTTTGGTAGCCATTGCAAAACTCCATCCATAACATAACGGCTGTCGGTAGAGATAATTATTTCACAATCTTTCTTTATGGCTTTTAAGGCTTCAATAACAGCGGTTAGCTCCATACGGTTATTTGTTGTTTCAGCTTCTCCGCCGGAAAGTTCTTTTTCTGTTTTGCCATAACGCAAAACAGCACCCCAGCCTCCGGGGCCAGGGTTTCCGGAACATGCCCCGTCAGTAAAAATCTCAACCGCAGGCATTAAAATTCTCCTCTGAAGAAATCAGTAAAGAATTCATTCATCACTACATTTTTGTCTTCATCACCTTTTATGATTCTGGCAACAAAAGAGCGTAATCTGTTTTTGGCAATATATATTCTAAAATCTCTGGGAGCAGCTTGGTCAGCACCGATAACACCTTCAAGTAGAAAATCACTCTCAATAAAAGGAGATAAAATAATTTCAACATTACAAAATTTTAGAATTCCGCGAGGTGGTAATCTTAGTTCCGGTCTGGTTATCAGGTTTAGTTGACCTTCAATTCCGGGGATTGTATCCATCTGGTTATAATTTAAAAACCTAACCTTGTTATATTCACTGCCGTTATCAACCGTGCGGCAAGACAAATAAAGTTCCCGGGCAATCACATTACTGCTGTTTGATGCTTGAATGGAAAAACTTACCTTAACATATTGTTCCGGCGGATTATCAATACTGTTGGGGTAGAGCATATCTTCATCTTTATTTTCAAGAGCTTCAATGTTTTTCGCATCAATAATTAATTCCACATTGGGCTGAGGAGTGCGTCCGAACATTCCGGCAATAACGGCATAAGGTGCGGGAACATTATTTGAGCCGGAGCGGATATATATTGCACTGTTGCTGGCCGTCATCAGTGGGGCAATTTCGCACTTAGGTATAAATGTTGCCAAAAATCCATCGCCGTTTTCATCACAGCTTATAATATGGTTGCGTACTTTATTATGACTGGGTATCGTGCAGCCGGATATTGCATTTTCAATCCAACTCAAAAAGCGATGCACGTTTTGAATCTTAACTTTAGCCTGCGCCACATCGCCGGCTTCCATATCTCGTGAGCATTCGACTCCCCAAATAATAACACCGCCTTCAGAGTTTCCAAAACCGGAAATCGCTTTGGCTAAATTTTTCCTATCATCACGGTGCAGAGTTGTAAAATTTTTACCGCTTGACACTGCCTGCTTAAAATCCAAGAACAACTCTTCGGTTTGCCTGTTTAAGATAAATTCATCAAGTGCATCTTCACCGAAATATATAAGTTTTTGAAAAATATCCTCAGCTCTAGACATCAGAAACTCTCCGATAATTATTTTTTAAATTCAATATTCTCTTCCGCTACTATAACATCATGAATCTTAAGATTCTCATAATGATTTTTCAGGGCTTCAACAACTTGTTGTACCAAGATTTCCGGTGCAGATGCACCGGCACTTATTCCGATGTTTTTAAACTCAATCAATTCATTCCACGGCAGTTCTGAGGCGTCATCAATAAGCCATGCTTTCCTAGCTCCTGAACTTAAAGCTGTTTTTTTTAATTGTAATGAGTTGGAAGAATTTTTTGATCCTATTACGATAACAGCTTCCGCCTTTTCGGAAATAGCCTTTATTGCAGCTTGACGATGTGTTGTTGCATAGCAAATATCACTGCGTTTAAAATCTTGCAAATAAGCAAACTTCTGTTTTAAGGCTGTCATTATTTTTTCCACATCATCAACCGCAAGGGTTGTTTGTGTAACCACACCTACGTCAGCATCTTGATCTAAAGGCAAATTATCAACTTCCTCAAAAGAGTTGATAACAAACAAGTCATCTTGCTTTTCAATTTGTCCGATAGTTCCTATAATTTCCGGGTGCTTTGCCTTACCGATAACAATAATTATTTTATTTTGTTCTGCTAAACGTTTTATTTGTTTGTGAACTTTTTCAACCAAAGGGCAGGTAGCATCAATAATTTTTAATCCCAATTTTTGGGCGGTGTCATAAACTTCTTTTGCCGCCCCGTGAGCAGAAATTACAATTGGTCTGCTTTTATCAAAAACTTCATTTAAGTTTTCTATAAAAATAACACCTTTGTTTTTTAATTTTTCTACCACATAACGATTATGCACAATTTCGTGATGTACAAATATGGGAGCTCCATATTGAGTCAAAGCATCTTCCACCAAAGAAATTGCTCTCTTAACACCGGCACAAAACCCTCTGGGAAAAGCCATATATAAATTTATGGTATCGGTCATTGTTTTTAAGCTTTTAACAAATCCTGAATTTTATCATACTCCAAACGATGATCAATTGCTCCTAAAAGAGCATAGGTAGGTTTAGAAGAAAAAATACTTTGAGCCGTTTGGCGAATATCTTCCAAAGTCACTCTTTCGATTCTTTCAACCATTTCTTCAACCGGAATAATGCGGTTATAAATTAGCATTTGTCGGGCCAATATTTCAGCGGTTGATGATGAGCTTTCTAAAGACATCAACATGCTGGCTTTAAGCTGGGTTTTGGCTCTTCGCAGCTCTTTTTCGCTAACCAAATCATTACAAACTTTTTTAATTTCATCAACCACTACCGGCAAAAGTTCTTTTAATTCATCTGGTCCGGTTCCGGCATATATGCCCAAAACACCGTCATTGGTGTGAGAGGCGGTAAAGCTGTATACCGAATATACTAAGCCGCGTTTTTCTCTGATTTCCTGGAACAAACGTGATGACATTCCGCCGCCAAACAGTGTAGAGAACAAAGCACAAGGATAGTAGCTCTCAGTTTCATAAGGGACACCCTTAAACCCAAGCATAACATGAGCTTGCTCAATGTCTCTTTTTTCAAAAAAAGATCCGCCGACATAATTTTGTTTATCCGGAACAAAACTGGTTTTGCTTCTGAAATCACCCATACGATTTTCAATCATTTTTACAAAATTATCATGGTCAATTTTTCCCACCGCACAAGCAACCATATTTTCCGCTGCATAGTTGGTGTTAAGATAGTTTTGCAAAGTTTCTTTGCCAAAGGAGCGAACTTTTTCCGCCGGACCCAAAATTGAACGTCCCAAAGCCTGATTTGGAAAGGCAGCCTCTTGAAAATAGTCAAAAATAATATCATCAGGGGTATCAATAGATTGTTTTATTTCTTGAACAACCACTTCTCTTTCCTTAATCAATTCTTCTTCAGGAAAGGTCGAATTTTTAATTGAGTCTGTTAAAACATCGGCAGCCAATTCTGCATCGTCTTTAAGCATTTTGGCATAATAAGCCGTAAATTCACGAGATGTATAAGCGTTTGATTGTCCGCCCACATCTTCAATTGCCTCAGAGATTTCTTTAGTGGTTCTTTTTTCCGTTCCCTTAAAAGACATATGTTCCAAAAAGTGTGATATTCCGTTCACTTCAGGTTTTTCATATGCCGAACCGGTCTTTACCCACAAACCCAAAGACACTGATTCAAGTTGCGGAAAGTTTGCCGTAATAACACGTAAACCGTTTTTTAGAGTAGATATTTTTGACTGCATAATTTTTATGTTCCACTTCAATTTTCAAAAATTTGTTGTATATTTCTTATATCTGAATTTTATCAAAAAAGAAAGGAATATTTATGAATAATAACGCCCCTCGTTTTGCCGTAGTATTATCAGGTTGCGGTGTTTTTGACGGCTCTGAAATCCATGAAGCTGTTTGCACCATGTTGGCCATCGAACAATCAGGCTGCACTTATCAATGTTTTGCGCCCAACACTTGGCAGGCCCGCACCATAGACCATTTTACCGGACACGCGGTTGCCATTGCCGGTGATGAAGATAACCGCAATGTTTTGGCTGAATCAGCCCGCATAGCCCGCGGCAATGTTAAAGATTTATCTGAATTCAAAGCCAAAGATTTTGAAGGAATTGTCTTTCCTGGAGGTTTTGGTGCCGCTCTTAATTTAAGCGATTTTGCCGTCAAAGGAGCTGATTGCGATATTAATGTTGAAGTTCGTCGTGCGGTAGAAGAAAGTTACCGCGAAGGTATTGTTATCGGTGCCATGTGTATTGCTCCGACCGTAATTGCCAGAATTTTAGGTAAAGAGCATGTAAAAGTAACTATCGGCAATGATAAAAATGTAGCTTCCGGCATTGAAAAAATGGGTGCCAAACATCAAAGCTGCAATGCAACAGATGTTTGTGTCGATTCGGAACACAAAGTGGTAACCACCCCATGCTACATGCTAGCCACCTCAATAAAAGAAATTTATGACGGAACTCGTAACCTGATAGATGAAATGTTGGAGCTAATGGATTATTAATACTTCATGGCTTCTTTAACCGCTCTTTCAGCAGATAAAAAGGCGGTTTCCATGCAGCATGGAAAATCTTTCATAGTCCAGTCTCCGGCCACAAAAACATTAGGATAAACGGTTCTAGCCGAAAGAGGACGTAAGCTGTTGGTGGCTTTGTCTTGGCTTATGGTTGCTGTTTTGTGATGAAAAATCTTAAAAGACGGAACAAAAGCCGAGTTAACACCTCGCAAACGGTCAATTTCCAACCAAATATTTCGTGCCAATTCTTGCAAATCCCCAGGTTCTTCCGGAGCTGCAGATATGGTAACCGCCAAAATATTTTCATTGGCAAAAATCCAATCGGCTAATCCGCGATAAATGCCCATAAAGTTAATGTTATCAGGCAAATAAATCTTTTGTGATGTGCGATAAAATATATTTATAATGCCGTTGTGTTTTAAAGGAGTACCTCCCATAATTCGACAAAAGCTTTTGTTGTCAACCGCCAAAATAACTTTGTCATTGGCTCCGATATCAACTTGTTTTTTCCAAAAAGTAAGCTGTGCTGCATTACCAAATTGAGTATCTATTTTTATCAACTTGCTGTTAAATAAAATTTCATCAGCATAAGAGGTAAACAAATTAACGATTCTTTGACTCAAATCATTTTTTGAAAAATAAATTCTTCGTTGTCTTTTTCCCCAAGGAAATGTCTTCCATAAAATTTTTTTTACTATTTCCGGAGCAACTTCTTTAGGCTGAGTATTAGTGATTGATTTTATGATAAGCTCAGGAAAATCCTTATAGTTAGAACTGACATTCTCACTATGGGCATCCCAAAATTTGCATTCTTGCTCCCATTCGTCCTTATTAATAAAACGGGCCATGTTTTTATTGGCTCCGATAATGGCATGAGTGGCATTATCCAAACGACACCCCAAATCTGCATCTTCATAAGAATAACATCTTCCACCTGGTTTGTCAGCGGCTTCATATACAACAATTCTTGCCCAAGGGGATTTTTCTTTTATTATTTTGGCACAAGCCAAACCGGCAATTCCCGACCCGATAATGTGATATGTTACCGGTTTTTGCTCCATACTTATTTTCCCATAAAAGCTTTTAATGCCAAACAAAATTTCTTAAATTTACCAATATGTGGTTTGGGTGAAATAATTTCCCAACCGCGATTATTCATGATATCAAAATATTGACGATAAATATAGGCAATAGCCTTAACCGGTTTAGCCGTTGAGCGATCAAGATTTTTTATCAATTCAAAGGCTTTCTTGTAATCTTTATCCGCAACTTTAGCCAATTCTTCACGAGCGATTGCCAAATTTTTATCAACCACCACAGATAGAGGATCTTTAGACTTAATCCCCGCATGTTTTAATATTTCTTCAGGAATGTATAAGCGTTGAGCCATTGCATCTTCTTTAACGTCGCGTAATATGTTTGTGATTTGTAAGGCATTTCCTAAAGATACAGCCAATTCTTCAATCAATTTTTCATCGGAGCAACCAAATATTCGCAAAGATAAACTTCCCGGTACTCCGGCAACTCCGCGGCAATATTTAATAAATTTATCCATAGTCGGAGCCTGTACGGGGTTAGGCAAATCCATGGATATACTATCAATCATTTTAATAAACTCTTCTTTGGGCAGCTTGAAACGCATACAATTTTTATAAATTTTGCGTCCGATTTCAGTGGTAGGAACTTTTTTGTCGTAAATATTATCAAGTTCTTGTCTCCAAGCTTCCAAAAGTTCCATCTTTTCTTCTAGTGGAGCATCACCGTCAACAATATCATCAATATGCCTAAAAAAAGCATAAATGGTATACATGGCATTCCTTTTAGCCCTGGGCAACAAGCTCATGCTCCAAAAAAAAGATGTGCCTGATTTTTTTACCATTTTCTTGATATTGTTCATATTCTCGTCCTGAAGTTCTTTACTCTGCAAAATAATCCGCTTAAAGCCCCAATCGTCATAGCCTTAAACCAATCAAAAGATGACAGTTTGATTTCCGTAGTTAAAACATCACCTTTTTCTATCCTTTTTAACATGGAATTGGTTAAGGAAATGATAACGCCGAGTTCGGCTTTGAGGCTCAGGCTTTTAACAATAGCTGGTAATATTGCTGCATCATCAAGCATTTTTCGCAGTCTTTGACAAATATCATCAATAAGCAGTTTCAAAGGTTGTGAGCATTTATTGAGAAATATGTCGCTCTCAACTACCCCATAGTGTTGCATCATTTGTCGTGGCAGGTAAAAACGTTTGTTGCTTATGGCGTCATACTTCATATCTTGCAAATGATTAACAATTTGTAAGACGGCACACAATGTTTCTGCCGGCAAATAAGTAGCAGGGTTTTCATCATGAATTGCCAACACAAACCGTCCTACCGGGGCGGCCGAATATTTGCAATAATCCAAAAGCTGTTCCCAAATTTCTATTTTTTGATTTTCACTATCGCGGCGAAAAGCCACCAACAAATCAGTATACAAACCGACAGACAAATTTTCTTTTTGAAACAGTTTACCCAACTCAAACATTTCAGGGTATGATTTTGCTAAGCTTTCCTTTCCGTAAAAAGCTCTCTCAGCATCATCAAGTTGTGTCATTTTATCTTTTGAAGACAAGTCAGGGTTATCCGCAATGTCATCGGCACTTCTGGCCGCTTTGTAATAAGCTTTTACTAGATGACGTAGTTTTTTAGATATCAATTTCCCGACCGGAAAATTTTCATCTTTGCTTTGTTTGTGTCGTGTTTTTATCATATATTTTTTATCCAATCTTCAATGTCATTAAGAGCTCTTTTGCAATAGGCTTCTTTGCGTTCCATCCCTTTGATTTTCCGAAATTTGCCATTGGCGGTTACTTCTCCTTGAATCATCGGAAATAGTCCGAAATTAATATTCATCGGTTGAAAATCGTCAATGTTGGTGTCATCACGTAAATGCTTTAACATCGCTCCAATGGCTGTTGTATCCGGAGGTAATAATGCTTTGCATCCTAACATTTCGCAGGCCGTAAAATATCCGCAAGCCAAACCTACGGCAGCACTTTCAACATATCCTTCACAGCCGGTTATTTGCCCTGCAAAACGAATATGTGGTTTTGTTTTTAATCTTAACTGATTATCAAGCAATATTGGGCTTTTAATAAAAGTGTTTTTGTGAATTCCGCCAAGTCTGGCAAACTCGGCATTTTCCAGCCCGGGGATCATTTTGAATATGCGTTTCTGCTCTCCATATTTCATTTTGGTTTGAAAACCAACCATATTTCGCAGAGTATCTTCTTTATTGTCTTGTCTTAGCTGTACTACGGCATAAGGTTTTTCTTTTGGGTTATGCGGATTAGTCAAACCCACCGGTTTCATCGGACCAAAAACTAATGTTTCCAAACCTCTTTCCGCCATAACCTCAATTGGCAGGCAACCATCAAAATATTCGGCTTTTTCAAAGTCGTGGAATTCAGTCTTTTCCGCCTTAAGCAATTCTTCAACAAAATTATAATATTCATCACGAGTTAAAGGACAATTGATGTAATCAAATTTATCCCCTTTATCATAGCGTGATTGATACCATGCCTTGTCAAAATTTATACTGTCTTTAAAAACCACAGGAGCAATTGCATCATAAAAGTTTAAGAATTGATTGTCTGTTGCTTCTAAAATTGATTTTATCAATGCAGGAGAGGTTAGGGGTCCACTAGCAATAATATATTTATCGCCATCATTTTTCGGCAAAGAAGTTATTTCCTCATTAACAAAAGAAATTTTTGAGTGTTGATGCAGTTTCTCGGTAACTTTTTGTGCAAAGCCGTCTCTATCAACGGCCAAGGCACCGCCGGCAGGTACTCTTGTTGCATCGGCACAAGCCATAATCAAAGAGCCGGCCAAACGCATTTCCTGATGCAACAAGCCAATAGCACTGTTTGTATAATCATCTGAACGTAAAGAGTTAGAGCAAACCAGTTCAGCACAAAAATCAGTTTTGTGAGCTGGAGACGTCTTTTGTGGTCGCATTTCATGGACAACAACATCAATTCCTTTTTGTGCTAATTGCCATGCCGCCTCTGAACCGGCCAGTCCGACACCTATAACATGAGCTTTCATTGTCGTAAAAATCTTTCAATTAAAGTTTCAAAATTTATACGTTGATTTCACAAAAAAGTAAATAAAAACTTCTTATGATAAGTTGCGTATAATGTTTGCTATCTTTAACAAAAGTGCTTATAGTAGTAAAAAACAACAATAAGAATATAACAATGCCTTATGTCTTTATCATAAGCCTTTTGGCTGTTTTATTAGCCCCATTTGGTTCTTTTGCCAGCGAGGATGCTGATCCTTTTGCCTTCGGGGCAAATGTAGATGTTGAAGTTGTTGATCAGCAGGAAAACGCTTCCGATGAAGATATGACCCCGATAAACATACCATCTTCTCAACCGAAATTTGATTTTACACCGCCAGAAAGTTCTTCAATCTCTGAAGAAAATTATATAAATCAAATAAAAGATGAAAATAATCAGAATCAAACAGAGGAAAATAAATCTGCAAAAATTGATAAAGATCAAGCTTTAACGGAAACGCTAAAAAAAGATAAGGTTCCTTCTCAAGAGATCTTGCCGCTTCCTAAAGTTGAGGGAACCTGGGTTGAAAACATCGCATCTTCAAATCCGTTATCAATTTTAAATTCGGATGAAACATCAACTGATAATGTCAAAGAAGAAGATTTAAGTTTGGAAGGAATGGTCAACAGAGCCAGAAATTCAGCATCAACAGGACAAGGACGTTCCAATGCATCTGTTTTTGATATTTCAGGCATCATGTTACGCATGAGCCTAAAACAGGTTGATGAAACCATGCAAAATCGTGGTTTCAGGAAAATTATGCAAAAATACCAAATTCCTAACTTTATAAAATGGCGTAATGAAGAAAAATGCCGAAATGATGGTGTTGTAGGATATGAAAGGGTTGAGGCTTGTGTTAATGATCGTTCAAAAAAAGCAGGCCATCAATATGTACAGACCGCAAAGTATCAAAAATTTGATACTAAAGAAGACATAGAAGTAACATTTACCAGCAACTTTACCGAAAACAAAGTTTATCGTATTATATATAAAAGCCAAGCGGCATCAATTAGGGGTAATAGTCCTAAAGCTGTTTATATGCGAAATATTAAAGTTTATGACTTTTGGAAAAAAATTAACCAAAAATATGGTAAACCGGATAATAAAGATAATGTAACTTGGGGAATGGGAGGTAATAAGCCGTATCTTAAGGCAAAAACAGGATACCTTTTGCTTGAAGACCCGATGTTTAGGGAGCTGGATTATACTCGCATGTCGAGAGAAGACCAACGTTATATGAACACAGATTTATATAGTTTTTAGGATAAAGTAATGCAAAATTTAAATACCACGATTACTGAACTAGTATGCACTCGTATAAGTCATGATCTTATTGGCAATATTGGAGCAGTATCTAATGCTGTTGAGCTTTTTGAAGATGGTGATGATGATTTTTTAGATGATATAAAGTCAATTCTTAAAACTAGTTCTTTTGTTCTCAGCTCAAGGCTAAAATTTTTCCGTATGGCTTTTGGTCTTGATAATTCAAATACATCAAATTTAGAATCTGTTGCGAAAGTTTGTGAGAATTATCTTAAAACACTGGGTAATCCCAATACGCCTATTATTTTGGATTTTAAATTAGATAATCCGCATTATGCAAAAATATCGATGTTAGGTATTATGGTATTGGCCGATTCTATTGTCCGTGGAGGAGAGATTAAAGTTTTTTCAAAAGATGGAAAAATAATAGTATGTTTTGAAAAAGGAACTCGTTTTTCGGAAGAAAAATTTGCTAAAATAAAAGAACTGGCTCAAAGAGGCGATATTGAAAATAATGCTCAATTTGCCCCATTATACTACCTTTTATCATTACTTTCCGAACAGGAAATAAAATTTTATGTCATTAATTCGGATTTACCCGGATTAGTGTTTGAATAAGGAGATTTTCATGCCGCGTTGTCTTATAGCAGATGATTCAAAAATTATGCGTATGTTGCTAAGTAAGATTATGGAGAACTTCGGTTTTGAGGTTAATGAGGCTGAAGACGGAGAAGAAGTTCTGGAACAATGCATATCGTTTCAGCCGGATTTAATAGTCAGTGATTGGCGTTTGCCACTGATTGAAGGAATAGATGTGCTTTATAAAATTAGGGCGGATCGTAAAATTAAGCAGCCAAAATTTATTTTTTGTTCATATATTACGGATGTAGCTACTATAAAACAAGCCATAGAAGGCGGAGCCGATGATTTTATCATGCGTCCTTTTGATGAAGATATAATTGCTTCCAAATTAGCAATATTAGGTATGCTGTAAGGAGTAAGAGGATGAAAAGACAGGATTTCGAATTTTTGGTAGACTTACTCAGAAAAAATGCCGGTTGGGAGTTTGATGAAGAACAATATTTTGTCGTAGATAAAAAAATCTCCAATTTTATCAGAGAAAAAGGGTATGCCTCGGTTGAGGATTTAATTGCAGAATTAAAAAACGGGAATAAACCGCTAATAGCACAAGTTGTCGAAAATATGGCCTTCTCAGATACATCTTTTTATCGTGATTATGATGTCTTTTCTCGTTTTGAAAATTCTCTTCTTCCTCATTTAAAAGAAAGTAACCGAGCAACAAAAAAACTTCGCTTTTGGAGTTTGGGTTGCAGCACCGGACAAGAAACATATTCTATAGCCATGTGTATAAAAAATAAATTTATTGGTTATCATGATTGGGATATTGACATTTTAGGAACAGATATATCATCTATGGCCATAGCTAAAGGCCAAAGAGGGTTATATAATAATTTTGAAGTCCAGATGGGATTAAATGCCAGATCTATACTTGAATTTTTTACTCCTATGCGAGATCAATGGCAAGTTAATGATGATTTACGAAGAATGGTTGAATTTCGTCGTTATAATATGCTTGAAGAAGTTACGTTTACATCAAAATTTGAGGTCATCTTTTGTCGTAATGTGCTGCGTTACTTTGCTAAAGATTATCAAGACATAATATTAGAACGTATTAGCCGCATCCAACCGGAAGGTGGAATTCTATATTTAGGTAAAAATGAGCGAGTAAAAGCGGTTGAAAAATATTATGATAAACTGGAAGGGTATAATGGTGTATATATCTTAAAAAGAATTGTCCATGATACTCACCAAATAAGTCCGGAAAGCAAAAAAGACGATAACGGAATGCCGCATTTTGTTCGTCCGGTTGCATTGCTCAACCAAATGCCGTTTGCCGCTGACAAATTAAAAACGGATAAAAAAGATAAATAATAAAAAAGCCGCTGATTAAAGCGGCTTTTTTATAAGGCTATTTTTTCACTTCATCGGGATCTCTTAGAACATATCCTCGACCCCAAACGGTCTCAATATAATTTTTACCGCCGGATGCTTTTTCAAGCTTTTTGCGTAGCTTACAGATAAATACATCAATAATTTTTAGTTCAGGCTCGTCAATTCCACCGTATAAATGGTTCAAAAACTGATCTTTATTTAAAGTAGATCCCTTGCGTAATGATAACAATTCCATAATTCCATATTCTTTTCCCGTCAAATGTAAAGGCTTTCCGCATACAGAAACGGTTTGATTATCAAGATTTACTTCAACATCTCCGGTTTTAATCAAAGAATTGGAGTGTCCTTTTGAGCGTCTTACAACGGCCTGAATTCTGGCTAAAAGCTCTGCTTTGTCAAACGGTTTGGTTAAATAATCATCAGCACCGTATCCAAGCCCTTTAACTTTTTTATCCGGCTCGCTAAGGCCGGAAAGTATAAGCACAGGAGTATTAATTTTTGCTGCACGCAAATTTTTCAATACCTCATAACCATTCATATCCGGCAGCATTAAATCTAGAATTATTATATCATAATCATATAGTTTTCCAATCTCGAGTCCGTCTTCACCCAAATCTGTAGTATCAACAATCATACCTTCTTTTTTGAGCATGGTTTCAATACTTTGCGAGATTGCATAATCATCTTCCACCAACAAAACACGCATTTTTTGCTTCCCCTTCCATATATTCGTTTTTTTATATTTATGAAAACATCTTAATATTTTATTTTTAATTTGTTAACTTTTTTGACAAGGCTGTTAATAAATATTAACATAATAAAAAATATGTTTAAGCAACTGAAAACCAAACAAAAAACTCAATTATTAAAGTAGTGGACAATAAAATATTTTTATTATAAAATACCTAACAAAAGATTCCGTTTGCAAAATCGGATATGTGTGGATAAAAAAACCCTCTGTGCAGAGGGTTTTTTTATTTTTACTGATTTGTAACTTGACATGATGAAGAAGAACAACTAATACATTTTTTACCTGAATAGTAAGAGCTTCCTCCAATTGTCAATGTTCCAGAACTTATGTTAAAGCATTGGCTTGTCGTTTGTCCCTTTTGCGGTAAAGGAATAGATATTGAAGATCCACTGCCAATTGTTAATGGATTTGAAGGCACCGTAATTATTCCATTGCTGGCAAGTCCACTTATGCTTAACCTAGAATTCTTAATCTCTCTAATTGAAATATTAAACGAACTATATGAATTGGTATTCGAAATATTTCCAATTGATATATCGTTATATATTGGAATAAGAGTTAGCCCGCTACCAGTGCTTCCGCCATTTACTACAATATTGTTTACGTAAGTTGAAGCACTGGATGTTGATCCGGTATCACCCTGAATGGTAAGCCCCTTATCATATGGTAAATTTAATTTTCCTTTTAGTTCGATAGTACCCTTGTTGGTAATAGTTGTAGAAAATTCTAAACTTACGTTTATTGAAGAGGTAGATGTCGCCAGAGTTGCTCCGTTGTTTACAATAATGGAAGGAGCACTGTTATATGAGCTACATTCCGCTTTACTTATATATCTTGATAAATCATAAAGCGTTACGTTTTTATTGAAAGTAATACTTCCTGATATTGTTAAGTTTTTAGCTATATACAAATTTGTCTTTCCATTGCTTATAGCAGATTGTAAATCACTAAAGCTTTCTATAAAGGCATCATAGTCACCGCTTGCAACAGTTGTTTTACAAGTTCTGGCAACACATTTTCCGCAAACGTCATTACCATAATATGTTGTTGATTGCTCATAATCTTCATTGCTTCCGCAACTTGATGCAGTTATTCCTGCTGTAAATCCGTAAGGACATTGTTTTTTAACACAACGTGTACAACTTACTCCATTTAAAGTTCCGTTCTTACTAAGTGTCCAACCGCTTGACCCTGTTGTACCGCAATTTTTAACATCCTGAATACTTGTACTGTAATTTTGAGGACAAGATGAAACTATGCAAGTTCCGCATCTGTTGTTTCCTGAGTAATAAGAATTAGCAGTCCACGTAGCATTACTAGCACAATTTGCCGCAGCTTGAATTGTTCCAACCTGACAAGCTTTGGCAACGCATTTATACAAAGTTTTTGCTCCGGCATAACATTTGTCTGTAGAACTTAACGTCCATCCGCTAGCTCCTGTGGTTTGACAACTTGCAGCAGTTGTTTGATAAGTGTTTGTGCATGTGTTTTCTTTACAATATCCACACTGAGTTTCTCCAGTATAGCTGGTCGTTCCTGTCCATTTCCAACCATTTGATCCGTTGGTTTGGCTATAACAATCTTTTTGTGTCTTTTGATCAGAAGGACAATTTAGAGGGTTACAATAAGCACATTCAGTATTACCATTATAACGAGTTTTGTCAACAAGCCTGCTATACCCGCTACCGCATGTTGTCACACCGGAAAGATAAGGGCTGTTACAACTCAAAGCTTTACAAGTACCATACAGTTTATCACCGGAATAACAATAACTTCCCGATGAAGTCTTATCAAGAGTCCATCCAAGAGATCCCGTGGTTCCGCATTGTGAAACTGTTTCTTTATATTTATTTGTGTCACATTGTTTTGTCTTACAGGTACCATACAAATCATCACCGGAATAACAATAATTTCCCGCTGTTGTAGTGTCAAGCGTCCATCCTAGAGATCCCGTAGTTCCACATTTTGAAACTGTTTCTTTATATCTATTTGTGTCACATGTATTTTTCTCACAAAGTCCACATTTTAGTTCCCCTGAATATCCTTTATAAGAATACTTCCAACCGCTTTTATTGGTAGTATTACCGCAATTATCAATTGATTGATATTTTGTGCTATATCCTGAAGCACAATTTAGAGGTTCACAAATATAACAAATAAGATGATCTCTTTTTTCTATAACATCATCTTTTCTGCATGAATATCTAGTTCCATCTTTAGGGGCAGTAAATCTTCCTTCTGGACAAACATAACCGTGGTTACTGTAATCATCATTACCACGATTCAAGTTATCTCCCAAATAGTCAGGAAGCCAATGTACACCAGCATAAGCCGCACCGGAAAACAAAATCAAACCTAAAATTAAAGATAAAAGCTTTTTCATGTCCATACTCCAAATGGTATACTAACCCTTATTTATAAGTTTAACTTAATAAAAATTTTTAGTCAATCAAGAATAGAAAAAGTTACGTAAATTTAACAAAATTGTCACAAAACTATTTTGTTTTTATTCACATATATATGAGAATTGTTGTAAAATTGATATAAAATTGATATAAAATTGATATAAAATTGCAAAAAAAAGGTCAGTTTTTATAATGGCAGATTTTACCGCAAACATACTTCAAGAACTAAACAAAATGGATACCGCGTCTTACTACGGCAAGGTAACAGGTGTCCAAGGATTGTTTATTGAAGTTAGCGGGATTCTTTCTCAGTTGTCCATAGGAGATCGTTGTAATGTAATTAACAACAATAACCAAAAAGTTCCCTGTGAAGTTGTTAGTTTTAGGGAAGATAAACTTCTTTTGATGCCATATGCCTCATTGGAAGGAATAGGTTTAGGATGTGTTGTTGAGGTTGAAGATGCCAGACCGGTAATTTATCCTCATCCATCGTGGCTTGGCCGTATCATTAATGCCTTTGGTGAAGCAATTGACGGTAAGGGCCCCCTCATTAAAGGCAATAAGCCTTATTTTATCAAGTCATCACCGCCGCCGGCACAGTTCAGAGACAGGGTTAAGGGCAAGGTTGATTTGGGTGTTAAGGCTGTAAACACTTTTTTGACTATTTGCAAGGGGCAGCGTATGGGCATTTTTGCCGGCTCCGGCGTTGGTAAATCTACTCTAATGTCAATGATGGCACGCAATACCGATTCTGATGTTTCGGTTATAGGTTTGGTGGGTGAACGCGGACGTGAGGCTAAAGAATTTGTTGAGGATGTTTTGGGAGAAGAAGGACTTGCTAAATCTGTTCTTGTTTTGGCAACATCTGATGAAAGTCCCTTATTACGCCGTCAAGCAGCATACGTTACCATGGCGGTTGCCGAATATTTTCGTGATGAAAACAAAGATGTTTTGTGTATGATGGATTCTATCACTCGTTTTGCCATGGCTCAAAGAGAGATAGCTTTATCAATCGGTGAGCCTCCGGCATCTAAGGGCTATACGCCAAGTGTTTTTTCAGAACTTCCCAAATTGTTGGAAAGGGCGGGCCCAGGAGCCGGAACCGGAACTATTACCGGTTTGTTTACGGTTTTGGTGGATGGAGATGATCATAACGAACCTGTGGCCGACGCGGTTCGCTCAATTTTGGATGGACATATTGTCTTAGACAGGTCTATTGCCGAGCGTAATCGTTATCCGGCAATTAATATCTTGCGTTCAATCTCTCGTACCATGCCGGACTGTGATACAGAAGAAGAATATGCCCTTGTGGCCAAAGCTCGTCAATATATATCATCATATGAAGATATGGCAGAGCTAATACGCCTCGGAGCTTATAAAAAAGGTTCAAACCGTGAAGTTGACGAAGCAATATTTTATTATCCCAAAATTGAAGAATTTTTATCACAAGGCAAAAAAGAAAAAGTTAGCCTTGCCGAAGGATATGAGCTTTTAGGAAATATACTGGCTCAACCGTATAATCCCGGAGCTTGATATAGATGAAGAATTCTCTTCCCTCTCTGACACAGATTCAAAAGTTCAAAATTGATGAGCAACGAAAACTCCTTTCCGAACAACTTGAGTTGGAAGAAAAAATTATCAATAATATCAAAATGCTTGATGCCAAATATAATGAAGAAAAAGCCTTTGCCTTAAAAAATCCGCTTGTTGGAGATTTTGGCATTTATACCAAAAGGTATCTTGAGCTTCGCCAACGCGAACAAGATAATCTTCAGGCCGTTCGTCACCGAATAGAAGAAATCAAAGATATTATAGCCGATATGTTTAAAGAACAAAAAACTTATGAAATAGTTGATGATCATCGTCGCAAGACAGCTCAACAAGAAGCCGATCATAAAGAACAAAACATGCTTGATGAAATCGGAACCAATGCTTATATAAAACAACATGACAACAATCATGAAGGAGAAAAAAATGTTTGAGATGATAAAACTGCCGTATTCTGCAGATGCTCTTAAGCCTTATATGTCGGATAAGACATTTGAGTTTCACTACGGTAAACACTATAAAACTTATGTCGATACCCTAAATAAATTGGTTGAAGGAACCAAATTTTCTCAAATGTCTTTGGAAGAAATAATTCGTCAAACCCATGGACAAGATGAATATAAAGCAATATTTAATAATGCCGGACAAGCTTGGAATCACCAGTTTTTCTGGCAGTCAATGAGCCCAAACGGCGGTAAACCCAAAGGAAAACTGCTTGAAAAAATCATTGCTCAATACGGAGATTATGAAAAATTCAAACAGGAACTCAAAAATGCGGCCGTAACTCAGTTTGGCAGCGGTTGGGCATGGGTTGTTGATAATGAAGGTGTTTTGCAAATCTTAAAAACCGCAAACGCCGATACTCCGGTATCTTTGGGGCTAAAGCCGATTATTTGTATAGACGTTTGGGAACACGCATATTATTTTGATTATCAAAACCGTCGTGCTGATTATGTTGAAGCTTTCTTAGAGCATTTGGCTAATTGGCAAGAATAAAAAACAGCGGTCGAAAGACCGCTTTTTTTATGCCTTGTATATTAATTAAAACTTAAACAGTTTGTGCTACATATAAAACAATTAGTTTTTATTGTATTGACAAATTTTGTCTAAAATGATATATTCTTAATTGATAAAGGTATTCACAAGCAAGGACGCTAAAATGGTAGAAGTTGTTAAAAAAGGTAAAGAAGGTAAAGAAGGTAAAGAAGGTAAAGATAAATACTTTAAGGTAGAAGTAAATCTGAGCAGCATAAAAAGAAATTTTGTTAGTGGTGCTAAATTAGTTGGTTATGGAGCAGCAATTGCTGGCGGAAAATTGCTTTATTCAGCTGGTTTTCATATGCCTAGTTCTCCTGCCGACGGTTACATTGGTGGTGCAACCTCAATGTTTGGCGGATTTGTTATGGTTGCTTCTGTTGCCGGTATTGCATATACCATAAATAAAAATGAAGATCTAAAAAAAGCCTTTTTATATGCTGCCAAAAAACTAGGCCAGGGAATTGAACTAGGATACAAGGGATATACCAAAGCAGCAGCTTTTTATAATAAAAAAATTTCTCCGTTTGTTAAGGTCGCAGCCGAAAAAGTCAGTCAAGAAGCTAACAACTATTTTGGTAATGAAGGAATGGATGTTTACGGCCCTCGTAAAAACGGCAAAAGCGGAACGGAGTATTATGGCACCATATTAGACAACGGCAAAAAAATTGTAAAACCGCTCACTTGGTTGCGGAGTCATTTTAATAAAGGGAGATAAGCATAAATGTCATCTTTTGAAACCGAAAAGGAGTTCATTATTGCTGAAGGGGACAATGATGAAATTTATTTTTTCATCAAAGCTAAAAAAGCACATCCTGATTCTCCTGTGATTTTTTATGATGGTGGTGATCACGCAGTTTTTCGCCGTTCTGAGGAAGAAAAAATAATACTTGACTATATAAATCCTCAAATCAGAGAAAGACTTCGCAAAGTAAAAGAAGTGATTATGGTTGAAACTATATTGGATAATATCAAAGAAAGCTACTATACTCCACTACAATTCGTGGAAAAAATTCCTGTTAATTGGCAAAAATTGGGGCTCAAAACTTGGGAAGAAGTTTCCATGCAAATGGCTAACAAATAAAGCATCTAATCATTTTATTAAAAAATCAAAAAAAAGTGCCGTTTTGGCACTTTTTTGAATTGGTGATGCTTAACTCACGTTTCACGAGCAATTTATATTTAAAAAGGTGCTTGCATTGTACAAGCACCCATGTAAACAACAATAGTTTATTAGCTGAAAATTGCCTCTACAGCTTCCTCAAATGGTATTGGATTAGGATTGGTCCAACATCCATTGAGAAGAACGTACTCAGGGCGTTTACTCCATATGTAGAGTTCACGTGGATTCGTTGCCAGGTGAAGAAACTCAGAAGCACTAACTGAACCACCAAAAGTTTCTTTCAGTGCATCAGCATGTTCCTTTGTGCCCACAAAATACTGTGCATCCAAAGATAGCACTTCGAAGTCGATACCATGTCTGATACTTCCGTAGTATACTACATCTCGTAGTACACAACCTGCATCAAGATATGTAAAAAATACTTTACCGACATTCTTTACGAATGCTTCAGAACCACACATATTGTTTTCTAATTCAGCTTTAATTGCTGCTAGTTTTTCTTTTTTTGTTTTCATTTTCTTAAATTAATTAATTTATTCGTTAATAACCAGATTTCACAACTAACCAAACCATCACAGTGCACGATATTCTCAAAGTAATGGTAAAAACCATAAAATAATGAAAACAATTTATAACGCATCTATAATAATTTGGAATAGGATTTTATTATACCACAAAATTAGAGATAAAACAATATTAAATTGTACTGTCTAGAATGAAGAAGTTTATAATATATTGAAAAACAATGATAACCAGTGTTGTGAGTTCGTGAAAATTATAAAAACAGCTATTTTTGAAAAACAAACATTCGAAACTGCTGAAAGGCTTGGAAATAAAAGAACCTTCTCTTAGCTTTGCTAGGCTTTAGCCGCAGCAAAGGTTAGTTGGTCGCGCAAGTAGGAAACTTGTTTCCGTAGCGGCGCAAACAGCAGCCATTTTCATGACTGCTATTTTATTGGTGATGCTTAACTCACGATTTACGAGTTAATTTTTCTTTTTAGTATATAATGAGGATAATATATTCCAGAAGTATCAAACTCTTCTTTTGAGAATATCTCAAAACCAAATTTTTGGTATAAATGCAAGGCCACTTTATTTGTTGGCTTAACCCCTATAGTCATTTCATCTTGGTATGCATCAAGCACATATTTTATTAACTTACTACCAATCCCTTTATTCATATATTCAGGTAAAACATATAACATTTTTATAAGTTTTTTTTCTTGCCAATAGCTTATATATGCTACTACTATACCATCAACTTCAAAAACATATGTATCATACGTAGGATACGAAAAAGACATCAAATTTTTATACAAAGCTGACCACTCATCATCAGCTAAAACATCTGTTGTTCTTAGAGCTTTATCAAAAATATTGATTAACGTAGGCCAATCTTTAATCTCCGCTTTTCTAATTGTATAACCATTCATAATACAATTCTCCTAATACATTATAGTCCAATAATAAGATATAAAACATTTATATTTTACTAAAAATATATTGAATATTTAATTTATTAAAAACAAATAGAGTTCAAATCATTTCGAATATTTGCCTAAAACATCGATTTTTGAAAAAGTAACACTCGAAACTGATAAAAGGCTTGGAAATAAAAGAACCTTCTCTTAGCTTTGCTAGGCTTTAGCCGCAGCAAAGGTTAGTTGGTCGCGCAAGTAGGAAACTTGTTTCCGTAGCGACGCAAACAGCAGCCATTTTCATGACTGCCGTTTGAAATGGTGATCCCAGCGAGACTCGAACTCGCGTTACCGCCGTGAGAGGGCGATGTCCTAGGCCACTAGACGATGGGACCTCTATATTTTAAGAACATCACTTTAATAATCTAAAAAAAAACAATATGCAAGAAATTTTTATAAAAAAATGTAAATCACTTGCTGTGAGTTAAGCTAACTGCAAAAAAAATAGCATTTTTAAGGTTGACATAATAATAAAAAGTTTATATAAAAAGCACAGGTTTTTCATATTAATAACCGAAAACTCAATACACTCCAAGGAGTGCCGCCAGTCAGCGAGGGTTCGCACACTGGCGTGCAATAGTATGTAGGTATTAGGTTTGGTATGAAATAGGATTAAGTAGCGGGGTAATGCCCCTACTGCAAAACTAAAAACGAACTTCAAGGTGCTGATTCTTAAGATAGTGCAGGGAGCAAGCATCGCGGGTTCAACAGGAAAGAGGAGAAGTAGCGGGGTAATGCCCCTACTGCAAAGTAGTGTTTGAGACGCTGACGGACAAATTGAGTGCTGTTTTTAATAAAATCACTTCACGCGGGGTGCTTAGTGAAGATGATATAAACAACACCATGCGTGAAATCCGCATTGCTTTATTGGAAGCGGATGTCTCTTTGCCTGTGGTAAAAGATTTTATTGCCAAGGTTAAGGAACAAGCTTTAGGTGAGAAGGTTGTCCGTTCAATTCAACCTGGTCAGATGGTTGTAAAAATTGTCCATGATGAGTTGGTAAAGCTTTTGGAATCAGGTAACGGAGAGCTTAATTTGCAGTCTGTTCCTCCCGTTTGCATCTTAATGGTAGGATTACAGGGTTCAGGTAAAACAACTTCTTCAGCTAAAATAGCCCGTCGTTTGAGCCAAAGGAATAAAAAGAAGGTTTTGCTGGCATCGTTGGATGTCTATCGTCCGGCCGCACAAGAACAATTGGCACAGTTGGCCTCACAGGTAGGAGTTGCCAGTTTGCCGATTATAAAGGGAGAAAAACCGGCAGCAATTACCAAAAGAGCTTTGGATTATGCCAAAAAAGGCGGTTTTGATGTTATTATATTAGATACGGCAGGACGTCAACAGATCAACCAAGAACTTATGGATGAAGTTGTTGAGATTAAAAAGCTTTCTAACCCGACTGAGGTTTTGCTGGTTGCCGATGCCATGATTGGGCAAGAAGCATGCAATGTTGCCAAGGAGTTTAACGATCAGGTTGGCATTACAGGTTTAGTTTTGACCAGAATAGACGGTTCCAGCCGTGCCGGTGCAGCTTTGTCAATGAAAATGGTTGCCGGCGTTCCGATAAAATTTTTAGGCACCGGTGAAAAGACCGATGAAATAGAAGAGTTCCATGCTGACCGTTTGGCCGGCAGGATTTTAGGGCAGGGCGACGTTGTGTCTTTGGTTGAAAGAGCCATTGAAAACGTTGACCGCGAAGAAACCGAGAAAATGGCCGCCAAGATGATGAAAGGCCGTTTTGACTTGACTGATATGCTAACCCAGTTAAGACAGGTTCAAAAATTGGGCTCACTCGGGGGAATTATATCAATGATACCCGGTTTGTCCAAATTTAAGAGTCAGATTGAAGCTGCCGGAGTCGGCGACAATCTGATAAAAAAACAAGAGGCGATAATTCTTTCCATGACCACAGAGGAAAGGAAAAATCCCGATATTATCAAAGCATCCCGCAAGAAAAGAATTGCGGCCGGCTCCGGAGTAGAAGTTCATGAGGTTAACAAATTGCTCAAATCGTATGAGCAAATGTCAACTATGATGAAAAGAATGGGCAAGATGGGCGGCCTTAAAGGTATGCCCAATCCTGCAATGTTAAAAAATTCTCCGTTAGGCGGAATGTTTGGCGGAGGAATGGGAAAATTCCCGTTTAAGTAAACAAATTGAAAGGAAAATAAATGTCAGTACGTATCAGACTGTCTCGTGGTGGTTCTAAAAAACGTCCGTTTTATCGTGTAGTTGCAGCAGATCAACGTGCACCTCGCGATGGTCGTTTCATTGAAAGATTGGGTTCATATAATCCGATGCTTCCTCAAGACCATGCAGATCGTTTTACCATTAATGAAGAGCGTGTAAAATACTGGTTGTCAAAAGGTGCTCAACCAACAGAAAGATTGCAGAAAATGTTATCTGCACTTGGTTTGGTATCAGCTCCTGCATTGCGTGAACAACCAAACAAATCTGCTCCTAAAGCTAAAGCTCAGGAAAGATTAAAGGAAAAAGAAGAAAAAGCCAAAGCCGCCGCTGAAGCTGCTGCTCAGGCTGCCGCTGCTCCTGCAGAAGAAGCTCCGGCTGAAGAAGCTTCTGCCGAATAAGACAAATTATTAGTTGCCTTTAAGGATTTTGTATTATGACGGAAAGAAAAATTTGTTTGGGAGCTATTGTCGGGGTTCATGGTATCAAAGGAGAGGTAAAAGTAAAGAGCTTTACCTCTGATGAGAAAAACCTGACCAAATATGGCTGCTTGTCTGATAAAGACGGAAACAAGTTTTTCAACCTTAAAATAAACGGACACTCTAAAGAACTTCTCCGCGTTAAGATTGAAGGAGTTGACGACCGTAACCAAGCCGAAAGTTTAATCGGTACCGGGCTTTATATTGAACGCAGCCTGCTGCCAGAATTGGAAGAAGAAGAGTTTTATCATGCTGATTTGATTGGTCTGAAAGCTCTTGACGCCAAAGGAACCGAGCTTGGAGTTGTCAATGCCTTATACAATTTTGGGGCAGGAGATTTGCTAGAGCTGAAAATGGTAAACAACTCTTTAGAAATGTTGCCGTTTACAAAAGAATATGTTCCGGTCATTAATATAAAAGACGGTTTTATTATTGTTGAAATGGTGCACTACGCCGCTGAAGAAGAGGAGAAATCCATTGAAAGTTAAGGTTCTGACAATTTTTCCGGAGCTTTTTCCGGGATTTTTGGGATATTCCTTAACCGGCAAAGCTCTTGCCGATGGCAAATGGTCTTTAGATGCGGTAAACATAAGAGATTTTGCTTTTGACAAGCATGGTTCTGTTGATGACACCCCCACAGGTGGCGGAGCCGGAATGGTAATGCGTCCTGATGTTTTGGGTGCAGCGTTAAAAGAGCACTACCATGGCGGCAGGCTCATAAACATGAGCCCTCGCGGCAAAACATTGGACCAAAAATTGGTTCATGAGCTGTCTCAAGAAAAGGAACTGACAATCATATGCAGTCGCTTTGAGGGGATAGATGAACGTGTGTTGGAAGCTTTTGGTGCAGAAGATATTTCCATAGGAGACTATATTCTGACCGGAGGCGAACAGGCTGCTCAAATCATGCTTGATGCCGTAATCAGGTTGTTACCTGGAGTTTTGGGTAATAGCTGTTCGGTAGATGAAGAAAGCTTTGAGAATAATCTTTTGGAATATCCGCAATATACCAAGCCGGCGGTTTGGGAAGGTAGAGAGACGCCGGAAGTATTATTGAGTGGGCATCATAAAAACATTGCCGACTGGAGATTGCAGGAGGCGCAAAAGGCAACCAAGGCCAGACGGCCTGATTTGTGGAAAAAATATCTTGATTCTAAAAAGAATTAGGTGTAAAAGCTAACAAAATACTTATAAAAGGGTAAAAGTGATGAACATTATAGAAAATATAGAAAAAGAGCAGATGGCAAAGCTCATGGAAGGTAAAGACATTCCGAACTTCAAGCCAGGCGATACTTTGAAGGTTCACACCAAGGTAAAAGAAGGTGACCGCGAACGTATCCAGGTTTATGAAGGTGTTTGCATTGCCCGCAAAAATGACGGTTTAAACTCTTCTTTCACGGTTAGAAAAATTTCTTTCGGTGAGGGTGTTGAGCGTGTATTCCCGCTTTATTCTCCCAATGTAGCCAAGATTGAAGTTGCCCGTATCGGTAAAATTCGTCGTGCTAAATTGTATTTCTTGCGTGCATTGCGCGGACGTTCTGCTCGTATTGCTGATGACTTGAGCGCTGCAGCTAAAGCTCGTGAAGAAGCTGCTTCTCAAGAAAGCGAATAAGCTTTAACATAAGAAAATAAAAACCCCGCCTTAATTAAAGCGGGGTTTTTATTATAACTTTTTTATTTCTTTATCTCTTGAATTAAGTCATTAAGGTTAAGCGTTTTTTGCTCTCCAGATAGCATATTTTTCAGTGTATAGGTACTGTTGGCAACTTCATCTTCACCTATAATTACCAAATAAGGAACTTTTATTTTATTGGCATATTCCATTTTCTTTTTAAATTTACAATCACGCAGCATAACATCAGCGGCAATATCGCTTTGGCGTAATTTTCCGGAAAGAGTTATAGCTTTATCGGCAAAATCAGGATTTTGAGTAATGATCAAAACCTTAATTGGCGTTGGCCCTGCAATTTTCAAAAGATTATTAGCCCTCAATTGATCAAATAAACGAGTCAAACCGATTGAAATACCTACACCGGGAAATTTCTTATCCATGAACACACTTGAAAGGTTATCATAACGTCCACCGGAGCAAACCGAACCAAACTGAGGATATTCATCAAAAAATGTTTCATAAACCGTACCGGTGTAATAATCAAGTCCGCGAGTAATGCTTAAGTCAATCTGTATATTTTGCGGATTAATCCCTAAATTAATTGCTTGAGCAATAACGATTTTAATTTCACTTAGTCCGTTTTGATAATTTCCATTTTGAATTTTAAAATCTTCAAGTTTTGCTATAATTTCATCGTTTGAGCCTTTGATTTTTATAAATTCTAGCAACTTTTTGTTTTTGTCTTCAGGTAATCCCAAATCAGCCAACTCAGCTAAAAAGGCCTCTTCTGGTATCTTTTTAATCTTGTCAACCAAACGCAAAACATCAACTGTTTTATCGGCAATATCCAAACTTTCCAAAAATCCGGAAAGCAGTTTGCGGTTGTTCAAATAAATTTTGAATGCCGGTAACTCAAGTTTATTAAATACAGTGTAAATAACCGCCAAAACTTCAGCATCATAAACAATGTTAAGCTCATCACGATCAATAATATCAATATCGCACTGATAAAACTCACGAAAACGTCCCTTTTGCGGACGCTCACCACGATAAACCTTGCCGATTTGATAGCGTTTGAACGGAAAAGTCAGATTGTTATTGTAAAGAGCGACATATTTTGCCAAAGGTACGGTTAAATCAAAACGCATGGCCAAATTGGTATCGCCTTTTTTGAATTCATAAATTTGTTTTTCGGTATCACCGCCTGATTTGGATAGTAAGACTTCAGCAAGTTCCAAAACTGGGGTGTCTAATGGAGCAAAACCAAACAACTCATAAGTATGAGCAATGACAGCCTTCATCTTTTCCATCACAATTTGCTCTTCGGGCAAAAGTTCCATAAAGCCTTGTAGTGTACGTGCCGTCATTTTTTCATCCTTAAAATTAAAATATTAAAAAACCGGCTTTTAATTAAGCCCAAAAAGCTTGTTTTGTCAAGGTTAAAGGCAATACAAAAAAAATATCCCCTTGAGGTAGAAGATACTTGTATTTTTTTTAATAAAAATGCTATTATCTTTTTCAAGTGATTAAGATTGCATAAAGGAATAAAAATGAAAAAAATTGCAGTAATTGGTGTTGAAGAAGGTCTTGGTCGTGAAGTCCTCAATCTATTGGCCGAACAAGGTGTTAAAGCAAAAGATGTTGCAGCATTGGAACCGCGTTCTGCTTTAGGAAACATGGTCTCCTTTGGTGAAGATGAAGATATTGATGTTTTAAGTCTTGAAGGGTTTGATTTTAAAACAGTTAAGGCTGCGGTTTTTGCAGTTTCTAAAGATGTTGCCAAAAAGTACATTTCATCAGCCATCACTGCCGGGATTAAGATTGTTGATTGCTCTTCTTTTTTACAAGGAGAACCTGATGTACCGATGATTGTATGCGGAATTAACGATAATGAAATTACCAAAGCTAAGCGAGGAATAATATCTGTTCCTTCGGCAGACGTAACTCAAATGTTAATTCCTTTGCAAAAATTACATAAAGAGTATCAGATTAAAAGATTAGTTGTTTCAACTTATACATCAACATCTTCCTATGGGCATGCCGCCATGGATGAGCTGTTCAATCAAACTCGTCGTATTTTTATGAATGATACGTTAGCTGACGATAAAGCTATTTTTCATAAACAAATCGCCTTTAACGTTATTCCTCACATAGGAGATTTTATTGGTGAAGAAACTTTATTTGAATGGGAGTTTAATGCTCAAAGCAAGCAGGTATTAGGTCCCCAAGTTAAAGTTCATGCCAATTGTGCTGTTATTCCGGCATTTATTGGTTCTGCTCAATATATTAATGTCGAGTTTGCCAAGGAAGTTGAGGTTGATAAGGCTCGTGAACTTATAAAAAAGGTCAAAGGAGTAGTCGTTTTTGACAAACAAACTGATGGCGGCTATGTAACCCTTAACGATGTCCAAGGTGAAAATGATGTATATATCAGTCGTTTACGTCAAGATAACAGCGTAGATAACGGCATCAGCTTTTGGTGTGTTGCTGATAATATGCGTGTTGCTGCCGGAAATATTTTATCTGCAATAAAATTGTTTGAAAAATAAGTCATAATTTTTAGGAAATAAAGATGAAAAAATTTGGGCTTTTATTTATTGTTTTTAATCTCTTTTTTATGGCTTTTATATCTATTGCCAATGCAAAAGATGCACAATCAGTTAATGTTATTGCGTCTGATCTAAGTTATACAGAAGTAAGCAACTCTCTCAAAGATATGGAAACCAAAATAAAGGCAGAAAAAGTTTCGGCAGCCGATTTAACGACATATGTCGACTATATAAACGATATTCGATCACGTCTTATGACAAGTAAAAAAAATATTGAAAATGACATAAAATTTGTTGAAAAAAGGATTGAAGCTTTAGGAGCCGCACCGGCAGATGGCAATGAGGTAGGAATAATTGCTCAAAAGAGAAAGGAATTTAATCAAGAGTTGGCCAACGAAAAAGCCCGTATTTCTGAAGCAGATATTTTGCTTACCAAACTTGATGAAATAGACTTAATGATTTTTAATATCAGGAACCAAGAGCTTTGGGGCAATTTATTGGTAGGAGGAGAGCCATTAGTATATCCGGTTCATTTTCTGCATTCTACAAAGCTTTTTTTAGGAATGGTTATCGACATTGTCGAATCACCTTATCAATGGTATGAAAAGCTTACACCGGAACAAAAAAATACCGTTCATAAAAAATTGATTCCCATTTTCTTTATTGTTGCTTTTATATCTTGGGTTGGTTGGTTCTTAAGAAAATTTATTATTCGTCGTCTTGGCTACCGTGCAGATGTTGAACATCCTCGCTTTGGTAGCAAAATCTTAGCAGCAATAGCTGTTTGGGTTGCTTATGGGGTAATTCCTACATTAATAATCGGATTTTTTATTGCCTGGATAATGAGTGGTAAAATTCTTACATCTGGATTCTTTGGTTTAGCCTTAAATAGCTTTTTGTTTTATTCTCTATATGTTATTATGGGCAGAGCCATTTGCCGAGTTATATTAACTCCTTATAATGAAAAATGGCGTCTGATAAACATATCGACCGAAAAGGCCAAAAGGGTCACAAAGGCTCTGTATGTATTTGTATTCTTAACAGGTATTTTATCTTATTTTATTCATATAGTAAAAGTTCATAACTATCCGATAGAACTTATGACTTATTTGGTTGCCATATCATCGGTAGTTAAAACTTTTTGTATTGTTTGGATTATCCACCGCTTTTTCTGGGATGGAGATTCTGATACAGATGATGAAGAAGATGATGAAGAAAACGAAGAGGATGCTGATAATAATGATGATAACCTCGTTTTTCAGGTTAATTTCTTCACATTCTTATATGCTCTTATAATTTTAAGTATGGCCGTATTCGGTTATCCATATTTGGCAAGCTTTATTACTACCAGAATCATCTTTTCAGTATTGTTAGTTGGAATATTCATAGGTTTTCGTAAAATAATTTATGAAGCATTACATCGGTTAATGGTCTTGCGTTTTTGGGTTAAGACTTTCCGTATGCGTCGTAGGATGATTCGCAAAATAGATTTCTGGCTTGGTATAATAATAGATCCTCTTCTTGTATTAGGTGGAATATTTTTCCTTTTGGCCTTATGGGGAATGCCGGCTGATATATTAAGGGGTATTGTCTACAAACTTTTTACAGGGTTTACCGTAGGGGGGATTCGGGTATCTTTAATCTCAATTATCCTTGGAATAGCCGTATTTTTTATTGCCATAGCAATTGTTAGAATTTTACGCAACCGAATAGAGAATAATATTCTTGCTCGTATGGAAATAGATGAGGGAACCAGACATTCCTTAGCTGCCGGTTTTTCATTTTTGGGTTATGTAGCTTCAGCCCTGCTGGCAATAGCGATTATGGGTGGAAACTTAAACAACGTTGCCTTGGTAGCCGGTGCTCTTTCCGTTGGTATCGGTCTTGGTTTACAAAACATAGTTAATAACTTTGTTTCCGGTATAATTTTATTATTTGAACGTCCGGTCAAGGTTGGTGACTGGGTTGTCATAAATGGTGAAGAAGGAAAAATTAAACAAATTAATATCCGTGCAACCGAGGTTGAAACTTTTAATCGAGCCAGCGTTATTATTCCCAATGCAACGTTACTCTCTACCTCGGTTACCAATTTAACTCACGGCAATAATTGGATGCGTTTTAAGGTTGCGGTTGGTGTGGCATATGGTTCAGATGTTGAAAAAGTAAAACAAATCTTATTGGAAGTTGCCGCTAACAATAAAAAAGTATTAAAAAAGCCGGAGCCTTATGTCTTGTTCCAGGATTTTGGAGCCAGTAGTTTAAATTTTGAACTTCGTGGTTATTCAAGCGATATCTGGAGCGGTTGGACCATTCCCAGTGATTTGCGTTTTGAAATCAACAGACGCTTTATAGAGGAAGGGATTGAGATTCCGTTTAATCAATTGGTTGTTCATACCGGGAGTGAAGTGTCAGACGCTACGGAAAATCAATTTTATGCAGCCAAGAAAAAAGAGAAAAAAGATGCTGATAAGTGATCTAAAAGATCAAAAGATATTAATTTGGGGCATGGGCAGCGAGGGAAAGTCTGTTTATGATTATCTTGCCCGTCACCAAGTTTCCTCATTTATCGAAACTTATAACGATGATGAAGGGGAATTAGGCCTAAACAAAGTCTGGAATTGTGATGTAATTATTCGCTCTCCCGGTGTCAGCATTTATAAGCAAGAAATAATAAAAGCTAAAGAAAAGGGGATTAAAATAACCTCATCTTCGGATTTGTTTTTGAATGAAATGCAAAAAAATCACCCCAAAACCAAGGTGATTGGCATCACAGGTTCCAAGGGCAAAAGCACCAGCGTCAGCATGTTGTTCCATATGCTAAAAGAATTGGGTCTTAACGTTGCTTTAGGCGGCAACATCGGCAAGCCTTTAATTGAACTAATAGACGGCGAATATGATTATGTGGTTGGAGAGTTTTCAAGTTATCAGGCCAGTGATTTAACCGCATCGCCCAATATTGTAATGTTTACCAATTTGTTTTCGGTTCACACAGATTGGCACGGCGGGCATGAAAACTATTGCCGAGATAAGGTGCATTTAGCCGCCAATCAAAAAAAAGGTGATGTTTGCATTGTCAATCGTAACAACCAGCAACTTATAAAATATTGCCGCAATTTGCAGAGGGTAGTTTATTATGGCGGTTCTGATGAGTTTCATGCCGAAGGTAAAGATTTGTTTTATCGGCAAGAAAAGCTCATAAGCCTTGATGAGCTAAAATTAAGCGGCAACCATAATATGGACAATTTGGCCGGCGTTATGAGTATCATAAAAGAGCTCGGCCTAGATTTTAGAAAAGCAGTCGGTTACTTAAAAACATTTGAGCCTTTGCCGCACCGCTTGCAAAAGGTAGGCACGATTAACGGTGTGCTTTTTATTAATGACAGCATCTCCACCGCACCTGAGGCTGCAATCGGAGCCATGCAAAGCTTTGATGAAAATATTGTTATTATCTCAGGCGGTATCGAAAATAAACAAGACTATACCGACTATGCTCGCTTTATTCAGGCCAATCCTAAAGTCAAGGCTGCGATAACATTGTTTCAGTGTGGTCCGCAAATTGCCGATTCTATAAAAAAATATGTCAGCCGCAAAGATTTCAGGCTCATTGAGAGCAATGATTTAGCCCAAGGCGTAAAACAAGCTTACGATATATTAATAGAAGAGGGCGGTGGCTTGGTATTATTTTCTCCCACGGCTCCAAGCTTTGGTTATTATAAAAACTTCATGGAAAGAGGCGAACATTTCATCAGCATCGTAAAAACACTTGCCAAATAAATTTTGCTGTTGTAAAAGAAAAGCCATGCCGGTTTAGCTCAGTTGGTAGAGCAACGCATTCGTAATGCGTGGGTCGGTAGTTCGAGTCTACTAACCGGCACCATTTTTTAATCAGCACCCGTTGAGGTGCTTTTTTTTATATTCTCTAAAAGCGTCGGTAATCATTTCCTCATCATTATATTGGGGTTGCCAATCCAAATCTTTTTTGGTTTTCGAGATGTCAATTACATAATCTTCATCGGCAATCATATATTGCTCTTTATACATAATCTCCAGTCCCATGGAACCCAACAAAGCCAAAATAGCTTTAATTCCTTTTCCCCAAGTAGGTATAACCAAAGAATGTGATCTCACATTGCGAATAAGTCCCTGCAAAAGGTTTCTTACTCTTGGAGGATTCTCCGACCCTAGATTATATTCATTATTAGGCACACCTTTTTGAACCGCGGCAATGGCTGCTGTTGCACAGTCTGCCACCGCCACCATCTGATAACAATTTTTTCCGCTACCGATTGTCGGCACCGGCAAATTAAGCTCAATCAACTTAAACAGCTTTTTCAAAATTCCCAAACGACCTCTGCCAATAATCATTCTTGGCCGAAAAATCGTAATCTTAAACCCTTTTTGCCTAAATTCTTGGCAAATATCTTCAGCAGCCTTTTTGCTTTGTCCGTAAAACCCAAATGGCTGACATGGGTGATCGGTTGTAATTGGCAAAAATTGTGGCTTACCATAAACCATATCAGTGCTGAAAAATATCATCTTATCAGCCTTATCTTGCTGCATCTTTTCCAAAATATTGCGAGTTCCGTTTACGTTAACCTCAAAGAAAAACTCTTTTCTTCCTTTTTTAGGGACTTTATGGTGATATTGGTTAGCCGCCAAATGAACCACAATATCGTCAGGCAAAAATTGAAAGTCAATAGGTTTTGTTATGTCTTGATAAAAATAAGGGGCCTCAAAGTCAGGTTTTTGAATATCTAAAATAACAAAATCATCATTTTTTTCATGCAGCTGATGAGCCAGCTCTTTTCCTACGAAACCTGCTCCACCGATAATAACAAATCTCATTATACCAACTCTCCGCTTCTGGTTAAAATAAATACTCCCAAACAAATAATAAGAATACCGATAATCTTTTGCAAGGTAAGGGGTTCTTGTAGAATAAAATAAGCCAACACTGCAGTGATTATATAACCGATGCTCAAAAACGGATAAGCAATTGAAACATTAACTTTAGACAATACAACCATCCACAAAATAATGCTGATTGCATAACTGAACATTCCGGCCAATAAATAGATATTGGTAAACACAGCCAAAATCATATTAAAAATTTGTTCTGCATTAAGACTGATCTTTCCTAGCTTCAACATTCCTTGACGAATAAAAAGCTGAGCAAAAGCATTCAAAGCCACACTTGATAAAATAAGAGATAAATTATAAAACATGATATCACCTATATAATTTTAAGAAAAATAGCCAACACATATGCCACAAACAAAATACAAGCCAACATTAATCCCTTGTCTTTAAACAAATTTTCTGTTGGATCATCTGCATCAGATGATGAATTTAGAATATAAATATAACGAAACATTCCATACACCACAAAAATTACGCTGTAAATCAGACGATTAGTGTCAAACCTATTCAAAGTTTGTGGCTCAAGCGTATACAGTGCATAACACATAATCGTTAATGTCGCAGTGATTATTATATATTGATTAACCATTGCTTCTGAGTACTTGGCTAAAACTTGTCTTGTATGGCTTCCGCTTTTTAACAGTTCTGATTTTCTCTTAGTAAAACCTAAAAACAGAGCCAAAAACAATGTTGTCATAAAAATAAAGCTGGAAACCGGAACCTCAATTGCATATGCACCAGCATATACCCTCAAAATAAATCCCATTGCAATAGTCATAACATCAGCTAGAACAATGTGTTTGAGTGCAATTGAATAAAAAACGTTCAATATCACATAAACAACTATAACGATTGCGGTCTTGTCGTTTTCCAGAATGCCGATACAGATTAAAGAGAATACCAAAATTATTCCAGCATATACCCATGCTAACAAAGGGCTAATTCTTCCGCTGGCAATTGGACGATGTTTTTTACGTGGATGCTGTGCATCTTTTTTCCGATCCATAATATCGTTTAATATATAAATGAAAGATGCTGCAAAACAAAAGGCAAAGAAAGCTAAAGTTGCATTTATATCAGAGTTATAATCAATAAATTTCAAAGAAAACAACAATGGTGCAAGGACAAAAGCATTCTTAACCCATTGCTTAACTCTAATCAGCTTTAAAAAATCTCTTACCATACTAACCATCCCGTATATGTATAAATCAAGTAAAGAACTATTGATGCATAAATTCCGGCAAACACATCATCAAGCATAACACCCCAAGCATTTAATACTTTTGTGTCAGCCCATTTTGCAGGTTGAGGTTTCCAAATATCAAACAATCTAAATAATAAAAATCCAACCAGATAAACAGACCATGCATGCAAATTGTTGTGCAAACTTTCTGCCACCAAGGCAAAAGACAAAAGTTGTCCGACAACTTCATCAATAATTATTATTGATGGGTCATGTTTGGTGTACTTCAACACTTCTTTAGAGGCAATAACTCCGATTATAAAACTAAACAAAGCAAGAGCAATAATTCCCCATACTCCGTAAAAATAAGCAGCCGCAAAAGCAAATGGTAAAGTGGCAAAAGATCCAGCAGTTCCTGATGCAAAAGGGAAGTATCCAACTCCAAACCCACTTACAGCGGTATAACACAAAAATTTATACATTAGTTAATTCCTTCTATTTCTATTTCTTCTAATTTTTGCTTTAAGCCTATTAAGTTCTCTTTGATTTGCAACCACAAGAATATAATTATCACTGACATATACAGAATTTCTTTGTGGCCAAGCTTCTGCTTTATTAAGAATAAAATCAGATAGCTCTCTATCCATTTTTTTATCATATTTTTCAATTAGTTGTCCTATTTTTATGTATTCATAATGAAAAAATTCAGGATACAAAAAATTAAACACAAACATAGGTTTACCTTTAAGTTGATAACGGAAATTCAACATTTCTCCCGATGCTTGATCATATTTATCCGGATAATATTGTTGAGAAAATCCCTGAAATACTCCGACTTGCAAATAAGTATAATCTTTTTTTGAAGAATAATTTTCATTATAAGTAATTCTATTTATCACGCTATAGTATAGCCTCATCTCATTATCAAAAGCAAGCTTCCATATTTTTTGAGCCTGTATATCATTAACTGAGCTTATAAAAATGGCAATAACTATTAATAAATTTCCAATATTTTTAATCACAATATTGCCGTATTTCATAATTAAAGCTACACACAAAGCATAAAAATAAGTAATCCCAAAAAATTGGAGCCTAATTCCAAAAGCACTGTCAGAAGACGCCAACAAACCAGCCAATTGTGTTAAAAAGAGGGTCAATATTCCCATTCCCATAAAAATTACAAATTTATATAAATTTAATAATGGCTTTTTAAACATTAAACGAGCAACAGAAACAATTGCAACAAGAATTATCCCCATCAAAACAAGTTTGTATTTTTCCGTTATAAAAGGGAACGTAGTTGTAAGTAAAGCAAAAGATATACTTAAGGTATCAAGAATTTTTTGCGGTAAATCTGCAATTTCAACAAATTTTGTATTATATGCGTTAGGATCATATATTCCGTTATAGTATAAAATTTTTAATGTTATCACATATACAAAAGCACTGGCTAAAGCAACATATAAAACCCAAATATGAGAAAAGAAAGCTTTTTTACAAAACTCTTTGAATCTACCACTATCTATAAATTCAATAATTAACTTACCTAAAAAGACAACGGCTAAAGTAGTTAATGACGGAGAGTATGCCAAAAGAGAAAATGACAAAAACAAAAAGCTGCAAATGAAATAAAGCACTTTGTTTTTGCCTCGTTCATTTGGAATTTTATCAGCAAATATCAAAGATGATATCATCAAAAAAGGCAATCAACCAAAATTCATGGTTACATGGGCATAAAACAACCAAGATAAAGTATATGGCTGCAACACCAAAAATAAAGCCAAAAGGATAAAAATATAAAATTTTCGAGGCAGTTGCCAATAAATTGCTAAAGCTACGGCTGAAAAAGCTAATCCGGTAAAATAAACAACATTATTTATAATAGGAAGTAATTGCCCACCAAATATCTGAGGTATAACAACGGCAGTAAAACGTCCGAGAGCCCAAAGAGTTTTCCAGCTCAATCCGCTGTATATCCAAACAAAATCATGATCTCCCCACAAAAAATGAACGGTATGATACAAGAACACAAGGTTAAGAACGATAAAAGTTATCCAAAAAGTCCTTTTCTACAGGGGATCAATTGATTTATACTTACAAACAATAGCTTCTAACCAATCTTTAGAAAAAAATGACAAAATAGATTTAGATAAGTTTGTTTTTAAAATAATAGATTTAAGATAATTTATAACTCTAAAAATATATAAACATGCATGGTTAAAAGTTTTTTTAGTGCATTCAAATCCTCTTGCCAACAATTTTTTACGTTGATTAAGAATAATAACTAAATAAAATAAACAAGCGCATACTAACGTCAAAAATAATTTATAAAAATTTATTTCAGACTTTCCTTTTACTTTAAAAGGTATTTTGTTAAAGATATAAGCATTCTCATCATCCGTAGATATCTTTAAGTCTTTAGATTCCAGAAACACAACATTCTTTCCTCGAAGAGATATGTTCTTAACTGAACTAACTCCGTCACCAAAAATAATTTTTAATGAGCTTATTTTGTGATATGGAATAACAAAAGATATTTGGGATTTATCGGGGGATACTTCTATGGAAAAAGAGTTTTTTGTTGTAAAAATTTTTTTGGAAGATGAACTGTAAAAAACTTCAATGTCAGATTCTGATTTAGCATTTAATGTAGCTGAAAAATCTATTACCTTATCGGTATAAAAATTATAACCGCCAAGCACAAAAATTAAGAAAATGATTCCAAACTTTATTCTAGACAACTCAACCTCCAAGAACATAAACCCCACTCAACAGTTATATAAAATAAACCTAATTAACGTTCAAGAATTTTTTATCACAACCAACAGTTGATTCAACAAATTAACAGTCCTCAAAAATATGTGAATATTTAATTTAGTTAGATAAATATATTATACTTTACAAAACCAAACATACTAAAGTTAAGAATAAAATGGCCAATATAACCAGTGTAAGTCTATAACAATATCTACTTATCTTAAGCTCTTTGATTTTTTTAGCCCGCTTGCTATCGTTTTCTTCTAAAACAGATAAAATCTGCTTTCTTATCTTTTTCTGTTCTGAATATATTTTCTCCAACTCATCTTTTGTAGTGTTTTTAAGTTCAGATAAAAGCTGATTATAATACTTTCTTATAGCATTTGGAGCGTTGCGCTCATTTATATTAAGTTTCATCAAGTTATGCCTCAGTAAATCTTCTTCTTTCTTAGAAACTGAGATTTTTATTACATATTGCCATACATAAGAATGCCAATCACTAAATAAGAAATATTTGATATCATCAGACAATACGCCATAAGGATCATTAGGCTGAGAGCCATTTTTATGCTTAGTGGTAAATTGACACTCGTCAATTTTTAATCCTGCTTCATTTAGGCTTTCGGCAATAGTCTTATAGGTAAACAAATGTATATGAGTTTCATCCAATAATCCAAGAGGAGTATACGTAAAATCATTAACTAATAGATTAGCTTTTATACTCATATGTGCAACATTAGGTATTGACGCAATTATAAATCCATCATCTTTAACATACGTTTTTAATATTTTAAAAGTCTCTGTAGGATTATGCAAATGTTCCAAAACATCATTACAAACAATATAATCGAATTTATTTTTATATTGAGAAAAACCATCTAAGGATAGTTTATCAATATCTACTTGATATACTTCCTTATGTGGCAGTTGTTTTAGTTATTTCTACTGATACTTGATTATATTCCATGCCCATACGTTTGAGCATTTTTAGATTCTTTTAGGGCAACACCCAAATCGCCGCAAGCACATCCAACGTCTAAAACACAAGCATTATCATGCACACTTTTAACACTCATTGATCTTGGATTTACAGCATTCAAATCAATAAGAAGCTTATATTTTTTTCCATCTTCATTCATGTCAGAACTCTTTCATACCAAAGCTATGTATTTAAATGTCGTACAACTTTTTTATCCACAGCCAATGCTTATCGTTAAAAATGTTATCATAACAATTACAATAATTTGATGCTTTAGCATTTTTATATCTGGTATCATAATCTTCCACCATCGATACTGCTTGCCGTAATTTTTGCAACAAAGAATCTACGGATGGCTTGCCGGCAATAATATTATTGCAAATATTTTTTAATTCTTTCTCATCCTTATTCTTATATGTATTTGTTACAACAATAGCTCCTGATAAAGACAAATCAATTGGAACCATTGATGGATGAGGTGACAACATTAAAGATAGTCCAACATCAACACCTGTTATCCATTTTTTATATTCTTCAACAGACATGTATAGAAGGGCATGCATCTTTACACCATTAGAAAGATATAGTGTTCTTTCCTTTGCCCCTACAGAATAAAAATCCCAATCTTTTTTATTTAAAATACCTTGTTCTATTGCTTGAATTATTACATAAATTCCCAAGTCAAACATATTTCTGTCCCTTTTAGGACGTCCGTAAAACACAAAACGTTTTTTAGTCTCTCTATTATTTTTAAATTCATTATATTCAGGTAAATTAGCAATTGCCGCCGTATCAAAAGTTTCATAAGATTTATTTTCGATATTTCCGATTTTTTCTTGAATAAAAAAATCTTTTAATATTTTCGTTGAGAACATAGCATTAAAGTTCATATCATAAGTGTTATCAATAATAGCACTTATTGATGAATTTGGATAAAATATAGGTTCATAATCTTGAATCATATAAATAAATTTTTTATTTTTGCAAAAACTTTGAAAATATTTTGCAAGATAAGCTGTATTCCACAAAGTGGCAACGAATATATCATTATCATTGATAAATATACATTTTTTTCTATCCTCTAAAGCCTCAAACTCAACATTATCAGGTAATTCTTCCAGTCCTGAAGATGTTTTTAGGGCATCTATATCAAAATGCATATTTTCTGTTAACAGGAATCTAACATTATATCCTTTTTTCCACAAAAATTTTCCAAAATACAAAATCCCCAGACTTCCCGCGGTTAATGTAGATTTCCGTATTGTTGGCAATAATATGTTAAAAGAAGGTTTTCTTTTGTGGTTGTCTATTTTTATGGGAGGATATTCATCAAAATTTAATAGATTTTCCTCAATTTTTTCCCTGTATGTTTTATCCTTTTGGGGCTCAGTATTCTTTAAATGACCATCCTTTATAAGGTGAAATAAAGGACACCAATTTTTATCCTTCAATTCAGGATATTTTTTTAGATACTTATTTCCATCAAAATTTGGATTAGGATTCCTTCCTTCTTTCCAGCCAAATTTCACATAATGTTCAACAGCGTTTTTTTTGTTATCTTTAACATCTGGATTATTATCTAAATACCATTTTTCATCAAACAAATTGGACTTTTTTATAAATTCAATCTGACGTATATCATTGTACTCATTTTTGCTAATCAAATGAATAAATCTTAGGATTTTAAATATAAAAAGTTTCACGGCGCCTCTCCAATATCATTTATAATAATCGAATATTGTTTGCATATTTTTACGCATTTTTTCCAGAATAAAGTTATTTTTCATAGAAACAACACACCTTCGTATACGTTCCTCTCCGTATAACTGAGGTAATTTCTCTTCTCCGCTTTTCATCAGAGGGACCCTCTTTTCAGGTGAATAGCTTTTTGATTTTTCATGGCAAACAAAAGTATCGGTGGTTACAATAGGGGTAAAACCAAGATTAACAGCCCTGAAACAATAATCGTTTTCTTCACCATATCCTTTGGGAAAATTGGTTTCATCAAAAACACCGACTTTATTTATACAATCTCTTGTTATTCCAAAGCAAAAACCGTGTACCAAAGGCACATTTAAATAAATGCAGTTTTTTGAAAACTTTTCACACCATTCATTTATTTCATCAACCGATAACTTTTCGGGGATTAAGTTTATAGCTGTTTGGTTGTTTTTGTCTTTTATACTTGGAACAGATTGTACTGAAGCCGCATTAGATAACGGTCCAACAATTCCAACACATGGAGATGAAAAAGCTGCTTTAGCCATTTTTTTTGACCAATTTTTGGTAACAATAGTATCGCTGTTTAATAAAATTACAAAATCAGCAGAGCTAGCTAACAATCCCTTATTGGCAGCTTTAGTATATCCAGTTGCTTCTTCGTTCCTAATCAAAACAAAGTTTTTATTTTTATTTACAATCATTTTTAAATAGTTAGCAGTTTTTTCTTCACTTCCATCATCAACAATAATAATTGTGTCATCCTTTTGACGATATTTAATCACAGACTCTAAGCAGTTTACCACATCATCATAAGCATTATGTACACAAATTACAATATCCGTCTTCACACCAATGTCTAAAGATAAATCTTTATTAACAAAGTATGGATCCGTAATCTTATTTGATAATGTCTCTAATATAACTTTGGCAATGCTATCACCTTTTCCGTGTTTCGCTAATTCCACAGCCTCCATGTTTCTAACATTACATCCTCTGGGAGCAATAGGATACCATTCAATATTTGCTTTTTTTAAACAATAGTTTAATGACAATTGGTCCCTTTTACTGAATTTTTCTATTTCCGCCCACCAATAATTAAGGAAAGTACAGGTTTTTTCTTTTCTTAAATCAAACATCATCCACCCTGTTTCAGCAAGATCATCGTGTTCAAAGCCATCACTTTTATAAAAATCAATTTGCTTCTTTATTAATTCATTGCTATCTTTATTAAGATATTCACAACTATAAGCTTCCTGATATATGTTTGTTCTGATAGGATGATGCAATGCGGCAACTTCTTTTCCTGATTTAATAAAATCATTAACAAAAGGCATCAAATCCTTACGTATTATTATACTAGCATCAAGCCAAATTGCTATATCATATTCTTTTAACAATGTGTGCGGATGCATTTTTATAAATCTACATATGCGAGTAGGATCCATATCCAAATAAGGGCAAGGTTTTATCTGCCAAACTCCGGTGTCTCTCATTGGTGTATTGGAAAAACAAATATAATCAATTTCAGGAGATATCACATCTGGCATTTTTAAGCTATCATAGTCATTAGAAATCGCCGTATATACAACCACTTTTATACCAGAGGAATTACTTCTGTTTTCCATATGCTTTTTATATTGTTTTATTTCATCTACATGAGCATTAATATTTTTCAAATACGATACATAATACTTGTTTTCATTAGTAATTTTAGTGCCGACCTTCTTTTTTGTAATTCTTTTTTCTTTTTTCCCATGTAGCTCATAATGCAATAATGGACAGATATTTGCCTTAGCAACATCTGGGTTAAGTTCTAGGTATGATTTGCCATCAAAAAAAGGTCCGGGTTCTCTACCTTCTTTCCATCCAAACTTTAAATAGTGCTTTGCAGCATCATGACATTTTCCTTTTAAGTCCGTATATTGCAATAAATACCAATTTTTATCAAACAAATCAGAGTTTCTAATAACATCCAAATATATTTTTTCGTTATATTTACTCTTATTTATTAAATGAAAAAATTTTGCAATTTTAAGTAATGTCAAATTCATTTTACTTCCTCTTTTTTCTTTGAATAAACAGGTGTTTTACAAATTTTTATAATCATTTTTCCCTTGTTTGTTACTTTTTTTTGAAAAAGAAAACGCTTCCAATTAAATAAAAAATAAAAACGCAATCCATTAAGATAAAAATAATACTCAAACTTACCGTAATATTCTATGAGATAATTTTCAATTTGTTTAATATCAAAACAATGATTGATGCTCTTTATTACTTCTTTATATTTGTATATCTTACGGCAATACGTTCTTTCGTAAAAATATTTTCTGTTAAACAAACTTTTTTTAAGAAAGGGAAATCCTAATATAATCATTTCCATAGCCTGTTTGCCATGAGGAGCATTTTTTTTGTCCTGAAACAGCCCTCCGCATCTAAAACCAGCTTCTAATAGCGTTTGTGATAAGCCCATTTCATATTTTTTTATAATATCATGTTTGTTTTTTTCTTTTTTTACGTTTAAAAGAAAATTTTTAAGTTCTTCGGAGTGAGCTGCCTTATTTTTAAGATAAATAAAATAAGATTGCACATGCTCTTCAACCCTCCCACTGGCAAGATGCTTAAACATTCCCCAAAAATCAAAATTTTGGGCATTCATTTTATCTATTATTTCATTCAAAGGATAAAAAGGACCGAACACGCTGTCATTACATAAAATCAAATCATCATATTTAGACAACAAATTATGCTCTAAAGCATAACTATATCCTCTTTTATAAGACCCAAAATCATATTCACCATGCTTTTGAGCTATACAGTGAATTATATATGGGGAAATTTTCTTCTGTTCGTCATTATTCAAAGTATTGTCAGCCACGAAAATTATATCAGCAACTTTATTTAGCTCATTCAAATAAGTTACTACATACTGCGGAACAGTATTTTTTGAATCATAGCTGGCAAATATAGCAAGAATTTTTTTATTCATGAACAGGTCTCTGACAGTTAAAGCTTATAATTAGTGCTGGGAGTGTATGCATGCTGATATATATCCACAGTATCTTTATATAATCTCAAAGCCTTAGGTGCAAACAGATTGATTTTGAAATTGTTTTTCCACAAAACATAAGATAAGCTTAATTGATCTCTTCTTGAATAATTCTCAATCCACCACCACCAATCATTCATTAATTTTACAACAGTCTCATCTTTATGTTTTCGTAATAAAATAAAGGTTTCAAACATTCCAAAATTTTCTGGAAATCCGTCTTCTTTAATTTTATGTATCTGTTCCTTAATAATATCTTCATTATCCCTCTGGGAATCAATACAGACATTAGCTTCCTCATAAATGCATTTTCTCTTAGGATGGATTGATAAAGAAAATAATTTATCGTTTTTCATATGTTTCTGAGCCAGTTCATAAAAAAAACCATTTTTTATATTTGAGTTCGCATCTTGCCACATACTCCATTCATAGTCAGGAAACAATTCATGGGGGTGTGTCTTATGCCAGCGAGCATTTCTTACATTGTCCATTTTTGTATATTGTAAAGGTTTAATTCTCCAATGTAAGTATTTCTCTTGTTTTATTAAATCTTCATTATCTGTAAATAAAACATAGTCCCAATCAGGGTCAATATAATCATAAGCTATAACTTTATCATATCCCCCAATCATGCATGTGTAGTGTACTTTGTTATGTTTTTTTAATTTGCTATTAAGTTTCCAATATTCTTTTATATCAGCGCTGCTATTGCTTTTTCCGCTCCACAACAAGCGGCCCTCTTTTTTCCCAAATACTTCATAATGAAACAAAGGACATATATTTTTTTCAGCAACATCTGGATTTAATGTTAAATATCTTATAGAATTAAACTTGGAAGATGGATTTCTGCCTTCTTTCCATCCATAATTAATATAATGCTCAAGAGGGTCAATATTTTTTACCTTGATATCAGGGTTGTTTTTTTTATACCAATCACCATCAAATAGTGATGAATCTTTTAATGTTTGGTACTCTTTAGAATAAGCCACAACTCTCTTTTGATATTTCCGTTTAGAAATCAAATGAAAAAAACGCAGAATTTTATAAAAATATTTTATAAACATTTAAATAAAACCTTTTCGTTAATAAAATTTAATCTTTTCTAAAAATATTGTTCAATTCAGCAGTATCATCAATTAATTTGGCTAAAGGATAATCTTTTATGCATTCCTTAAAAGCATTAACATCCTTTGGAAAACACTTTCCTCCATATCCAAGTTTTCCATCTGGACCGGGAACAAATGTATGCACGTCATTAATATACCCACTCAAAAGAACACCTTTACGAATTTTCTCAAAATCACAACCTATTTTTTGACACAGATCATATACACCATTAAAATAAGTTACCTTCAATGCCCCAAAAACATTATGAACATATTTGGTAATTTCGGCTTCTAGGCTGGTCATCGTTATATATTTTTTGCCAATGAAAATCTTTTTTAATAAATCTTCTTCTCCACAAAAGACCATGGGCTGGCTTGAAAAATCTTGATAAGCTGTTCGTTCTGTTAAAAACTCTGGCATAAAATAAATTTTTTTATTATATTTTTGGGATAGTTTATCACAAGTGTGAGGGAGCATTGTTGTCCTGATAAAAATCGGACAGTTAGGTAATCCCTCAATAATTTGTTCTAAAACCTTCAAATTCTGAGATCCATCAGCTTCTGTTGGAATGTGGATGCTAATAAATACAACATCGCAGTCATCCATCTTGTCATTATAGCCTTTATAAGGGTCGGAAATGTAAATCTTAACTTCCTTGTTGTGTTCTTCTAGCCAATTTTTTAAGGCACCTCCAATAAATCCACAGCCAACTATTCCAACATTTATCATGTCAATCCTTTCCAATCACGAAACAAATCACTCAAACGTTCTTTATACGTTATCAAACAAAAAATTAAGTAATCATAAAATATATATGTGCTACATGCAAGCTTTTTTTATAAGTAGATAACATTTAATATATTAACATTAAAAAGTGCAAAAAATGATGTAGCAATAGCTAGCTCTAGCCCCAAAGCCACTAATATTTTTTGAAGACTATTCAGCATGCTTCATCTTCTTTACTTGGCAAATCTTTGGTGTTATCGTTTTTTATATCTTTAGCTATTCTTGAAATCATATTAATGTCATCAAAAAGTAGCTTTTCAATATTTTCAGTTTCTATATCTTCATATTTATATTTGGGTTTTCCTGTCATTATAATGTCCTTATAAGGCAATGGTTTTAATCAAATCTCCCAGCCAAATATCTATTCCCTTGTTTATCATTTGGCGAAACTGTACGGCATCATTTGGTTCAGAGCTTTTCAGTGCTTCAAGTAATTCCCAGTCTTCAAGTGTTTCAACATAATCACAAAATTCCAAAACCAGATTTGTTTTACGCCCATATGAAAGTCGGTCTTTGAAGTTGGTCAATTCAAAGGCGGCAAAAAGCTCATCGGCTGTTTTTTTCATATGTTCAATACTTAAAGACATAAAAAATTAATCCGTACTAAGTTGTTAGCACGGATTAATCTACGACAATAGTATTATTAAAGTCAATATATTTTAAATACGCTGTGCGTATCTTTAATTAAATTTTCTTTATTATACCTACAGCCCTGCCGATTATTGAGCATTCATTAATACTGCGTTTGTATGATGAATGAGCCTTATTGTCCGAAATAATGTTTAACATCTTAGGCTCGCTGTTTGGTACAACTTCGATTCTTTTGATTGCAACGCCAATTCCGTCCCAAAGGGCAAATATTCCAGCCGGTGAGGGGAGTTTTGCTCTATCGGATGTGTCGATAATAACCTTATCGCCGGAAGCAATTGTAGGATACATGCTGTCACCTAAAGCTTCTATTATATAAACATTCTTGTTTTTTGTTTTCATATCCTCAAGATAACTTGACGGGATGTGCCAACAATCTTTTACGGTACTCGTCTTCAGAGTGTCATTATAGTTACATGTTATATCATTTAAAAAGTTGGAAGGTATGTTCCATCCTTCTTTAATGTTGTCAGAACATATGGTGTTTCCATATTCGTCTGTGGTATTGGTAACCAAAGCACTTTCGGCGTTTCCGCAGCCTCCGTAAACGTCAATCTCGGGAACATAGTTTCCAATCTGATCTTGCGGCCCATAAATATCAGACATTGATCCAAAATAAACTTGATCGCTCAATCCGGAGTTAAAGTTTATCATACTGTCAAGTCTAACGCCCAGGATATTAGCGGCTTTGTAGATTCTGTCCAAAGGAATGGCCTTGGTTTTACCCGAAAAAAGCTCATAAACACGGCTTGGAGGCCAGTCAAGATCTTTGGCAAAACGAGAAGGGTTGCTCCCTAGTTCACTAAGTCTGGTTTTTAACCATGCCCATCGATTCATTTTGTTTCTCCTCAAATTAAAGTTGTGAATAGGTAAGTTATACACAATTAAAAACAATACGTCAATAGTAGATTTCAAAAGGTTTTTTAAATGGTATACGACAAAAGTAGAAAAATATCTTGACGAGCTGGTACGCTGTCCGTATAAAATATTGCTCAATGACATTTAACAAAAATTTCTAATGTTATGGAGTTGACTATTTTATGGTATTAACAAGAACGGTTGAAGTTGTAGTCCATGAGCATCCCGGAGGTCGCCGCAGATTTTGCCGTCGCCGTGTTCAAGATGCCAGATTATGGGAACAAATTGAAAGTAATAATTTGGAGCGAGCAGCAATCAGGCTTTGCCGCGGATATTCATATATTTGCTGGGGAGGTCGCATCAAAACCTCATCCTGGGTAGAAACCGGAATTTCATCAAGAGATTCGCTTTTTAACCTAAATGATGATAGTTTGGATTATCTCATCCGCTGCAAAGATGAATATTTACGTTGGGCAGCCGAATGCGACAAAAATTCATTAAACCGTGTTGCGGTTATGGATATTTTATTTTTCGGAAAATCAGCCGGAGAGGTTGAAAAATTTTATCACAAACGCCATGGTTGGGCGATAAAAAATCTTGTTGCAGCCTTAAAACTACACAAGTAAAACGGGTTATTTTTAAAAAGTTATCCACAAGGGTTGACAAACGGGGAAAATAGTTATATAAAAAAACCATACTGGGAAACTGGTGTTTATAATCGTTAAACATATGAAAAAGGCTGAAGTGCAACACTTCAGCCTTTTTTATTATTGTATTTACAAACTAAGCAAGCACTGCTAACATACAAAAATACTATACAGAGGTTGCTTGCATGAAAAAACTTATTTTGATATTGCTAAAAACAGGAAAAGCCTTCATCAATATATTGGCAGTCTTAACCGTTATTTTTATATTTTTTTATTTGATTATAAATTTTGTTGGTATTTATTTCTATGATTCAAGCGAGTATAGCGGCATAAATACATTAGTAATTGAGTTTTTCAAATGGTTTATGCTTTTGCTTATAATTATGCTTACAATCATCATTTTAAAAATTAGTAAAATAAATTTTAACAATAAAGCGACAACTTTTTTATGGATGTTTAATTTCTTGGTTATATTTTTCATTTTGCCGATAACCGATAGAGGTATGGATAATTTAGAGAATATTTATTGCCTTATAAAAAAAGATTATGATTGTGCCAATCAGACCTTAGAAAAAAGAATAAACTTTGTATACAATCTCAAACATAAAGATATTTCAGCCAAGTGGTTTAAATATGTTGATTTATCTTGCCAAAAGACAAAAGATTACAATAAATGTAAATACCTTAAAAATAAGCAACACCTAGAAGAATTGCTTCCGGTTTATAGCCACTTAAACAGGGAGGAAAACAATGATTAAAAATTTTAATAGAGCTGCTTTTTTTAAATTTTTCGGAGTTGGGGTATCTTTATTTATTGCCCTGTATTTAGGTTTGCAATCGTTTAATCAAACTTATTTGGCCAGCCGACAGCTTTATGCTTTTGTGAGCTTCATTGCCTTTTTTTGCTCGTTTATGAGCATAATGTCTCAAAAACTTTCCATCACGGCTGAAAAGTTTTTATGGGTAGTTTTTATTATTTCTGCCTGCATAGGGTTAAACCGCATTCCGGAATATAATAGAATAATTAATTATGAAATACTTCAAGATGACAAGTGTTTTATTAACGATTTTTCATATCAATGTTCAAACAATTATAAAAAATCACCAAATAAGAAAACTTATTATCTAACTCAAATAAACAAGATGTCTTCACAAGTTGCCGCAAAAGAAAATAATTATCAACAATGGAGTGATTTTGTAAAAACTTATTGCCGAATGCTCCCTGATAACGGATATGAATTTGATGTATTATATGAAGAATGTGTCTATACTTTTTATAAAAAGAAACTAGTATCATAAGTCAACAACAAATAAAAAGGATAAAGCTAATGAAGGTGTGGTCAAGAGAAGCTTTTTTGCTTGGTGGTATATATGGAGTTTTAAGTACTCCGTTTACTTATTTTCATAATAATATATCAGAGCAAATCTTTTCATTAATATTGGCATTATTTATTATCTTGATGTTATTTCTCTGCTTAAATAAAGTCCCGTCGTTTATAACTTATATTCTAAAACAGCATCCTGACTTGTCATATTATTTAATCTCAATTGGTTGGGTTGCATATTTTTTGATTATAGGCATTGTTGTCCTTCCCGTTTTTGCCGGCATATTTGAGTGGCAAGACACAACCATTGAAAAAACGACAAGCATTTTTAACTTTATTTGCAACTGGGGTATTCTTATATCGTTATTGGTGGCGTTTATCAAAAGCAAATTGCCAAAACAATAACTTAAGAAAGAATAACTTCTTAAGTTCAAGATAATTTTTATGCGGTTATCCGCACCTTGAAACCTGGCTGAAGTGCAACACTTCAGCCTTTTTTTATAACCTCAAAGAAAGGAATCAGAAATGGAAGCAAAAAAATTTAATAACCTTGAAAAAATGTTTTCAAACATGACGGACAAACAACGGCGTCAATATCTTTTGGACGAATACAGCCGCCTTATTGAAGATAAGGGATACGACTGGGACAAGGAAGAAGATTTTGCCGCAAATGAAAACGAACCTCAAGAAGATGATAACAAATTCATTGAGTTCAAACGCTTGCGTGAGCGTTATAATCCGGCCAGGGTTGAGACTTGGAGTTATGATCTCAAACCGGTAACCGATGACGCCGATCGTCAGCAGAGTGTTGCCAATTATCCGTTAGATCATCAAATATATCAAACCAAACAACAAAGTTTTGCCAAACCGCAAGGCAAGCCGTATTTACGATTTGACGGACAAAATCTGCATTGGCAAGATGGCAACAATTCTTCAGCCAGTTGGCGTGCCATGTCAGGTCAGCCTTGGGCTCAAGATGTCATAAGTCAACGCGTTGCCGATGAAGGTCCGATCCCGGAAGGTGTTTGGAAAGTTGATTACTCAAGCAGAATAAATGCCAATCGCAATAAAGACCAATGGGGAAATCGCAGTCGTGATTCCTGGGGAGAAGATTTGGTAAGAGTAACTCCTCAGGCCGGAACTCATACCTATGGCAGAAGCGGATTTAATATCCACGGCGGCAAAAACTTCGGCTCGGAAGGTTGCATCGATTTATCAAAAGGCAGTTCTGATTTCATGAGATATTTGGACGATTACGGAAACGATATGGATTTGGTGGTAGAATATAAAAACTTGCCGTTATCTAAAAATTATAAAAAATAATGGTTGTATTTAAAATATTTTTCTATTAACATAACATCATATGTTTCACGTAAAGGAGCCTCAACATGCAATACCTCAAAAAAATGACGGCAATTATGCTTGATTGTGCCGTTGGCGTTATCTGGCTGATGTTTTATTGGCACATCATCAAATATTGTTTTGAGGCCTTTGTTTTTTGCGGGCCCAAAATGGTTGGCGGTCATTTTAACATGTATGTGTTCTGTGGTTGGATTTTGATATTTGCTATCGCATATTTCAAACCTTGCATACAGTCTTTCAAAATCATCTTCTCTCCTAAAACGTTGAATATTGATCGTTTGGGGCTCCTCATTCAAAATATTATTCTCATGTTGGCATTTTTGTTGTGCGGTGCATTTTTATATTGGGTTTGTTCTTATTCTGACACTTGGGGCAAAGCATATTTTTGCTGGTGCCACACCGAAACTCATGACCAAATAGTATCTTTTTTGAGAGGTTACCATGGCTAAGAAAATAAATTTTGCAATCATAGCTTATTGGCTTGGTGTTATATTGGCATATGTCGTGATTTTTGGTCTGGCCTTTCATAATTATCTAACAATTAAACCTTTGGAGGTTTTACCCAACCGTGAAAATCATATTTTATTGTGGACACTTGTTTTCGTGATTGTGTCAGTGGCTGAAATGAAACCGATTTTCATTCAAGATTGCCAAAGTTTGCAAATCAAAGCCAACCGAGCAATGGTTTTTCTTAAACAATGGACCTTTTTGCTGACTTTGGTTTGCTCTTTTGTTGTTTTGATGTTTGCCTTTAAATGGGCAGAGGTTTTGATTTTAGACTTTATATATTTGTTTATCAATTAAACATAAAAAATTTTCACCTCAGACCGGAGTTTTTATAGCTCCGGTTTTTTTATTAACCAACAAGGAAAGGAAAAATGAATGACAGTAAAAATAAAATAAGAAAAAAAAGCTCTAAGCTTAAAGCTCCGGAGCTGAAAATTGAAATTGCCGAGGTTTTTCGTCCCTTGCTGAGCGAGGCTCACCGCATCAAGTTTTATTACGGCGGCCGTGGCGGCGGAAAATCTTATGCCTTTGCCGATAGTTTGTTGTTGTTGGGAAGACAAAGAAAATTATTCATTGCCTGCTTGCGAGAAATTCAGGATTCAATCAAAGATTCGGTTTACAAACTTTTGTGTGATCGCATAAGCACCTGGGGATTGAATGATTATAAAATTTTTGAAAACAAAATAGAAAACACCATCACCAAAACCAGATTTGTTTTCAAAGGCTTAAGAGACCAAGACGTTAACAACATCAAATCACTTGAAGGTGTTGACATAGCTTGGATTGAAGAGGCTCAAACCATCACCAAAAAATCATGGAACATCTTAAACCCCACCATTCGCAAAGATGGTTCTGAGATATGGATTTCCATGAACCGCGAGGAGGAGAATGACCCGTTGTGGGTTTTGGTTGGCTCCAAACCTGATGAAAGAACACTTGTTTGCAAGGTTAACTATTATGATAATCCTTTTTGCCCGCAAGAACTAAAACTTCAGGCCGAAAAATGCAAACAAGAAAGCCCTGAGGATTATGAACATATTTGGCTTGGTGAGCCTGTTCGCCAAAGTAACTACAAACTCATATCATCATCTTTGGTCAGAGATGCTTTTATCCTTAAAATGAGTTCATCAACTTCGCCTTTGGTTATAGGTTTGGATATTGCTCGTTTTGGAGATGATAAAACCTCGTTTTGTTTTCGTCGCGGAAGATTGTGTTTGGGTTTTGAGAGTTATAGCAAATTAGATAATGTTGAGGTTGCCAATTTGGCCACCAACATAATTCGCAGCCAAAGACCACATCGTTTGTTCATGGATATCGGCGGGCAGGGAGCAGGTGTTTATGATATTTTAAAAGACCGCGGTTTCGGGGAGATTATCCGCGGTGTGTATTTTGGGGAGAAGGCATTGAATGAAGAACGTTATTTCAACCGTCGAGCCGAAATGTGGGATGAGGTTCGCCAGTGGCTATCATCAAAACCGGAGGTGCAGTTGCCTGCCGATGAAGAATTGTTGGATGACTTAACCTCGGTTAACAAAAAATATGATCGCCGCGGCCGCCTGCAGTTGGAAGAAAAAGACGAGATAAAAAAACGTTTAGGCCGCTCTCCGGATAGGGGCGATGCTCTGGCTCTGACCTTTGCCGAGCCGGTTTATGATGACGGCGAACCTCGTATCTATGGTAATGGCCGTCTGACATATAATGATTTGTTTAATAATAATTCAAAAAGGAGAATAGAATGGTAAAAGCAGTAATGGATCGAGTGTTTATCCGTTTGCCGGCAAAAGAAACCGCCACACAAGGCGGTATTTTTTTAACCGATAATCATGATGATGAACGCACAATCGGAATTGTTGAGAGTATCGGACCGGATGTCAGCAGTGTCAAACCTGGAGACAAAGTTTTGTTTCATGTTTTTGATGAGCTGCCGAGCTACGATCCCAATGTTGTGGTCGTAAGAGAAAAATCTTTGTTAGGAGTATTTGAAAATGAGTAGAAAAAAAGAAGTTGAAGAGTGGATAAAAAAGATATCCGCCGCAGAAAAAAAATATGCCAATTATTATAATCTCATCAAAGAAACTCGCAATTTTTATAAAGATTGCAATGCGTTCAGACAAAATGACGGGCATTATAATATATTTTGGTCAACGGTTGAAACCATGAAACCGTTTTTATATTTCAAACAGCCTCGTCCGTATATTGAACGCAGCAATAAAACACCGTCTGCGGTTGAAAATGCCGCTTGTGAGATTCTCTCCAAAGCTTTGGCGTGGGATTTAAGCAGATTTGACTTTGACAGTATCATCAAATATGCCCGTAATGATTTTTTGATTAGCGGCTGTGGCATAGTTTGGGAGCGATATCGTCCGGAGTTTTCAAAAATTTCCGCCAACGATAATAAAGAAACCGAGCTTGAAATCAAAACCTCGGAAAAAGTTGTTTCCGAATATGTTAATCCCGAGCAGTTTTTTGCAGATTGCGACAAAGTCGGCATTTGGGAAGATGTTACCTGGATTGCCCGCAAAATTTATATGACCAAACAAGAAGCGGTTGATACTTTTGGTGAAAAAAATTGTTTGGAATTGGTAAAATACGGTGAGCAAGATTATCAAAACAAAGAAACCTGCGTTTATGAAATCTGGGACAAAAACAGCAAGAAAGTATATTGGTTGTCTAAAGAAAAAGACAGCGATTTTCTGAAAGTTATTGATGATCCGTTTCATTTGAGCGGATTTTTTCCTTGCCCGAAACCGATTTTTGCCACATTAACCAACGACAGCATTATTCCTGTTCCGGACTATTGCTTGATAAAAGAATTATTAAGCGAGCTCAACGGCATCAACTCCAGAATGCGTTTGACCATGCAGGCATTAAAAGTCAGCGGGGCTTATGACAATTCTTTTCCTGAGTTGGCCAACATTTTTAATAAAGATGTTACTTTGGTGGCGGCCAAAGATTTTCAACGCTTGAAAGATGCCGGCGGTTTGCGGGGAATTTTAGATTTTATTCCCATTGAGCAATATGTAACGGCTCTGCAACAGCTGGCAACTCGTCGCCAAGATATCATAACCCAAATATATGAGGTTACCGGTGTTTCAGATATCATGCGCGGCACGTCAGATAGCAAAGACACTGCAACCGCCGTTACCAAAAAGACCAATTTTGGAACATTACGCAACCAAGATCGCCAAAATGATATGCAGCGTTTCATCAGGGATTTATTTTCCATCAAAGCCGAAATTATCTGTGAGCTTTTTTCTAAAGAAACTTTGGCCGGATTTTTATCGCCTGATAAACAAAAAGATTTGGCTCTGGTTGATGCCGCGGTGGCTTTGCTCAAAAACGAAAAGATGCGTGGCATGCTTCTTGATGTTGAAACCGACAATGTCTTTAATGCCGATGAAGAAGCCGCCAAAACCCTAAACAGTGTCAAATCATTGGGCGAGATTATCAGCTTGGCTTTGCCTGTGGTCAGTCAACAGCCTTTGTTGCTGCCGCTATATCGCACAATGGTTGAGGCGGTTTGCGTTTCTCTTCCGCAGGCTCGCTCTTTTGAAAATGTTTTGGAAAAAGTTTTTGCCGATATCAGCAAAGACTTGAGCGAACCGGAACCCCAAGTCAAACAACCTGATCCTCAGGTTCTTTTGGCTCAGGAAAAACTCAATATTGAAAAAGAGAAAAACCAACTCAAATCCCGAGAGCTGGATATCAAAGAGTTTAGCGAAAGAGCCAAAGTTGAACAAACCGATAAAGAAATGAAACTGCAAAGCGGTTTCAAAATCCAAGAAATTGCTGATGAACGCAAAAAGACCAACGCCGCCATCGGCAATCAAAAACCCGTTGTCATAAACCAAAAAGTTCCTCTGCCTGTTCAACCCCAAAAGGTTAATAGCAATATTACAACCGGCTATGTAAAAGGTTTTGACTAACAAGCAGGGGGCAATTTTGGCAAAGAAAAAATTTGATTATGCTCAAATTTTGGAAGAGCTTGAAGAGGCAAGGCTGCTGGCTATCAGAAATGAATCACCGTCGGCAGCCATCTCTGCCTCTTTAGGCAAAGCCAAAGTTTTGGCTCTGATGAATAATGACGGCAAAAAAGCCTCAGAACTTACAGAGGACTATAAACAAGTTCTGGTTGAATTTGTTTAACAACTAAAAGTTATCAACAGGCTTGACAAACGGGGAAAATAGTTGTATAAAGTTCCTATAATGGAACAAACTATGTCTTGCCGCTTTTAAAGCGGCAATAATTTTATTCAGCCGGAGATTTTACAAACTCTCCGGCTTTTTATGTTTAAAGGAGATAAAATAATGAATCAAAAAGATATAGAAAATTTAGAAAATATTTTTAAAAATATGAATGAAGATGAAAAACATCAATACATATTAAATGAATATGATCGTCTTATAGAAAATAAAACACCATTACCAGATAACAAACAACAGATGAGTGAATTTTCTTACAATAAAAAGAACTACACTCCATATAAAAGTTACGTTCCATATAATGAAAAAAACACTTATTTTGAAGCTCCCTTAAAAAAGGAATATGGATATAATTATAAAGACAATATTAACCAATATAATCAAAAATATAATAATGTTAACGAAGCATGGGAGGGGTTAAAATCATGGAATAGTGATGATTATAAAGATTATATTGTAAATGATGGAAAACTTATTGGAGAAACAGTAATAGATAAATTAACAGATGGAGAATATAGAAATATTAATAAGTATTTAGGAGGAAATTACGAAGAAAGGTATAATAACTATTTTAATAATGCTGAATATAATGGGTTGGGAGATGTCGCAAGAATATCTGATAAGGTAATGGATGAATTAGCCAAAGTTATAAGATTTAAAGGAATCAAAAAAATATTTAGATAAAAAGTATTATTTTTCTTGACTTTAAGTAAATGCTTGTCAAAAATAAATACAATCAATTATTAATGGAGTTTTTTTATGCTGGAATTGTTTGCAATAGGGTTAGGGGTATATATCTTTCGCTCTCTTTATTTATTTTTGCTTAAAAAAATATTTAAAAAACAAATGTTTTTAACTGCCAATACTTTGGCCCTTGTGTCATGGTCGTCGTTAAAATTTTTTAGGAATGATGACATATATGACATATTAGGTTCCATTCTGGGGGCAATTATTTTTGCAGTTGTTTTTGCAATAAGTGATTATAAAGAATCAAAAAAGAGCTTTGAGGAAAAATACTCTTCTTTATTGAAGAAAGATTTGCAAGGCAAAAACTGGGTTAGTTTTATGTCTGGCATGAGTTGGTTGTTGATGATATTTTTTGGTTTGTTTTCCGTGGTTTATTTCTTAGGATATCTCAACAGCTCGCCTAGAATATGGATAGAGTTGGTACCCATAATACTTCCGCTGTTTTTCACAATTTATCCAATATATAAGGCCAAAACCTTAAAAAAGGAATATGAAGAATATGTAAATAAAAAAACTGATAAATAGAACTTAAAAACTGCCAAATTTTGGCAGTTTTTTTAATTAACAAAAGCCCTAAAACCCTAGGGCTTTTTATTTTTTTAAAGGACAAGACATGACTTATTTCAGCAAAGAATGGACAGACAGTTTGGTTCTGCCCGACGGCAGTGTCGTATCATCGGTATACGAGCTGGAAAAATACATGAAAGCTAATGATTGTAGCTTAAAAGAAGATTACTCCGACGAATATCTGCAAACAAGACGCCGGCGTAATGAAAAGGCTCAAAGAGAACAACTTTTCTCTGAGTTTATTCACAATTATAAAAGGAGTATTTGGTATGACAAATGAAAAAACAAAGTTTTTTGACAAAGAATTTAACCATCCGGCTTCGGTTGATGCCGCAGGTTTTGGACCTCAACAAAGTCCGGATAATTTTGAGCAGGAAAAAAAAGACAGGAATGTCGACGCCTATCTTGAAGCTCCTCGCTCCTATAAAAAGGAATATGCCGAACTTTTTCGGACGCTTCCGCCCGAGTTACGCAAATATCTGCATGAACGGGAGAGCGAAGCCGAACGTGGCTTTTCCAAAATCAATAATGAACTGAGCAGCCGCCGTTGGATAGACGATGTCTTTAATCGTCGGCATCAACGCTTGGAGCGTCTGGGTATCAACCGTCCGCAAGAATGGGTTGAAACCATGGCGTGTATAGATGATGCGCTGGAAAAAGACCCCAAAGGAACATTGCGTTTCCTGGCTGACACTTACGGTATAAAATTAGGCGATGTTGTGGGAGCCTCTGTCCACAGCTATCCGCTTGTAGACAGCAGTAATTTCAATCAGATAATTGATCGAATTCAACGATTGGATGACAAATTGTCGGAATATTCCAATGAGATAAAAGCCCAAAAACTTTTGGCTGAAAAAGCTGAAGAAAGCAAACGTGCCAAAGAGGCATCTTTTGCACCCAAGGGCAAAAATTCCGATGTAGATTTATCTAAACTCACCACCAGAGAGGTTCTGGAGTTGCAAATGGCTGATTGGGATGACTAGCTTTTTTTTGACTAAATTTTTTATATAAAGGAAATAAAAATGGCAAATCAAAATTATAATGAATTGTTAACCACCACTTTAAGCAGCCGCACAGGAACCCTTGCTGACAACGTCAGCACCAACAGTGCGCTCTTAAAAAGATTAAAAGAAAAATCAAAAATTCGCCCGATTTACGGCGGCTCCAAAATTTTGGAAGAGTTGGAATATGGCGAAGGCGATATGACATGGTATTCAGGTTATGATACTATTGATTATACCCCAAAACAACTTTTCAGCGCGGCTGAATATAGTCTGAAACTTTGTGCCGTTCCGGTAGCCATCTCCGGTGAGGATTTACTCAAAAACTCCGGAAAAGAACAAATTATTGATTTGTTTGAAAAACGCGTTGATAACGCTGTTAAAACCATGAGCAACAAAATGGCCGCAGCGGTTTATGGCGATGGTACGGATTCAGATGGTAAGGCTATTGGCGGTTTGGCTCTTCTGGTAGCAGATTCTCCTGAAACCGGAACAGTCGGCGGCATTAACCGTGCTACATCAGGTAATGAATTCTGGCGTAACAAATCAACTACGACAGACGCCGCTTTAACCAGCGAAACCATTCGTCCGGCAATGGATAAAATGTATTTGTCTTTGTGTCGCGGAGTTGACAAACCTGACTTGATTGTTTGCAGCAACGAGCTCTTCAGTACTTATGAGGATTCATTAATCAACATGCAACGCTTCACAGACAACAAAATGGCCGATGCAGGTTTTGCTACCCTAAAATTCAAAGGGGCAGATGTTGTATTTGATGGCGGGCAGGGCGGACATTGTCCTGAAAATAAAATGTATTTCTTAAATACGAACTACATTTATCTTCGCAGTCATAACAATCGTAATATGAAAGTTATTGATGGAGATCGTATGTCGGTTAATCAGGATGCATATTACAGAATCATCGGTTGGGCAGGAAACATGACCATGTCTAACGCTGCTTTGCAAGGTGTTTTGATTAACAAGACCGCATAATAAACCTTAAACTCTGAATAAAAGCAAAAAATGCCGTACCTCTTTGAATAAGAGGTACGGTGTTTTTTTACTAACATCCCCAAAGAAAGGAACAAAAATGGATTTTATGACATTTGAAAAAATAGCTAAAAACAATCGATCTGAAGAAGGTGTTTTCGCTCGTTTTTACGATCGCACGGTTAAAACCGGACGTATAGACAAACAGGGATTTCCCATTTTTGAAAACGTGTGTTTTTGTGAAATTCGCCTCAAAGATAATAATTCAGAGGTTTTTGACCAACCGGCTACTGAAGATAAAAAGAAACGTTTTCCGACCGAATATGCCCGCTACTTATTAGGAAAAAAACAAGTGGAGGAAGGTACTCCATTAGAGCAATTTGCATTTTTGAGCCTTTCTGAAATAGAAAGTTTGAAAATAAGGGGAATATTCACGGTTGAGGCCTTGAGCGAAATAGGAGAAGAAAAAGCTCAGGATTTAGGAATTTCAAAGGAATATGCCCTTGCCCAAAAATTCAAGGAGCAGGCATCTTCCAATAACATTTTGGTTCAGTGGCAGGAAAAAGAAGAAAATTACAAAGCCAAAATCAAAAAACTTGAAGAACAGCTTAAAGTTTTGAAAAAGAAATTGGCAAACTTAAAAGGAGAATAAAATATGAAGAATATTTTGCAAATTTGCCAAGATGCCGCAAGCTTGGTTGCCACGCAACGTCCGCAAGATTTGTTTAATGAAGACAGTCAGCAAGAGGCTATTTTTTTAAGTGTTGCCAAAGACACGCTAGATAGCCTTTTGCGTTATGGAGATTGGCAAGAACTTACCAAAGAAGCCAAGTTCAGAACCGTTGCCGGCAAAAGCAACTACCTGATAAAAGATTTTTGTGATGATTTTTACTGCCTTATCAATAATACGGTTTATATCAAAGACACCGCAGAAAAAGTAATCGGTTCAATATCTCCGGAACAATGGATGAGAGAGAAATATTTTAATGTCCCTGATTTGGACTTAAAGTTCAAAATTCAAAACGGCATGATAAAATTTTTAACTCCTCCTCCAGGTGATATGATTATTGTTTTTCAGTACAGATCATCGGCAATTGTTTATGCATGGGCTAATGGTTGTTGCGGGGAAGAAAAATCAGATTTAACCGCCAATACTGATATTCCTGTTTTTGATGAGTATTTGGTAAAAAAAGGAATTGTTTGGCGTTGGTATCGTCGCAACGGCATGCCATATGAAGAAGAATTCAACGAGTATGAAAGAGAAGTCAAAAGCCGCTTTGCCTCAGGTTTGGCCGCCAAAGATATCAACTTGGCAGCTAATTGCTGTGGCGGAGAACTTGGAGGAGTAATAATCAATGCAGCAAAGAACAACTAATCGCTTAAACAAGTCTGCCAACTATACTTTACCCGCACCTATCGGTGGCCTAAATGTAAGAGACAGCCTTGATACCATGGCGGCAACCGATGCCATAGTTATGGATAATTATATCCCGACCGAAACCAAGGTTATGCTGCGAAAAGGTTATGTCAGCTATGCCAATTTGGGTAGCCGTATCAAAACGTTAATGGAGTTTAAACACAATGGCGAAGAGCGTTTTTTTGCCATTGGCGGAGGCAACTTATGGGATATCAGCAGTAAAGATAATATAAAAGATTTGCAAAAAGATTATAGTAACAGCGAATGGCAATATTGCCAGTTCAGAGGTCGTTTGCTAATGGTTAACGGCTATGATGCTCCGCAAAGTTTTTATATTGATGATGATGGTGAAGATATTTGGGAAGATAGCCAATTTACCGGTACGGAATTGATTTTGCAAAAGCTGATAAATGTTTGTATTTGCAAACAACGTTTATTTTTTGTTGAACGAGGCACTCTCAATGCTTGGTATACCCAAGGAGTAGGAGAAGTTCAGGGAACATTGCTCAAATTTGATTTATCATCAATTTTTCGCCGAGGCGGAGAACTTTTGGCAATTGCCTCATGGACACAAGATGCCGGCCAAGGCGTTGATGATTTAACCATCTTTATCTCTTCAGAAGGCGAAGTCGCCGTTTATCGTGGCAGTGATCCAAGTGATCCCGATGATTGGAGTTTATGCGGTGTATATCAAATGAGCCGACCGATAGGTTATCGCTGTACCATGCAATATCAAGGTGATGTGGTCATTATTTGTGAAGACGGATATTTGCCGATGTCAAAAGCATTATCTTTAGACAAGGCTAATTCATCGCAAATTTCTTTTTCGGATAAAATAAGAGGCTTGGTATTGGAAAGAACCAAAAACGGCAAGCACAAAAGCGGCTGGCAGTCAATTATCTACGGTCGCGGTGGTTATGCCATTTTTAATGTTCCCATTTCACAGCAATTTGAACAACATGTTGTTAATGTTAATACCGGTGCTTGGTGTCGCTTTACCAACATTCGTTCATTTTGTTGGGGTTTGTTTGGTGACAGACTTTATTTTGGCTCTGATGATGGAGTGTTTTTGTTTGATGAGGGATATTCTGATAACAAAATGCACATCATGGGGGTGGTCGAACAAGCTTATAATGATCTTGGCACACCAAATTTGAAAAAAATTCAATTAATAAACCCAAGAACCAAAGCATCAACCAAATATGCTTTGGTGGTTTATACCAACATGGATTTTGAAAGCCAAGATAAATCATATGCCGAAAACATAGGCGGTAGCGGCATAACCAAGTGGAACAATGTTTCTTGGAGTTCTCTCAAAAACCAGGTAGGGACAAAATGGGCAACTCTAAAAGGAAAAATTCGTTCACAATGGATAGGTAATTCCGCCACTGGTTTTAAGGCCAGCGTGGTTTTTAAAACCAAAACCAGAGGTAATTTAATAGAATGGTACGATACGGGGTTTAGATATGAACAAGGAAACAGCATATTGTAGTAATATTATTGTCGCAGATCAAAATGATGAAATCACCAAATGGATATGTGATGGCTTAGAGCTTGATACAGATTGGCTCGGCCCACATTTTACCATAGGTTTTGTAAGGGGAGGCTGCCTTATCGGCGGGCTTATTTACCATGACTATCGCCCAGGTTGCGATGTTTGGTGGACCATATATGCCCCGGATAAAAGATGGTGCAGTAAAAAAGTACTCAAATTTATGTTTGGCTTGGCTTTTGAGTTTTTTGGTTGCAGACGTATCAGCATGATAACCGATGTTGATAATTATGCATGCCTTAATTTGGCTCAAAAAGTTGGCTTCAAAGCCGAAGGAGTACTTCGTAAATATCGTGAAAACGGCAAAGATGCCGTTCTCATGGGTTTGTTAAAAAATGAATGTAAATTTTTAGGAGAATAACAATGGCAAAAAGCATAGGAAAAGGAATCAATAGTCTCATGGGAGGTAGTAGCAGTGGAGCATATAAATCAGATAAAGATCTTTTAAATTATCTGAATAGTTATGATACTACCAATGTTGACAATACATATAAAAATTTGGCTCAAAATGCTTATAATTTAAGTAATACATTATCATCTCGTCCTGATTATATTTATTCGGTAGATGGATCTGATGCTGCACGTCAGCGTATGGAAAATGCCGTTTATCAAAGTACGGTAGATAAAATAACTCCTGAATTTGATAATCGTCGCTCACAATTAGAGACCAGACTACAAAACCAAGGCCTTTCAGTTGGGAGCGAGGCTTATCAACGAGCCATGAACGACTTGGAGGAAGAGCAAAATAATGCTTATAATCAAGCGGCTTACCAAAGTGTTATTCAAGGACAAAATGCCTTTACCAATAGCCTTAATAACCAAATAAATGCGGCCAATTTTCAAAATAACACCCGCAATAATGTGGTAAATGAAATTCTAAATATGCTCAATGGCAGTTATTCCGGATATGATGTTAATATGGATAAATATAAGATTCAATCCGGAGTAGATGCCAGAAATGCTCAAATAGATGCCAACAATGCCCAAACTGGAGCAAGTTTCTTAGGTAGTGCATTAACCACCGGTCTTATGGCAGCCTTTTCGGATGAGGAGCTCAAAGAAAACTTATATCCGGTAGGCAAACTGTTTAATGGTTTAACGGTTTATCTTTATAATTATAAAGGGGACAATGTTCCACAGATAGGTTTGCTTGCTCAAGAGGTTTCTTTCATGAAGCCTGATGCCGTTTTTGTTGATGAAAGCGGATACTTGAAAATAAACTACGCATTAGCTTGCAGATAACAAAGCTCAGAATATTAAATTCTGAGCTTTTTTAATTGGAAAGGAAATAAAATGCAAAACAAAATAGAAAATGAAACGCAAATTACCGTTTTTGATAATTTCGCGGACGGTAACATTGAAGTTCTTTTTCAAGATGAGGTTAAATTAGATGTTGAGGTATCTCTTTTTTACATCAAATCCGGACAAGAAGAGATTCAATATTATGTCGATAATACATCTATTCCTCAAATTGAAAGTTTTACGGTTACTAAAATAGAAGATATTAAAGAAAATATAAATTCTTATATTGAAGAAACAACAAAACCTGAAATTGGTGAATATGTTGAAACGGAAATTATTCCATCTTTAGATGAATATAAGAGCAAAACCGCAGCCGATGCTCAATCAGCATCGGCAAATGCTCTTTCAGCAGAACAAAGTGCATCTTCTGCATTATCAAATGCCGAAGCTGCAGCAGAATCGGTCCAATATGCTCAAGAAATTTTAGCAAATGTTGTCCACAAGACAGGAAATGAAACAATATCAGGGGTTAAGACTTTTGATAATGTTATCCAAATTGAAACACCAACAGCATCAACATTATCATCAGTTTCTGATTTAACCACACACAATAAACCAGATGTAGCTCCTTCTTCAACAAAATCAATAGGAAATATTAGCTTTTTTTGTAGCGATTCCGGATATGCATCAACCAGTTTTCAATCAGCACGAGGTACAGATAATCAAGTAGAAGCTTCAATATACGCTTCGCAAACCATTAATGGAGAGAGAATGATTGCGGGCATTACACTTGGTGTTGATAAAAACGGTATAGGATATACAAAAACAGTTAATCCTCCAACAGGAGATAAGAGTACGCAAATAGCAACAACACAATGGATTAATGACAATATTAAGTGTCAAGCTTCCACAAATACCTTTGCATTTCCTATTGCAAACGACAATAACAAATTTACGATTAAATTTGGTACTGGAAAAGCCACAGCAACAGGACAACAAATAAATTTTATGACATCATTCCTTAATACCTGTTTGGGTGTTGCTATGTGCATGACATCAGAAAGTAACGATTCAACAAGAAACGATATGTGGTATACTAACGTAACTGCAAGTGGTTTTATTGCTCATAAAGTAGACACTGTTAACATTTTTTATATTGCCATAGGGTACTAGGGAGTTATACAAAATGAAATATTTTTACGGAAAACATAAAATTGATGGTTCTTTTGGTTTCACAGCAACTGAAGATAACCAGACAGACGAAGTGCATTCCGAGTTTGTGGAAATTTCGGAAAGTGAATATAACGGTCTTTTCGAAAAGCAAAAACAAGGATTTGAAATTAAAGAAAAAGACGGGCGACCAGTAGTTGAAAAATACGAGCCGACTGTTGAAGAACAAAATGAACTAATTCGTCAAACTCGTGAAAGCCTATATCGTTTGACTTCAGATTACTTAAAAGCAGACTATGATGAAGCCGTCGCCAGAGGTTCTGAAAATGTTGAAGAGCTAAAGCAAGTTTGGCTTGAGAGTAAAGACAAGATCAGATCCGAAAATCCTTATCTTGAGGAAACAGACAATGTCGCACCAAATCAGGAAATATAAATATTATTTATTTGCGGTGGGAATAATTATCCTTTCCATAATTTCAATCCTAAAGCCCGAGTATTCTGAAGAAGTTGCTCGAGCTTTTGTTTTATTATTTGGAGTTTGGTAATGAATAAGCAAATAATCAAAGTCATAGGTTTATTTCTTGTTTGCGGAATTTTTTATCTTTTGGGTCGTTCTCACGCTGAGACAAAAATCATCACGCAAAAAATGGAGGTAATCAAATATGTCGATAAAAAAAAGGCTGAAATATATTCTCAGCCTAATGCTGATCGTTCTGCTTTGCTTAAACTCATGCAAAACAATCAACTATGAGCATTGTCCTGTTTATCCCACAGCCGGTCCTCAAGTGGCAGCAGAATTAAATAATGCCAAATATGATGATTATAAACATACTTGGGAATGGATAGGACGTATTAACAAATTGCGGCAAGAGTTAGAACTTTGCCGCTAAATTTTTAATTTTTTAATAAAGGGAGAAAAAATATGCCTTATGATAGTGAAGGAAATTTTACCAGAATACATAACTGGGAAGATGATCGAATAAATGATATAGATATTGTAACCGATCATCATGATGAAGAAGATGATAATTTTGCATCTGGATTGAGTGAGTGTTTTCTAAAAGACGGAAGAGCCACAATGAAAGGTAATATTGATTGCGGTAATTTTCAAATTAAGAACCTCGCCAATGGTGCTTTAGATGGCGACGCCGTAAACAAATCACAACTTGATGAAAACATTTCAAATCTTGAGAATGCAATCAAAAAAGTTCTTAATTCAACAATTAAAATAGGAGATATTAAAGCGTCAACAATCACTAAAGACCATGACAATTGGATGATTTGTAATGGCCGAGAAATCAGCCGTAGTGAATATTCTGATTTGTTTGCACTAATAGGCACCAATTTTGGAGCAGGAAACAATGTCACTACCTTTAATCTTCCGGATTATAGAGGAAAATTTTTGCGAGGACTTGGTGGTGATAGTGGAACCATGTACGCCACTCAAGCTGAGGGTTTGCCCAATATTACTGGTAATTGGACGGGAAGCACTTCTCCGGGAACGACAACAAATAATCTTGGATTTACATCAGCTAACGGTTGTTATTATGGAGACAAACCTGGAAATCAAATACAACATGATCATTCAGGTAATTCAGAAAAACCAACAAGGATGAATTTTGATGCTTCAAGATCATCAAAAATATATGGTGCATCCAGCCATGTAACACCTGTTAACCAGGCTGTAAACTACTTTATAAAAGTAAAGGAGGATTAATATGTCAGGAAAATTAACCAGTCACGGCATAACCATTCGTCATGGTGATAGCTTTAATATTTTAATGCAATTTAAAACTCCGCAACAAAATTTTGATCTAACTAATAGTGAAATCAGAATGTCTGTTCGTGATGTGGAAAAGCCACAAAACCCAATTATATCAAAAACAGCTGAGATAATAGATTCCGTAAATGGTAAAGCTCGTTTGGTAATCACCGCTCAAGATACAAATATCAATGTTGGGGAATATGAAACCGATATTCAAATAACATTGCCTAACGGAGATGTCCATACCATCTATCCGCAAAATTTGAGCAAACCGGCATACTTCATAATTACTCCGGATGTAACTAACTAGGGGGCAAACATGGAAATATGGCTGGCAATTGGCGGTTTTTCCGGTATAGCCGCTATCGTCGGCTTTATCGGAATGTTAATCAAAGTTGGGGAGTGGAAAGCTCAGGTTGATGCCCTTCGTGATGGTGTAAAAGGAAACGGAGCCAGAACGGAGGCTTTAGCTCTTATGCAAAATCAACAAAATGTTCTTCTTGCAGAAATTAAAGTAAAACTTGATTTGCTGCTTGATGATAAAAAGAAGAGGAGGAAGGTCAATGATTGATGAATATGAAGCATCACAAAGACTGTATCTGCACGAAGGATTAAGGCTAGAGCCATATCGTTGTACTTCCGGCAAATTAACCATTGGTGTAGGCAGAAATCTTGATGACAATCCCTTAACTCAAGAAGAAAAGGAAGTCTTAAAAACTAAAGATGTTTCTAAAGGTATTACTAAAGCTGAAGCTTTCTATTTGTTAAAGCACGATATCCAAAGATTTATCAAACTTTGTCAAAAAAATATTCCTTTTTTTGATAAGTTAGATGATGAACGTCAATACGCTTTGTTGGATTTAGCCTTTAATATGGGAATCAAAGGTTTGCTGCAATTCAAAAAAATGTTAGCATACCTATGGATGGGAGAATATAAAAAGGCTAAATTTGAGCTTTTGAATAGTCGTTACGCCAAGCAGGTAAAATCACGTGCCGAACGCATAGGAAGACTTATAGAAACCGGAGTTTGGAAGATATGAAAAAAGCCCCCGTTTAGGGGGCTTTAATTATTTTTGAGCCACTTTAGGTGATTCGGTTTGAGCAAACATAGTTTTATATGATGTTTTAACATCCGCCACCATTTTCTTAAAGTTTTGCAAATTCCTGCCGCTTAAGTTTTCTCCGGCTGATGCTTTAATTGTCCTTGGGTTAACACGGCGACCGTTTTGAATAACTTCATAGTGAAGATGAGGTCCGGTTGAACGGCCTGTGCTGCCAACATAACCGATAACTTGCCCCTGTTTAACTCTCACGCCGGGACGAATTCCTCTGGCAAAGCGTTGCATATGACCATAAGCAGTTGAAAATTCAGAGTTATGACGAATTTTAATATAATTACCATAAGAACCATTATATTTGGCAACTTGGATTACACCGTCTCCGCCGGCAAATATTGCAGTTCCCTTTGGTGCAGCATAGTCAACACCCCAGTGAATTTTGGTTTGCTTTAAAATTGGGTGATATCTTTTTCCGAAAGGAGAAGAAATACGAGCATTTTTGAAAGCCATAGGTTTACGATCAAGCATTCTTTTCATCGCTAAACCCTTTTCGGTATAATATCCTACATCTCCGTTTTTATTTTCAAATCGATAAAGAGCAATTTTATCTTTTCTTAAAATCAAACCGGCATATAGTATATTTCCTGACTTTACAATTTTTCCATCAGGAGTTATTTGATTTTCATAAATAACTTCAAATTTATCACCTTTATGAACATCTCTGCGAAAATCTACACTATAAGCAAAAATTCTGATGAAGTTATTAATAATTCTTGTCGGAACTCCTTTGTTTTTCATGCTTCCGCCAAGAGTTCCGTTAATACTTCCAGTCGCAGCATTAACTTCTTCAATAAGTTCGTCTTTTTCTTTATTAACCTGATATTCTCCGTTTTCATCAAGACTTACAATAATTCTTTCCCCGGCAGCAGGTTCAATTAATAAATTGTTGAGACGAACGGTTTGTTGTGTTTGTGTATTTATAACCGTGTTTGCGAATAACTTTTGTCCTACTTTCAAATCTCTGGGATCATAATGCTTTTTTAGTTTATAAAAAATATCATTTGCAGATTCTCTGTCCAAACCCAAATTTGAAAGTATTGAAATCAGAGTATCTCCTTTTTCAACTGTAATTTCTTTAGCAAAATCTTTTTCTTTAACAAGAGAATTTACCATTGAAAACAATGATTTTATATTATCAATAGAGTCTTCGGGATAAATTGTTCCGGGATTGGAAATGTTATTAACAACATTATTCTCAATCATAAGATATTCAAGATTTTCTTCAGGCGAAACTGAGGCTTCAACCGCACTGTTGTTGGTCAAAGATAAAACAAAAGCAAAAGTTACAGCCAATGCATATCCTACTGTAATAACCTTTTGTTTGTGCTTGTGTTTTATATCAAATTTAAAAAATTTATTAAATTGCATATGCTTTACTTACAGTTGTTAATCCTGATTTTGCGATATTCTTTCGCCACATTGTGCAAATATATATACATTTGCCTCAAATATAAAGCTTTTTATAAAAAATATGTGCATAAATAAGCATGATAAACAATAAGATAATACTAAGTTATGAAAAAAAGATGAATTTATTAAAAAAAATACTTGCTTTTATTTTTTTTGTTTTGTATAAGGTAAATCACCTTATGGGGGTGTAGCTCAGTTGGTTAGAGCGCCTGCCTGTCACGCAGGAGGTCGCGAGTTCGAGCCTCGTCACTCCCGCCATTAAAAATTAAAGCCGCCGTTTTGGCGGCCTTTTAGTTTTAAAAGGGATAAGAGGCTCGAACTCGGGAGAGCTCGCTAAGAAAAATTTTCCGTTGCTCCGGAAAATTTTTTCTGCAAGAGCAATGACATCTTAGCGAAAGAGAGAAGTGTGAACGAACGCATTGAGCTTAGATGCCATTGGACGAAACTGCGGCAGCAGTGTGCCTCGTCACTCCCGCCATTAAAAATTAAAGCCGCCATTTGTAAATACCGCCGGTTTCGGCGGTTTTTTTTTAATTTTAAAACTTATAAATTAAAATGTCTTGATTTTAAAACCTTAGATAGTAATATTATTTAAAGCACTATTTTAAGGCGTAATAATGAAGTTAAATAAACTAATTATATATTTTATTTCTTTTTTATTTTGGAGCACTCAGGCTTTTGCTCTTGAGTATGTGTTTTTTTCTCCGTCATCTCAATGTGAAGATGAGATTGTAAGACTAATAAATCAAAGCCAAGATAAAATAGACATTGCTGTTTATGCAATCAACAATGATAATATAGTTAATGCTCTTAAACAAGCTTATAGGCGTGGGATTAAAATCAGAATTTTGACCGATCGTCTTCAAGCCGGCAACAAAAGCTCAAAAGTTAAAGAGCTTTATGCATTTGGGTTTGATATAAAGGTTAATTCCAAATATAAAATAGAGCATAATAAATTTGCTGTATTTGATGATAAATATGTTTCAAGCGGTTCCTATAACTGGACAAACCCAGCCACGCACAAAAACAGTGAAAATTGTATTTTTTTTGAAGATAATCAACCAATTATTCAAGCATATCAAAATCACTTTAATCAACTTTGGCAATTAAATACTAAAGAAAAATCAGACGCATGGTTTGGAAAACATAATATTTAACAAAGGAGCAAATATGAAAAAAATATTTATTTACGTTTTCTTATTGTTTTGTTTTATTCAAATTAAAACCCCATACCAATATACTCCCCTTCCGCAAAGATCGGGATGTTGCTCTCATCATGGAGGGGTTTGTGGCTGTTCGATGGGGAGAGCCAGGTGTTGCGATGGTACATTGAGTCCTTCTTGTGGCTGTTAAGTATCTATGACTTACTAACCAAAGCTTTTGGCAATTATTTCAGCTAATTCCGACAATAGCTGACTTTGTACCTTAACCAAATTATCATATCCTGTTGTTAGCGGAGCTGATAATGTTGTTTTTTGTTGTTTAACAACATCTCCTGAGTAATTTACTATTGACCACCACGCTTCCAAAGAAGCACTTTTATTCCATTGCCCGTCAAATTTATTAAGTTCTATTTGTATTGTATATTTAAACTCTTCTCTGGCAGATATTTGAGGTTTGATAACTGCATTTGGCAGATAATAAGCTAAATCTTCAGCCATAATACGTTGAATCATGGTAGATAAAGATTCACTCCAACGATTAAATTCAGATACATCAAGCTCAATCAAATTAGGTTTTGTTGTAACAATCTGTGGTTTGTCCAAATATTCAGCTAACGATATCTCGGCCACACCTATTGATGATTTTATTTTTGTATTTATAAATTCACCGCTTTTTACAGTTTGTAAATTATAAAATTTTGCTGACTGGCTTACTCCAATACAAGCAGTTATCAATAAAAGTGGTAATAACATATATATTTTTTTCATCATTATTTTTTCCCTTTTAACAATGCTTCCGGATGACGTTCAATATAATCGGCAAAGTTTCTTAAGGCTTTAGCCGCAGCACTGACATTAATTGCTGCTTTGTTAAGATTATCTAATGTTTCTGAAGCAACGCGAGCGTTGCCGTCAACGGCACGTCCCATACTTTTTATGGTTTTGCTTATTTGAGGCAATTCTTCATTTAAAGATGTAAAGAATTGATTAAACTTAACAACGGATTCTCTAATTGGTAAATCCTGTAAACCTTTTGAAATTTCTTCTAAAGGTGAAAGTATGGTAGGAATTTCTTTAAATTTTTGCTCTTCAGGCGGTTGTCTCATAACAATTGGAGTTCCTGGCAGCATCTCAAGCTCTATCATTAATTGCCCGGTTAAATAACTTTGTGTGGTAAGACGAGCTCTTAGACCTTTCTCAATCAGAGCATTTAACATATCATTATTAAGTTTTGCGTTTTTTTCGGTATAATAAATATTTTGATTAACATTCATTCTGACATAAACTGGAATGCTAAAGGTCAGGTTTTCAGGATTTGTAACAATTTCAATTCTTGCCACTTTTCCGACCTGTACTCCCTTAAACACAACAGGGGATCCAACATTCAACCCGTTTATTGATTCATCAAAATACATAACTACAACTTTATCATTTCCATCAAAAACTTTAGATTTGATAAAGTTTGCAAGTATTACAACTAAAACGGCAATTCCCGTTAACAAAAACAAACCTATCATTTTTTTGTTGGGTTCATTACGCATTTTTTCTCTCGCCTCCACGGGTTAAAAATTTATACACTTCTTCATTTGGCGGATTTTTTAACAAATCTTTAGGATTGCCATATCCTGTAATTGATTTTGTATTTCCGTCAAGAAATATAGAATTGGTTCCAATATTAAATATAGAATTAAGCTCATGAGTTACAACCACAATTGTTGTTCCCAAACTTTGATTAATTTCCATAATCAAATCATCAAGCATTTTTGAGCTTATGGGATCAAGACCTGCTGATGGTTCGTCAAAATACACAATTTGCGGATCAAGAGCCAAAGCTCTGGCTAATCCGGCCCTTTTTTTCATCCCTCCGCTTATTTCAGACGGATAAAAATCTTCAAATCCAGTAAGCCCTACCAAAGATAATTTTAATGATACCAGCTCAGAAATAAGCTTTTCTGAATAATTTGTATATTGTTTCAAAGGCAATGCAATATTTTCAGCCAACGTCATTGAGCTGAATAAAGCTCCACCTTGATATAAAATGCCGTTTTTTTGCATAATTTCATTACGAACATCTTGTGAAGCGGATGTAAAATTGATTCCGTCAATCATGATCTTTCCGATTGTGACCGGAGTCAAGCCGGTTAAAACACGGAGCAGGGAGCTTTTACCGCATCCGCTCCCTCCCATAATTATAAAAACATCACCTTTATTGATGTTAAATTTAAGATTTTTTAATAAAACAAAGTCGCCATATGCGATTGTCAGACCACTGACTTCTATTTTAACCTGTGAATTTGTCATATTCCCAGCACCTCAAAAATAAAAGTTATAATTCCGGTCATCACAATCATCCATACAATGGCAGAAACAACGGCTTCGGTTGTGGCTTTACCGACACTGTCGGCATTACGCCCGCAAAAAACGCCAAAATAACATCCGCAAACCGAAATAATTATGCCAAACACCAGTCCATGAAAAAGCCCGACCCAAAAGTTAGTAAGATTCAAAGCATTGATAGTGTATCTGTAATATTCATTTACCGGGATATCTAACATAAAAATACCAACAGCAGCACCGCCTATAATTCCCATAAAATCAGCTAAAATCACTAAAAACGGGACCGATAAACTTAAAGCTAAAATACGAGGTAAAACCAAAAAATCACTAATTGGTATGCCCATGGTTTTAAGAGCATCAATCTCTTCATTGACTTGCATTGTGCCGATAGTTGCGGCATATGAAGCACCGGTGCGTCCGGCCATAATAATTCCAACCATTATGGCTCCCATAATTCTGGTCATTCCGATAGCCACAAGGCTTGCCACATAAATTTGTGCACCAAAAGTTTTTAGTTGGACAGCCCCGACAAAAGCTAAAATAAGGCCTACCATAAAACTTACCAAAGATACAATGCCGACTGCTTTATAAGTACAATCCTGCAAGGCAAACAAAAAATCTACCCTTCGCATAATTGCATCAGCTTTTAGCCAGCGTCCGAATGATTTCATACATTGTCCGAGAAAACCTAAACCTTTGGTTATCTTTTTCCACAAACAAATTCCCCAATCTCCGATCGTTTCCAAAAAAGGTAACTCTTCTTTTTGAGGAAGAGATGGTTTTCGATCAACCATAAAAGCTAAATCTAACAAACGTTTTAGGTTAGGAGGAAATTTTTCGTAAACAATTTCAATTCTTTGATTGTGCACCTGTTTTGTAAGTTCATACAAAACGACGATCAAGGTTGAATCCCAATGCCCCAAATTAGCGGCATTAATTTTAATCAAGTTAATTTTATTGTTTTGAACGGTATCTAGAAGATTTTGCAATTCTGATTGATCATCAAAATTGATATAATCACCATCAAGAAACAATGTAATTTTGGGTTTATCTTCAACAAATTTAAGTTTCATTACCGATTATCCGCTCAATTCATTTTCATTAGGTTATTCTGATAAAGTTAATTGTCAAGCATTATGGCACTAATGGAAAGAATATTAAAATACTCAATACAATATAACACCTGTTTTGAGTATTTAAATTATTATGTCTTGTAAAGCCCGTAAAAAAACGGGCTTTTTTATAAATATTAACTAATTTAAGGAGTAAAAACATATGGATATCTTAGTATTTTTAATTTATGGAATAATATTTGCTTTTTGGCGGCGTTGGTTTGGCGGAGGATTTAATGTCCCGTATCATTGGATGGAAAACCGCTTTATTCAGGCCTGTACCGGTATTGTTTTAATGATACCGGTATTTTTATATGATTATCTTGATTGGCAAAACTGGCTTTTGGCAGTTTTATTATCGGTTTATTTGTACGCCCAATTTTGGAGTCGCGGCCACGGAGCTTGTTTTGATTTGGGAAGAGGAGAGTTGGATGAAAGCATTATCAACCGCTATAATGAACGCTGGTATCACAAAGTTGTTGATTATATTTTTGATAATATGTTTCAATCATCAAAAGAAAAATATGGATTTTTATATGACTTTATCTATATGTCTTTGAGATATACCATGCCTTTGGTAATTTTGGGCATAATAAATCCCAAATATTTGTTAATAGGGCTTTTAATATCTCCGATTTATGCCTTTATGTGGACTCTTAGCGAAAAAGAACCAGGGCTTTTTGCCAAACTTCCGTCATGGCTTCAGTCTCCGACCGGAATATCAGAGTTCTTGGCTGGTTTTGTATTTGGTTTCGGAATTATTGCTCTGCGTTAAAATTAAATAAGCGGCGGTATTTGCCGCCGCCCAATTTACTTGATTATTATTGCATATTTTGTTATTTTAAAGCAACTTTTCGGAGGAATAATGCACGATATCTGGAATCCTTGGCATGGCTGTATAAAAAAAAGCGAAGGTTGCCAAAATTGTTACATGTATTTTTTAGATCGTATGCGAGATAGCGACGGCAGAAAAATTTATAAAGTAAAAAACAATTTTGATTACCCTTTACACAAAGATAAAAATGGCCGCTACAAAATAAAAAGCGGAGAACAAATTCGTGTCTGTATGACATCAGACTTTTTTCTTGAAGAAGCTGATGAATGGCGAGAAGATGCTTGGAATATCATAAAGAAACGTCCCGACGTTATATTCTTTTTACTGACCAAACGTCCCGAAAGGGTGGAAAGATGCCTTCCTCACAATTGGCAAGATGGTTGGGAAAACGTATTTTTTAATATAACCTGTGAAAACCAGATTCGAGCAGATGAGAGAATTCCAATTATGCTAAACCTTCCGTTTAAGCATAAGGGCATTATGGTGGCTCCATTCATCGGTCCGGTAAGTATAAAGAAATATCTCCCCTCAAAACAAATAGAGCAAGTTATTAGCGGAGGTGAAAATTATGACGGCAGCCGCCCGTTGGAGTATGATTGGGTAAAATCTTTATACGATGAATGTGTATCAGCTGATATCAGGTTTTGTTTTATTGAAACCGGAAGTAAGTTTGTAAAAGGCGGCAAACTATATAATCTCCCAGATAAAAAATTGCAAAGCCAAATGGCATACAAATCAGGATTACAACATGCAGGAAAAGAAATTAGTTTTAAACTAACATCAAATGGACAGCTTGCTTTATTTGATGAAGAAAATATGTATCACAAATATTTTGGCTCTAACTGTGAATCATGTGGCAGCAGATTGATTTGTAACGGATGTTCAAAATGTGGTCTATGTGGCAAAAAAGTTTTTTAGTTAAAAATTTTATGGATTTTTAAATATCTGTATATTAACTTATAAACATAGATTATAAAAAGGGATCGTATTTATGAGCGAAAATTACAAAAATTCTGGAATTCTAAATAAGATAAAAGCTCTGGTTGCTAAAACCGGAAAGAGTATTACTTGGCGTAATCGTTCTAAAGATAATGATATTTCGGAAAAAATTGCTCAAAAAATACAAAAAAATTCTTATGATTTAAGCTTAATTAAACGCAAAGATACATTTTCGCCTCCTTATTTGAGCCTGGCAGAACAAATGCAAGTAGAAGATGAACAAATTTTCAATGCTGCTGTGTATAATATGGCTTGTATAGCTAAATCCCGTCGCCAATACAGGGCAGATATTTTAGCCATTTTTAATAAATATCTTGAAAGTGATAAATTAAGAGAAAGCAAAAAAGAATATATAAGACGCAAAATATCTGAGATATAATAAAAACCCTCGCTTTTACAAGGCGAGGGTTTTTGTTTGTATTAACCAATGTTATTTTATAACTTGTCCGTTAATATCATATTTTGTGATCTTTGCACTATCTTGCAATTGTTGAAAAATTTCAGCCAAAGTACCTTGAGTTAACATAGCTTTGAACTGAGGCTCAACTTGTTTATAAGGCAAAACTTTGGCATCACGAATGTCTTCCACCAAAATCACATGATATCCGAATTGTGTTTTAACCGGAGTTTTTGAATATTCGCCTTTTTTCATTGCAAAAGCGGCATCAGCAAATTCAGGAACCATTATTCCTTTACCAAAATATCCTAAATCAGCAGGTTCTTTGGAGTATTGCTTAGCCAACTTATCAAAATCACCGCCTTTTTTAAGTTTTGCAATAACTTCTTTTGCCTTAGCCTCGCTGTCAACCAAAATATGCTTGGCTTTAACTTCTTTTTCACCTTTCAACTTTGCTTTATATTCATTATACATTTTTTTGAGTTGAGCATCTGTAACTTTTGCATCAACCTTTTTCTCCAAATAAATTTTTCTGGCTAACTCTTCCTTTGCCATTTGGAGTTGAGTTTTATATTCTTTACTGTCTAAAACACCGTCTTTAACCGCTGCCTGATAAACTAATTCTCCGTCAACAAATACATCAATGGCTTTGTTGTAAAAATCCTTAAAAGAAACTTTGGCTTTAATTGCCGGATTCTGATTATAAGATTCTTTCATGGTGGCCACGGTAATATCTTTACCGTTTACAACTGCGGCTACGCCGTTTTTGCCCTCAGCATTAGCATCGACAGCCGAAAACATAGCCACACCCATAACGGCCAAAGCAACCAACTGTTTGTTCATCTGCAATCTCCTTAAATGATTAAATTCTGTTTAACTTTATATAATAAAATAACAAATAATTCCAACTTTTTTTTATTAACGTTCATAACTTTGTATCAAACTATTGACTTCTGGAGCGTAAACCACTAAATGTAGACTAATGAATAGATTTTAAATAAGGAAAATAAGATATGATAGGCTCACTGGCACGCAAAATATTTGGCAGTGCAAATGACAGATATGTAAAAAAACAATACAAAACCGTAGAACGCATTAATTCTCTTGAACCTGAAATTTCAGCTCTAAGTGATGAAGAACTAAAAAATAAGACATTAGAGTTTCGCCGTCGGATTAAAGAAGGTGAAACTTTGGATGATTTATTGCCTGAGGCTTTTGCCGTGGTAAGAGAGGCCGCTAAACGCACATTGGGACAACGCCATTATGATGTTCAGTTAATTGGTGGTATTGTCTTACACAACGGGCAGATTGCCGAAATGAAAACCGGTGAAGGTAAAACTTTGGTTGCCACCTTGGCTGCATACCTTAATGCATTGGAAGGCAAGGGTGTTCATATTGTTACCGTTAATGACTATTTGGCCAAACGTGATGCCGAGTGGATGGGGCAGGTATATCGCTTTTTAGGCTTGAGTGTTGACTATATTGTTCATGATAAAGACGATGACGCCAGACGTAAGGCTTATAACAGCGATATTATATATGCCACCAACAATGAGTTGGGATTTGATTATCTGCGTGATAACATGAAGTTTCGCTTATCAGATATGGTTCAACGCCCATTTAACTATGCCATTGTTGATGAAGTCGATTCTATTTTGATTGATGAAGCCAGAACACCACTTATTATATCCGGTGCAGCTGAAGATAGTTCTGAGAAATATATTTTGGTAAACAAAATTATTCCACAATTAAGTGAAGCAGACTATGAAAAGGATGAAAAAGCCAAATCCGTAACCTTGACCGAAGCCGGTATGAGCCATGTTGAAGACTTATTAAAACAAGTAGGCCTCATAAAAGAAGGCGGATTGTACGATGTAGGTAACGTCAGCCTTGTTCATCATGTTAATCAGGCTTTAAGAGCCCACAAGATGCACATTCGTGATGTCGATTATATCGTCAAAAACGGCAAAGTGGTAATTATTGATGAGTTTACCGGCCGCATGATGGAAGGACGCCGTTATTCTGATGGTTTGCATCAAGCAATTGAAGCTAAAGAAGGCGTACCTATTCAATCAGAAAACCAAACTCTTGCTTCCATCACTTTCCAAAATTATTTTCGCTTGTATCCTAAATTGGCAGGTATGACCGGAACCGCCATGACTGAAGAAGCCGAGTTCAATGATATTTATAATTTAAATTGTGTGGAAATCCCGACCAATCGTCCAGTTTTGCGTCAGGACTTGCATGATGAAATCTATCGTACTGAGAAAGAAAAGTATGATGCCATTATAAAAACCATTCTTGAATGTCATGAGAAAGGACAACCTGTTTTGGTAGGTACGACCTCAATCGAAAAGTCAGAATTGGTAGCAGATTTACTCAGAGCCAAATCAAGCGTTCACTTTGAGGTGTTAAATGCTCGTCATCATGAACGCGAAGCGGCAATTGTTGCTCAAGCCGGTGTTTCCGGAGCTATTACCATAGCCACCAACATGGCCGGACGAGGAACGGATATTCAGCTTGGTGGTAACGTTGATATGCGTCTAAAAGAAACCCTAAAAGGCGATGAAACTCCTGAAGAAGTTGCAGCATTGCGTGACAAAATCAAGGCTGAAGTTGAGGCCGATAAAGAAAAGGTTAAAGCCAGCGGTGGCCTATATATTATAGGAACGGAGCGTCATGAGAGTCGCCGTATAGATAACCAATTACGCGGTCGTTCAGGTCGTCAGGGTGATCCCGGAACCTCAAAGTTCTACTTGTCGCTTGAAGATGATTTGATGCGTATCTTTGGCTCTGAACGAATGAGTGTTATGTTGCAAAGACTTGGTTTGCCGGAAGGCGAAGCTTTGGTTCACCCGTGGATAAGCAAGGCTTTGGAAAAAGCTCAGCAAAAAGTTGAAGAACGCAACTTTGATATCCGTAAAAATTTGCTCAAATATGACAATGTTATGAATGACCAACGCAAAGTCATTTACGAACAACGTAAAGAATTGATGGAAACCGAAGACGTATCAGAAACCATAATTGACATGCGTCATGATCAAATCCGCAATGTGTTGTATAACCGCATTGTTTATGGTTCTTCGCCCAAAGATTGGCCGGCAGAAGATATCAGACAGGATTTATTACGCCTGTCAGGAATGGATCTGCCAATTGCTCAGTGGATTGCCGAACCTGAAATGGAAAGCGAAAAACTGGTTGATAAGGTAAATGAGGCCATAGATGCCCAGGTAGAGCAAAAGAACAGCAATGTTCCTGCAGAAATAGTTCGTTTGGTTGAAAAATCGGTACTTTTGCAAGAGCTAGATGCTTTGTGGAAAGATCATATTGCCACTCTTGATTATATGCGTCATACAATTGTTCTGCGTGCCTATGGTCAAAAAGATCCGTTAAATGAATATAAAAAAGAGGCATTTAATCTGTTCTCCGATATGCTAAACCAATTGGGAGAAAAAGTAACCTTTATTTTGTTACGTACGGTTATTCAAAGCAATTCTGCAGATACTATAGAGAGCCAAAACCCACGTCATAAAAATGTTCAGGCCGTTCATGAAAGCCCGACATCGTTGGTTGGTGGCAATAATTCTTCCGAAGCTCAAGCTGAAAAGCCGGCTCCTTTTCAATATAATAAAGGAGCAATAGATCCTAAAGATCCCACAACCTGGGGTAAGGTAGCCCGCAATGACTTATGTCCTTGTGGCAGCGGTAAAAAATATAAACATTGTCATGGACAAATATAAATAAAAAAATAACCTCAGTAAACAAACTGAGGTTATTTTTTATTCTTTTACCTTAGCAAATTTAATTTTAGGAAAGTCTTCTTGCGTTTTATTTAAATGCCAAGCATTACGAGCCAGAAACACCAAGTTTCCGTCATTGTCTTCGGCCAAGTTCATTTTGTTGGCATCATTAAAACGTTTCATCTCGTTTTTGTCATCACAATCAATCCAGCGAGCCGTAAAATATTGCGTTGGTTCAAACATAACCGGCAATCCGAATTCATTTTTAATTCTATCTGCCATAACCTCAAACTGCAAAACACCCACAACACCCACAATCCATTCTGCACCGATAATTGGTTTGAATATACTGGCTCCGCCTTCTTCGGCAATTTGTTTCAATGCATCTCCCAAGTGTTTTGATTTTAGAGGGTCAAGAGCTCTGACGGATTTTAGAAGTTCCGGAGCAAAAGACGGAATACCGGTAAAATTAAATTTTTCGCCTTCAGTTAAAGTATCACCGATACGTAGTTGTCCGTGGTTAGGTATGCCGATAATATCTCCGGCATAAGCATCTTCTGCCAGTTCACGTTCTTGAGCCAAAAACATAACCGGCGTCGGCACTTTAATTTCTTTTCCGGTTCTAACCTGAATTAATTTCATCCCACGCTTAAAATGTCCTGAGCAAATTCGCATAAAAGCAATTCTGTCACGATGCTTTGGGTCCATATTAGCCTGAATTTTGAATACAAATCCGCTTACTTTATTTTCATCAGGATTAACCATTCTCTCGGCAGCCGGATGCGGGCGAGGAGAGGGAGCAAAGCTGTGCAAACCTTCCAATACTTCACGCACGCCAAAATTATTAATTGCACTACCAAAAAACACAGGGGTCAATGTTCCTGCCAAATAATCTTCAAGCTTAAACTTTGGGCAAAGTTCCTTAATCATCTCCACATCTTCACGCAATTTAGCTACCATATGAGCAGGTAGTAATTGATCAAGCTTTTCATCATCTAATCCGCGACAGGTTTCAATGGTAGCATTAATTTGGGATTTATCGCCTGTTTTATTCATCAAAATAAGTTGATCATTAATCAAGTCATAACAACCCAAAAAGTCTTTTCCGGAACCGATTGGCCAACTGGCGGGAGTTACATCCAAAGCCAAAGTTTTTTCAATTTCATCTAGAAGAGCAAAAGGATCTTGTCCTTCACGATCAAGTTTATTGATAAAGGTAATAATAGGCACATCACGCAAACGGCAAACTTCAAACAATTTTTTGGTTTGAGCCTCAATACCTTTTGCTGAATCTAGGACCATAATTGCCGAATCAACAGCAGTCAAAACCCTGTATGTATCCTCAGAAAAATCTTCATGCCCCGGAGTATCAAGCAAATTAAAAGTTATTTCCTTATATTCAAAAGTCATAACTGATGATGCAACCGAAATTCCTCTTTCTTGTTCAACTTTCATCCAGTCTGAGCGAGCACGTCTGTTTTCTCCTCTGGCTTTAACAGCGCCGGCTTGTTGAATGGCACCGCCAAACAGCAATAATTTTTCGGTCAAAGTAGTTTTACCGGCATCGGGGTGAGAGATGATAGCAAAAGTTTTGCGTATATTAGGTTTATTATCAGACATATTTAAACTTTCAAATGAACAAATTTGCCGTTTTTGTAATTCAAAACGGTTTTTAAGTCAAGAAAAGAGTTTGTTGCATAACATATTATGTTATGCGTCCAAAGGCTTTAATCTATAATTGACATAATAGTTTTATTAGATTAAACTAACAACAGAGGCAGG
>CALXUM010000006.1 GCA_944391685.1 uncultured Alphaproteobacteria bacterium
TGTATTAGAATTCTTATCATACTACAAACAACTAAAATCACGGATGATGAGGATTATAATAAGATTTGAAAGCAAAAATACCGCAGCGTACATCTCCAGTACGTGAGGAAACTTTTGTCTTGAAAAATCTGTATTAGAATTCTTATCATACTACAAACAACTAAAATCACGGATGATGAGGATTATAATAAGATTTGAAAGCAAAAGTACCGCAGCGTACATCTCCAGTACGTGAGGAAACTTTTGTCTTGAAAAATCTGTATTAGAATCCCGTCATACGTGATTTTATAAATGACCCAAAGAAAGCAAATTATAATACTTATACAAAGATCCGCCTTCAACATCCCAACTAAAGTCTTTTTCCATGGCTTTAATTTTCATTTGTTCTATTTGTTTGGGATGACGATAAAAAACATTCAGAGCTTTTTCTAGGGTTTCTGTGTAGGCGTTTTCGTTGTTTTTGAGTCTCTGAGCAATTAGATTGCTGCCATAAACTCGGCGTTTTTCCGTAAAGAACACCTCGGTTCTGAAACCATCAACCCCGTCTTCTATGGTATCAACCAAACCACCGGTTGACATTGCTATCGGCAATGTTCCTTTAGCCATCGCCTCCATCTGTGTCAAGCCGCAAGGCTCAAAACGGCACGGCATCATATAAAAATCAGATGCCAATTGGATTGCATACGCAAACTCATCTTTATATCCTCTAAACACGAAGATTCTCTGAGCTTTTTTCTTATCTATCTCTGCCACTTTATCTTTAAGTTTTTTCAGCATTTCAAAATAATTTATATCGCCAGCTCCGCCCAAAACAAAAATCGGATACTCGGTTTTGAATTTTTCATATTTGTGAGCCAAATTTAAAATTGCCTGCACCGCAATATCATAGCCTTTTTGCTCAACCAACCGGCTGGTAGCACAGATAATCGGTGTTCTGGCGGCATCTTTCACTGTTTTTGAAATATCTTCAAATTTATAAACATCGATTAGCGGAATAACCTTTTTTCGATAAGCATCATCCGTTGCAATTTTTGAAATAAGATTTATAAATTCTTGTTTGTTTTTAACCTTGATATCGAGAGTTTTTTCATCAAAAGTTTGAAAATTAGTACACCCAAAATATTTATTAACTTCAGCTATTTTTTCCTTATTCGGCGAAATAAGTTTTTTCTCATACCCATTAACAATACCGAAGAAACCACGGTGATCTTTACGTATCTTTAAAATATCGCGAAAATCAAACCCAAATCCGAGCTCCTTAGAAACCTCTTCCATATAGTTTTTAGAAACCGTAACAACTCTGTCTGCCAAATGAAAATTGCATGATGCTTGATTATAGCAATCATAAACAATCAACGTGTTGGTTGCCCTCGGATTACTGTTTTTAACCGCTTTTGCATTTTTAAATACCATTGCTGCTGTATCTTCATAAAGCGAGTTCAGAATTTTTGAAGTATTTTCATAATCCCATCCCTGATATCCTAAATGATGAGCAATGTGTACAATTGGAATATTTTTAATTTTTGCTGCCAAATCAGGCTTCATGCTTCCTTTTTCAACCTGAGCAACCGTAAAATACTTTGTTAAACCGGACAACGCCCCGCTGTGCCAGTCATTTGCCAATAAAACATTAGGACACTCCAATCCTTCAATTTTATGTTCACACAAAGTTTTGATTAAAACGTATACTGCTTTAGAAAAAAATGCAAAACGCTCAACCTCATTAACACCGAATTCATTTAAAACATAGCAACCATCTTGAGCCGGTGGATTGTTTTTATGGGTGTTTATGCTGAAAAATCTTTCATTGCCCAAAAAAATATAATTAGTGTTATTATACCTTCCGCTATATACATCCACCTTATTTTTAACCAACGTGTTTTTCTCACCAAAAAAAGGGACATCTATAGTTTTTAGTTTTTTTATTTTTATTTCAATCTGTTCGGCTCCGACATATACATCGTCTTTTAAAAAAGCTTTTTTCTTTTTGGTGTCACCCAAATAAAGGGGGGTCACTACTGTAAGTGAATCCCCTCTTTCAGAAAAACTTGCATTAAATGCTTCTGGCAACTCCGAAGCTATAACTCCCAAACCGCCCCATTTCATAAAAGTTGCGGTTTCGGCAGTAATCATCCAACCTTTAATTTTATCAATTTGCGGCCAATATTTTTTAACCAAACACTGTTTTTTGGAAAGATTTTGAATTTCCTGAAGATTAGGATTTGTGGTAACGCTATAAGATAAAATAAACTTCTTTTTGTTAAAGCCCTTAGGCAACATTTTAGAACTGGCAAACAAACCTGGGTTCACAACTTTTTTTTCCATTTTTAATCTTTCAGAAACTCAAAAAAATAATTAAAGCAGATTCTAATAAACCTTGTTATTTCACCAATAAAAAACCATTGCTCTTGACTTGTCAAGCTTTAGTCACTAAATTCTTTATATATATACACATAAGCCACAAATATTTAAAGAGAAAAGATATGAAAAAGAACAAAAAAAAGAACCATGAAACACTTGCGGAAGAAAGCTTAAACAATAGTATCTCCCCAGAAGAGGCTGAGCTCGAAGCTGCCGATAAGGAAGATAATATTGAAGAAGATATTGATGCCCTGCAAACCGAAAATCAAAAATTAAAGGAAGACTATCTCAGAGCCTTTGCCGAACTTGAAAACACCAAAAAACGATGCGCTCAAGAAATTGAAAAGAATAATAAATATGCAATTTCTTCTTTTGCTAAAAACCTTCTTTCCGTTGCCGACAACCTGCATCGTGCCATAGATGCCGTAGGAAAAGACAATGCTCCGGAAAACTGTGCCGCTCTGCTTGAAGGGGTAAAATTAACCGAAGCAGAGCTAATAAAAGTTTTTGGTAAGTTCGGCATTCAAAAAATGGACATCTTAGGCAAAGTTTTTGACCCAAATTTTCATCAGGTTATACAAGAAGTTGAAGACCCTAGCAAACCTGCGGGTACGGTTATTGCCGAACTGCAAACAGGTTATATGTTAAACGACAGACTCTTGCGTGAAGCCATGGTGGTAGTCACCAAAGGTGGACCTTCAGGAAAATAACCTTTCAAAAAAGCCTCTTGAAAAAGAGGCTTTTTTGTTAATATTAAGGTATGTAAAAATGCCTTGATTTCCTTTATGATTGTGCTAAAGTGACTCCTATTCAAAAAATTATTGTAAAACCCTATAATTAACAAAATTTTTATGGAAAAAACACCTGTTTCATTTATTGCTATCAGTAATGCTCTATGCAACAAAGACTCTAACTTTACAAAAGAAGTTTATAATCTTTTAGCTCAACATATTTTATTGGGCAATCTTAGTGCTGAAGATATTTGTTTTTTACAAGAACTTGAGTTTATAAAAAGATATGGAGACAAACGTGCACTCCCTATTTTTGCAAATAAAGAAATGCTTTTTCACGCTTTGATAAATAACGTAACAACTATACCGCTTATCAGTGCGTACCAAAACTTTTTTAAGTTTGCTCAACAACAAAAAGTTCCATCATCGATAGAACTTATTGTTCAGGCTCATGTTTATTGCCATGAAAGAGTTTTCTGTTCAATGTGTAAACAATTCATTTCTCAATTACCGGCTCAAAAACCCGATGTTGAAAGAATGCTTTTGGAATTATCTTTTAAACATTCTTGGTTGTTACCTTTGGAATTATCCCGACTTAAAAATCTTGACGTTAATCAAAATTACAAAACCTGTTTTGCATTAAGTGAAGATAATAGTATTGAAATTGTTGATTATTTGCTAAACTTTACTCAAGTAACTAGTGATCAGGCAATTGTTGTTTGTAAACAAATAGGATTTAGAACTGACTCAAAAAAACATATTTGTCTTATAAATACAGTTTTAAATATTCTACAAAAACAATCAGATAATTTAAATGTTTTTATACCTTCACCTGAGCTCTACCAAATAGGTTCAGCTTTAAAACAAAAAACTTTCTTTACCTGTTGTAATATTTTAAAACAGTCAAATATCACAAATACAGATGTCAAAAAAAATTTTATTTTACAACTCTATCGTCTATCGTCACTTGATGTTTTTTATGAAATGTTAGATGTTTACAATAGTGATTCAATAATAAAAGATAAAGAAAATATTGATTCTGTTGTCCAAAGTATTTGTTACTTGATTAACGATATAATGGAAACAACTTTTATTTGTAAACATCCACTGCAAATTGTTAAATTAAGCTTATCAACCTTATATAATTTATTGTTGAAAAATGACTCTAAATTACACATTAGTAGCTTAAAAGAAATTATTCAAACAATTTCTGTTATCAGAAAAAACAAGTTCTACAATATTGATAATATTATTGCTTTGGTATACTCCCAAAGTGATAGTTATGATGTTGAAACAATAAAAATGCTTATTGAAAAATGGCCTCAAGCAATTAAAAAAATTAATTTAGACCGCCAACAAATTATTTATTTTATTTCTGATTTAATACTGCTACAAAAGCAAGAACCAACTCTCAAAAATAAAATAATTTACTTTTCAAAGCTAATTATCAATTCTTCTCCTACAGATGAGACAAATTATCTAGAATTATCAAAAATACTTTTAGATACTCCTTTTGAAAAAATAAGAAATATTCCTTTACAGCTTAAAAAGAATCTTTCTTATTTACGAGAAGAATTAAACTGGCAAGAATCTTTTTTACAACAATTTATCCCTTAAAAATAAAAAGCAGAGCTTTCAGGCTCTGCTTTTGTTTTTTCATTAATTAGCTTTTCTTATCATATTTAGGTCTGGCCACATAATGAGTATGCAACAAATGGTGAGCTTTCTCAGATCCTGCCTGCCCCAAATACTCTTTATACAAAGTTTTAACCGCTTCATTATGATGAGATAGTCTGTTTTTGGCATGCAAATCCTCGTTCATCAAACCTTGAGCACGTTTTTTACGAATATCATCGGTAATACCGCGTGGCTTTGGCTGCCCCGGCATCATCACTCTGGGCTGACCACCGCCGGAAACACATCCGCCGCGACAAGCCATAACTTCTACAAAATGATAAGGTACTTCCTCACCGTTTTCTCTGGCAACTCTGATTTTATCCAAAACCTTTTCAACATTACCGCATCCATGAGCAACGGCAATTCTGACCTTGGTTCCTTTGATATCAACTTCAGCTTCTTTAACTCCGTCTAAGCCTTCAATAGCTGCAAAATTAATATCACCAAGTTCTTCTCCTGTAATATAGAAATAAGCCGTACGCAAAGCAGCCGTCATCACGCCACCGGTAACACCGAATATTGTCCCGGCACCTGAATATTCTCCTAACGGGCTATCTGCGTCTTCTTCCGGTAAACGACGAAAATCTATGCCAGCTTGTTTAATCATTCGGCACAATTCTCTTGTTGTCAAAGAGACATCAACATCTTGATAACCTGAGCTGCTCATATCTTTGCTACGAACAATTTCCCACTTTTTAGCAGTACACGGCATAACTGAAATAACCCTTATTTTTTCAGGATTAATAGCCATCTTTTCAGCGTAATAAGTTTTTGCCAAAGCTCCCACCATTGATTGCGGAGATTTACAGGTTGAAAAATTAGGTATCATATCGTGATGATATTTTTCCAGCATATCAACCCATGCCGGACAACAAGAAGTAAACATCGGCAAACTTTCCGGACGTTTGGTAAATCTTTCCACAAATTCTGAAGCCTCTTCAATAATTGTCAAATCTGCTCCGAAATTTGTATCAAACACTCTGTCAAAACCCAATCTACGCAACGCAGCGTAAGTTTTTCCGGTCAGGTTTTCACCAAAATCATAGCCAAATTCTTCACCTATAGCCACTCTCACCGCGGGAGCAATTTGCACCACCGTAAACAAATCCGGATCACGCAACATCTCCCAAACTTTTTGTGTTTCATCATATTCCACAATAGCTCCTGTCGGACAATGAGCCGAGCACTGACCGCATTTAATACACGGGCTATCAGCCAACTTAATACCTCCGGCAGCTGTTATTTTAGTTGCCAATCCGCGATTCAAATAGCTTAAAGCCCACACATTTTGCTGGTTTTGGCAAACCTCCACACAGCGACCGCAAATAATACATTTTGAAGCATCTAAAACAATCGAATGCGTAGAATCATCCAGCTCTGCTTTTTTATTTAAACTTGGTAAATGAGATGTTGCTATACCAAACGTATTAGCCATATCTTGCAGTTCACAATGTCCGGAACGAATACAAGTCAGACACTCATTAGGGTGATTACTCAAAATCAACTCCAATACCGTTCTGCGAACAGAAACAATTTCTGCATCACCGGTAACAACTTCCATACCCTCGGCCACCGGTGTACAGCAAGAACGCATTATCCTTCCGTTCACTTTAACAATACACATTCCACAACCGGCCGAAGGGTCAACATCTGGGTGTTTACATAAGGTAGGAATATCTATTTGAGCCTGTCTGGCAGCCTCCAAAATTGTAGTCCCTTCCGGCACATTTACATCAAAATTATCAATTTTCAAATTTACCATTATTTAGTCTCCCCGGAAGAATTTTTATTATCAACCAACTTTTCCAAATACTCATTTTCAAAAAACTTCAAGGTTGAAAGTACCGGATTCGGAGCTGTTTGTCCCAAACCGCAAAGAGATGCTTTTTGCATTGCTGTTGCGATTCGTTTTAAATCAGCCAAATCTTGCTTTGTACCTTTTCCTTTATTTATTTTTTCAAGTAATAACAGCATTTGTTTTCCGCCGATACGGCACGGAGCACATTTTCCGCAGGACTCATCAACCGTAAAATCAAGATAAAAATTGGCAATATTAACCATATTAGATGTATCATCCATCACGATCATACCGCCTGATCCCATAATTGAGCCTACTTTTTTCAGCTCTTCATAACACACGGGTAAATCCATTTTTTCAGCCGGGATCACACCACCGGAAGGGCCTCCGGTCTGAACGGCTTTAAGCTTTTTACCGTTTGGAACACCTCCACCGATTTCATTAACGATTTCATTAATGGTTGTTCCCATTGGCACCTCTATCAAGCCTGAATGCTCAACTTGTCCGGTCAGAGCAAATACTTTTGTTCCCTTAGAAGTTTCGGTTCCAAAAGAAGCAAACCAGTCTGCACCTTTTAAGATAATCTTAGGAACATTAGCCAATGTTTCAACATTGTTAACACAAGAAGGTTTATCCCATAAGCCTTTATTTGTAGGATACGGGGGACGCGGACGTGGCGTTCCTCTCTTACCCTCAATTGAGTGGATAAGAGCCGTTTCTTCACCACAAACAAACGCACCGGCACCAAGTCTGATTTCAATATTAAAGTTAAAATCAGTACCCATAATATTATTACCCAGCAAACGTGTTTTCTTACAGGCTTTAATAGCTTTTTCCAAACGTTCAACTGCTAGGGGATATTCTGCACGCACATAAAACCAACCTTCGGTCGCACCTATTGCATAAGCGGCAATCATCATACCTTCAATAACTGAATGAGGATCTCCCTCCAAAATACTACGGTCCATATATGCACCGGGGTCACCTTCATCTCCGTTACAAATAATGAATTTTTCGTCAATAGTAGGCACTTTTGCGGCAAGTTCCCATTTCATTCCGGTCGAGAAACCACCGCCTCCACGACCACGTAAACCGGATTTTTTAATCTCAGCAACCACATCTTCCGGTTTCATTGTTTTAAGAACTTTCTCTAATGCCAAATAACCGCCGCGTGCAATATATTCCTGAATATCTTCGGGATCCATGTGTCCGGCATCACGTAAAACTACTTTTTCTTGTTTAGTAAAGAATGGTAAATCCAAAGATAACACATGCTGTGCCAAAAATTCAGGCACTTCAAAAACCTCCCCTTCCGGCAAATTAAGAGCAGGAACAACATGTTCGGTAATAACCAAACGTCCGATCAAAGGCTCAACTCTTTTATACAAAACATCTTTTTGTCCTTTAATTTCAACTCTGATCAAAGGTCCTTGAGCACAAAGCCCCATACATCCGGTAGCCACAACCCTAACCTTGTCTTCTATTCCGTGATCGGCAATAGCCTCTTTCATCAAAGCAATTATATCATCACTTCCTGAAGACTTACATCCGGTAGAATGACAACAATATATACTACACTGGAATCTATCAATATCGGCTTTTTTATTCTTAGCGATTTCGTGAATATCAAATCTTTTATCCAAATCCATATCTGCCATAGTTCTACTCCTCGTCTTCGCTAAGTTTTCTACGCCACTCATCCAAGATGTTTCTGACATCATTCGGTGTTACGCGACCATAGGTCTTGCCGTTAACCACACAAACCGGAGCCAAACCACAACATCCGACACAACGCACGCTTTGTAAGTGGAACATCTTATCTTCAGTACTTTCACCTTCCCCGATTCCCAATTCTTTTTTAAATTCTTCAAGGACTTTATCGTTTCCTTTTAAATAACATGCGGTTCCTGTACAAACGGAAATTACGGCTTTCCCCGGAGCATCCAGCTTAAAAAAGTTATAAAAAGTCAAAACTTCATAGATTCGTGCCAAAGGTATGTTCATCTCTGTTGCAATATCCATTGCATCTTCCCAAGGCACATAACCCTTAACCCCCTGAATTTCATGTAAAGCCATAATCAGGGAGCCTCTTTTTTTACGCCATTTTGCTGCCACTTGTGCGGCCGTAGAATTACCGTCCATTAAGATCTCCTTATTTTTTTGTTGTATTTTATTGCTAAATCATATAAAGAAAAAATCTCCTGTTCAAGCAGATTCTTTTGGCACCCCCAAATTTTGTTTTTTAAGCAAAATTTCACACATTTTTTATAATATTATGAATAATTTTGTTTCTTAATCTGATAATTTGATTATAATTGACGGCATGAAAAAACTAAACACCTATATAACCAAACAAATTTTAGTTGGTTTTTTGCTGGTCTCTTTCTCGCTGATGTCCATTATATGGCTGACCCAATCTTTGAGATTTATTGACTTCATTACCAACAAAGGCATTTCTGTCGGCATCTTTATAGAGCTGACATCGCTGCTAATGCCTCGCATTTTTACCCTTTTATCCCCCATATCTTTATTTGCGGCGGTTTTATTTGTTTATAATCGTATGCTCTCTGATCGCGAACTCGTCGTCATGAAAGCCGCCGGCATCAGCCCGTGGCAAAACGCTAAACCGACAATCTTTTTTGGTATAATTATGGCTATTTTAAATGTTTATATAATGAACATAGTAATTCCTTATGCTGAAAATCGTTTTAATGATTTGGAATGGCGTATAAAAAATGATGTTTCTCACCTTATGTTCCGCGAAGGAGAGTTTACAACCTTACAGCCTAACTTAACCGTATTTATCACTACTCACGAGCCCGACGGTTCGGTTGGCGGAATTCTTATAAATGATGAGAGGGACCCCAAAACAAAATCAACACTATCTGCCGAACTCGGACGAATTGTACAAACACCTAAAGGGCCAAGAATAATTTTGGTTCATGGCAATCGCCAGCAAATTAACAAACAAAATCAACAATTCAGCTCTGTTTCCTTTGAACGTTATTCCGTTGATTTCGGAGCCAAGGAAACAAAAGCAAAAAAAGCTGCCGGAGCACGAGAGCAGTCTATTTCTGAACTCTTTAATGCTATGTCTGACAAATCTTTAACCCCTAAAGAAGCTCGTCGATGGGTTGTTGAAGGCAATAAAAGAATCACCACCCCGCTGCTCAATGTGGTTTATGCTTTACTTGCCTGTACCGGCCTCCTTGTAGGCAACTTCAACCGAAGAGGTCAATTTAAAATAGTTTCTGTTTCTGTTACAACAATGGTAATAATTCAAGCTCTTGATTTGTCGTTCGGCAATTTGGCTGCAAAAAATCTGTTTTGGCTCATTGCTATGTATCTAAATGTTTTTCTTCCTTTTTTATGCTGTTTGTTTTTACTTAAATTTTACACGCCTACTTTTTTTCAAAAAAAGAAAAAACACCCTTTTGCTGGAGATATTGATGCCTAATACCTCCACACTACATAAATTTAATACCTTATTTTTAATTTTTCTTTTAAGCTCAACATCAGCTTTTGCTTCAAACAGTGTTGTAACCCCTGATACTCGAAAAACAGTATCAGAGAGTATATCAGATTCGCCAAATAAAATTGATCCCAAATTAAACATCACCGATGTCTTTACTCCAAAGCCAAGTGCTGACCCCGAAAACCCTGAGATTTATTTTAGTGCTGATGAAGTAGAAAACAATCAGGAACTGAGCATCATTACCGCAACTGGCAACGTTGAAATTATCCGCAATAACTTAACCGTAAAAGCAGATAAAATTATCTATAATCAAAAAGAAGATACCGTAACTGCCGTCGGAGATGTGGTTTTGGTTGAACAAGACGGAAGTGTCGTTTTTTCTGATTATACAGAACTAACGGATAAAATGAGTAAGGGTGAAATGAAAAATATCAAAGTAATTCTTGCCGACAAATCACGCATTGCTGCTAGCACTTTCCGTCGTGGAGATAAAGACAAAAAAATTATGACCTATGCGGTCTATTCTCCTTGCGATGTTTGTCGCAATGAGGATCCTCTTTGGCAGATTAAGGCTCGTAAAGTTGAACATAATGCCGAAAGCAAAGACATTTACTATCAAAATGCAACCATTGAAATAAAAGGAACCCCTGTATTTTATACTCCCTTTTTATCGCACCCCGACCCCACGGTTAAGCGCAGATCAGGCTTTCTTTTCCCTGGTATAAGCTCCAATTCATATCTTGGAGCGTCAATCCAACCCAAATATTTTTGGAGCATTTCCGATAACGAGGATATTTTATTTAATCCAATAATCAGTAGCGACAAAGGCATCGCATATAGTGGGGCTTACAATAAATATTTTTATAACGGAGAAATAACAGCCAGCGGCAGTTTTTTGCGAGATCCGGATACCAAAGAAGATCGTGGTAACATTTTTGCTTACGGAAGATATGAAGTAAATGACTATTGGGTAGCAGACACAGACATTAACTACGCATCTGATACGGCATATCTTAAAGACTTATCTCTACCAAACAAAGATGATGCATGGTTAACTTCAAGAGCCAGTTTACAAGGTTTTGATAATCGTAACTATGCTGCTTTGGAAGCTTATTATTACACCATTTTAAGTTATGACTTGCGCAACACAGACAAACCGTACGTCTTGCCTCTTTTTAATTACGAAAACATAAGCGATCCCGATCGTTACGGAGCATACAGTAAAACAACATTAAGCTTTGCTTCTGTTTATCATGAAGAAGAAACAACTTCCCAGCGTGCCACTATGATAAACTCTTGGAATCTCCCGTATACCAGTCCCTATGGTGAAAAATACAAAATGGTGGCCTCCGTAAAATCTGATTTGTATTATGTTGATGATTACATTTATGAAGACAATCCAACCTACAGCGGAGCCGTTGGCCGTGTATTCCCTCAAGTTGGTTTAGAATGGCGTTTGCCTTTCATTAAAGCAACTGAAGACACCAGCCATATTGTAGAACCCATAATTGTTGCTGCCGTTTCACCAAACCAAAGCAATGAGCCGGATAAAATTCCTAATGAAGACAGCCAAGACGTTGAATTAAACGACACCAACATCTTAAATTTAGACCGCTATTCAGGATATGATCGTAACGATACCGGCAGCCGTGTCAGTTATGGTGTAAACTGGAGTTCATACGGCAAACGTTTTGGTCGTTCCTCAGTCCTTTTGGCCCAAAGTTACGAATTTAATAAAGATGAAAGTTTCGCCAATGCCGATAGGCAAGAAGGTCATTTCACTGATTACGTTGGAAGAGTTTACGCTTCTCCTAACGAATATTTTGACATTAATTACCGTTTTAAATTAGATAAAGATGATTATAAGATAACCTACAGCGAATTAGCTTCTTCTATTGGTCCGAGAATTCTAAAGCTATATCTTTCATATACATATTTCCAAGCCAATGAGACAGCCTCTTGGTATGGCTACGAAAGACAAGAACTTTACACCTCTTTAAGAACAATGCTCACCAAAAATTGGTCATTAAGCGTTTATAATCGACAAGATTTAACTGATAATGGCGGATCTTTGGAGCACGGAGGATTTTTAACCTATGAAGATGAATGTACAAAGCTTATATTTAATATTGAAAAAGATAATTCAAGCGATCCAAACTATGAAGGAGACTTTGAGTTTGGCGTAACATTCTACTTAAAGACCCTTGGCGGAACTGGGACTAAATAGTTTTTTGAAAGGAAAATAAATGAAAAAAATATTTATTCTTTTAAGCTGTTTAATTTTTACAACTCCTGCACTGGCAGCCCCTTTAAAAATAGTAGCTTTAGTCAACAATGAAATTATCTCCAGTGATGACTTTCAAAATAGAGTAAATGCTTTTGTTATGTCAACACAAATTCCCCTCAACCCACAAACACAAAAAATGGTTTTACAACGAGTTCTAAATGCCGCTATTGACGAAAAAATCAAACTTCAAGAAGCAGAAAAGAACGGAATAAACATCACAGAAGAAGAGGTTAATGACCAACTCCGTCAATTTGAAAAAAGTCATAACATTCCTTTTGGGCAACTATCAAGCATTTTAAAACAAGCCAATGTCAGCCCTCAAACTTTTGCCAATCAAATGAAATCTGACCTTGCATGGGTCCGTCTTATTCGCAAAAAATACATGACGGAAGGAGAAATTACCCAAAAAGAAGTTGAAACAGCTCTTGCTGAAGCTAAAAAAGATCTCAATACAAAAAAATATATGGTTTCGGAAATTTATATAAAAAAACGCAATGCCCGCAATATTTCTGATTTAGTTTATAATTTACGCAACGACCCTCGTTTTGAGCTTTATGCCATGCAATTCTCTGAAAGCCCTAGTGCCGCTAATGGCGGAAATTTGGGCTGGGTTAACGCAGATAAACTCGCCCCGCAACTTGAAGCCGCTCTCAAAAAGATGAAACCAGGAGAAATCAGCGATGCTATTTCCGTTGGAGATGGTTATTATGTCCTTAAATTGCAAAAAAACTTTAACCCTAATAAAGACAAACCTGAAGTTCCCACTGAAGATGAAATAAAAAAATTGCTCATCAATCAAAAAATGGAAGCAATTTCACGTAGCCTTTTACAAGACTTAAGACAAAGGGCCGTTATTGAAATCAGGAGCTAATATGTCTTCTTTAGCAGAAAAAATAGATTCTCTGCCGTCTTTAAGAACAACGGTTGATGCTCATGGTCTGTTGGCTCAAAAATCTTTGGGACAAAATTTTTTGCTTAATCGCAACATCACCGACAAAATTGTTTCTTGCTCTTTATCTGCTCAAAACTTACAAAATTTTCAAGGATCTCATGTTTATGAGGTTGGCCCCGGCCCCGGCGGTTTAACTCGCTCTGTTTTATGCAAAGAACCAGATAAACTCACCGTGATTGAAATGGATCCTCGTTGCATCAGCATCATGGAAGAACTGCAAAGCAAAAGCGGTAACATAATGGAAATTATTAACGGAGATGCCTTGCAATATGACTTTTCTACATCGGAAAACAGCCCAAAACACATCATTTCCAACTTGCCTTATAATATATCTGTTCCGCTTTTAAGCAAATGGCTACAACAAATAAAATCTTATCAAAGTTTAACCTTAATGTTCCAAAAAGAAGTTGCTGATCGAATTCTAGCTCCGATTCGTTGCAAAGATTACGGACGCATATCTATTTTAGCTCAGCTCCAGTGCAATATAATTCGTTTGTTTGACTTAAACCCTGAATGCTTTGTTCCGGCACCCAAGATTTGGTCCTCGGTTTTACTTTTTCAACCTAAAGAAAAGGTCTTATTCCCTGAAATCATAAGCAAGCTTGAAAAACTAACCGCTTTAGCCTTTTCTCAGCGACGTAAAATGATTCGCCAAAGCCTAAAAAACATTCCAAATTTTGAGGCAATCTGTGCTGAACTAGGCATTTCTCTAACCTCTCGTCCGGAAGAACTTTCTCCTGAACAATTCTTAGAAATAGCCGTCAGAATTTAATTTTTGACAAAATTTTCAAATTTTCTGTTGATTTTTTCGTTTTTTGTGCTACTTTTGTTTTTACAAAAGCAAATTATTAATAATTATTGTCAAACCTAAAAATTTTTCTGATTATGAAAAGAAAAAATGCACAGAAAGGAGATTTTATAAATTTCATTCAAAAATCTCTCAAAAAAGCCGGCTTTCAGATCTCTGCAGAAGATATCGCTCGTAGAAGCATCGGCAGTCCGGACGACCTCATGCGGCCGTTTCTGATTGATGCTGTAAAAAAGTTCCAAGAAAAGAGCGACAAATCATCTCTTCTGTCCAAGGACAAGAAACCTCTCAAGTGGCTTCCAAACGCAGTCACAATCGGCATGATCGACCAATATTTTGCCGAAGGTTGCCCTGAGATTGAAAAGCATCAAGCGTCTTTGCGGCCGAAGAGGTTACCCGATGTTGACATCGATATCAACTCTGTCGACATCAAAAAGATCAAAGATCTTCGCCCGTATCTTCTCAAACGTTATGCTGCAAACTGCGGTCTGCGAACCGCCGGCCTTGAAGAAAGGAAAGTCAAACAGTGCTTTTCAACGTCTTTCCCGTGTTGGGATCAGCCCATTTTTGATCTTGAGGACGAGATCAATGAGCACCTTTGCTCGGGAGTATTTTTTGCTCTATCAAAAGACGGCCAGTACATCAACTGGATCAACGATGAAACAACCGTCGGTGAGCTGATGGACGTCTTTATCGACTGTCTGATTCAGCTCAAAATGAAAACAAAATAGCCTTGTCTGGCTTTTTCTACTAACCTTGAACTCGGAGCCGCTTTTAACCAAGCGGCTCTATTTTTTTAAATATTTTGCTAAGGGATGTTTTTGGCTTATTTGTGACATCAAATCTTCGGGCATTATATGAGTATATATCTCGGTAGTGGCAATATCCTCATGCCCAAGCATTTTTTGCACCAATCTTAAATCCACTCCGCGGTGCAACAAATGAGTTGCACACGAGTGTCTTAGCACGTGCGGAGAAATTTTATTTGGCTCTATTCCGCAAGCAACAGCCAAATCCTTCAGATTTTTAAAAAATCCGTCCCGCGTAACATGTCCGGCTTTTGCTTTCAATGACGGAAAAAGCCATATAGATTTTCTTCCGCGAATAAAATTTTCTCTGTAAGGAAGATAATCCAAAATTTTTGCCAAAGCACTTTCCGCTACCGGAAGCAATCGTTCCTTACTTCCTTTTCCTCGCACTAAAATTTGTTTTTTATCAAAGTTTATACACCCCTCAGGCAATGCCACCAACTCAGAAATTCTCAATCCGCAAGCATACATCAACACCAACATAGTTGCAGTTCTGATATGTATGGCATCTTTTTTTTCTTGTGCTTTATTCACTAAATTCTCAATATCATTGGCACTCAAAAACTTTGGCAACGGTTTTTCTAAGCGCGGAGCAATAATATTTGCGGTTGGATTCTTGGTTATCTCTTTTTCGGTATATAAAAATTTGAAAAAATCTTTTAAGGCTGAAAGCTTGCGTGCGGCAGACTTAGGCGCATATCCCTGCCGCCCCAAATATTGCATATAATCAGAAATATCCTGTTGGGAAACATCCTTTAGTTCTTTTTGATTATACTCAAAAAATTGCAACAAATCTCGCTGATAAGCCTCAATGGTATTATTTGACGCCCCTATTTCAGCCGCCATCATATCTAAAAAATCTTTCAGCAGCAGATTCATCTTGCATCAACCATCAAAATTTACTGCAAAGTAACCGTTTCCTCAACATGTTCAACCTGCATCGGCACCTCATGCATAACCACAAAAGCAATCGCAATTACAAGTACAACCGCAATAATGTAATATCCCGTATTAGATTTTTTTTGTCTCATTATTAAGTTCTCCTTAAAAAAATATTGCTAAACCTTTGCATTATTTATATAGTTAACACAATAAGTTTGAAAGATAAATTAAAATTGCAACAAAATGACAAATAAAATTGAAAAAATAATCTTGCTGGTTGGTCTTATGGGGAGTGGCAAAACCAGTGTTGGTAAAAGATTATCTAAAAGACTAAATCTCCCTTTTGTTGATGGCGACCAAGAAGTAGAAAAAGCCGCAGGCTTATCATTAGTTGACATTCTAAAATGCTTTGGACTTGAAGAATATCGTGCCGGCGAGGCCAGAGTTATGAAACGCCTTTTACAAGGAACACCTTGTGTCTTAGCCTCCGGAGGAGGATCTTTTGTTGCCGAACAAACCAGAGAATACGCCAAAAAAAACGCCATCACCATCTGGCTCAAAGCAGACATTGATGTCTTATATTCCCGCACCACGGGTCGTAAGCATCGTCCTTTTCTCAAAGGTGATGATGATGAGTTAAAAGGAAAATTGGAAAAATATATCCACGAAGAATACCCCTATTACTCTCAAGCAGATATTGTCGTTGAGACCAAAGAAGAACAAGTTGACATTACCGTAAACAGAGTTGTAGATGCTATTCAAAACTTCTTAAACAAGGAACATACATGATAATCGCCACAATTGCCGTTGTTATTCTTTTGTTTTTATCAGCCTTTTTTTCAGGCTCTGAAACAGCCCTTACCGGAGCATCACAAGCCTTCATTGTTGATCAAGAAAAGAGTGCTCGCAATCCTAAAGCCAAACTATTAAACAAGCTTTTTAATAAACGCGACAATTTAATTATTACTACCCTTGTTGGTTCAAATCTAAGCAATACTTTAGCAACTTCTTTATCCACCAGTGTTTTAATCTCTTTATTTGGTCAAGAAGGCGTAGCTTATGCCACTATTATAATGACTTTTTTGGTATTGGTTTACACCGATATGTTACCTAAAAGTTATGCGGTTCGTCATGCAAACAAAATGGCTCTTTTGGTAGCAAGACCAATAAGTTTTTTTGTAAAGCTTTTTTCTCCTGCCGTTTGGTTTTTGCAATTTATAGTCAACTATACCTTCAAGCTAGCCGGGGCAAGCAACCCTGACACTGCATCATCAGATTCTTTAGCTGAAGTCAGAGGAGCCATTTATATGTATAACGGCAAAGAAGCAATGCAGGAAAAAGCTATGCTAAAAAGCATACTCGACCTGACAGACATTCATGTCTATGATGTAATGAATCATCGCCGCAATCTTTTTTCTCTTGATATTGATCTTCCTGTTAAAGAGCTGCTTAAAAGAGTTAAAAATTGTCCTTTTTCTCGTGTTCCTCTTTATAAAAACCGTCCTGAAAATATTGTAGGAGTAATCCGCATCAAAACCCTACTTAAAGAGGCGGTTGAGCATAAAGGAAATCTTGATGAAATCAACATTGAAGACATCATGACCAAGCCTTGGTTTATTCCAGATAACACCACCCTCATGCAACAATTACAATTATTCAGAGCTCGCCGAGAACATTTTGCAATTGTTGTTGACGAATACGGCGTCTTGCAAGGTATTGTAACCTTAGAAGATATTTTAGAAGAAATTGTCGGCGATATTAATGATGAAAGCGATATCTCAAATCTCGACATCATGGGTATTCGCAAACTTAACGACAATTGCTTTTTGGTTGATGGACAAGTTCCGATTCGTGATCTAAATCGCAAATACGGTTGGAATATCTCTGATGACAATGCCGTTACCATTGCCGGCTATCTTATGGACATGACTCAATCGATCCCTAACGAAGGACAAAAGTTTATTTTTGATAATTTTCAATATGAAATTGTCAAACGCAATAAGAACCAACTTAGTTTAATAAAGATAACTTTGCAAAAAGATTGTTCAAAAACAACTTCTGATTAATCTGCGTTGTTCTTTTTCAAAAACCTAACTTTCATAATTGCTAAAGAGCTCGCCGACATTGAAGATATAATATCATAAAATTCATCACGATTTTTTGCTTTTTCTAACCAGTTCTTCAGCTCCTGATTTTCCAAAAATTTTGCATTTTGCGGATTCTCAAGCTCTTTAGCCGCCAAAGTAAGATTACCCTCATCAACCAAATTTTTAATCTTCTGCAATTGTTTATCTGCCTCAAATTTCGGATTCTTTTCATTAACTTTTTTTATCTGCACAAATTCTTGCAATTTGCTGTTAATTCTTTCTTTCCAAGTTTTTTCAAATTCTTGTTTTTGTTGTTTAAGCATTGATGCGTAAATCTTATCAAAAGATTTTACCAATTCACGTTCGCTCAAAATTCCCTCTTTGGCAAAAGATTCTATTTTCAAAGCTTTTTCTTGTAGCTTTGGATTGCCTTTTACCACTTCGCTTAAAACTTCTGCCTCATACTCAAAGTTTCCGCCTCTTTCGGCACTATCTTTCACCAACATCAAAGCTGTTAAAGTTAAAGCACTTTCATCACTAACATTTGCCAATTTTTCAATTTTCTGCTCTGCCTTATCCATACGGGTAATAATACCTAAAACCGTCGCCACATCAGCTTTAGAATCAATCACGTTCAAATTCATTTTTTCCATTGCCGAAAACTTGTCTTCAAATTCAGACAAATCCGTAGAATTATTTTGCAAAGACAGCTCTTGAATTTGCCTTTGCATTATCGCCATTTTGTTTTGCATTTCATCTATTTGCTGCTGATAAACATCTTCTTTTGAAGAAGAAAAAACTGTCTTTATTTGTTCAACAATTTGCGGATTCTTCCACATTCCGTAACCTGCGGCAACCAACACAACAACCACCAACACTTTTACAAAAAACTTTTTAACGTTATGTTTTTGAGGTTCTGCAACCACATCTTTTGTTTCCGGATTCTTTTTGTCGACCATCTTATCTTCCTTTGCAGTAAATTCTTGGCATTAGATTTTTTATAGTGTATATAATATAAAAAAAACTGCAATAGATATATATATACCTTAAGGAATAAAATGAAAGTTCTTGGAATAGAAAGCAGTTGTGATGAAACTGCAGCCGCCATAGTCACCGACCAAAAAGAAATTTTGGGCGAATGCGTTCTCACCCAACTTGAACATAAAATTTACGGGGGCGTTGTTCCCGAGATTGCCGCTCGCTCACATCTCGAACATATTGATGAAATTTTGGAAGAAACTTTTAAAAAAGCCAACTTAAAACCATCTGATGTTGATGCTATTGCAGCCTCTGCCGGTCCAGGTCTTATCGGAGGCGTTGTTATCGGAGTTATGGCTGCCAAATCTTTGGCTCTGGCTTTAAACAAACCCTTCATTGCTGTCAATCACTTAGAAGGCCATGCCCTTGCTGCTCGCCTAACTTCAGATGTTGCATACCCTTATCTATTGCTCTTAGTTTCCGGCGGACACTGCCAAATTCTTATTGTTCGTGGAGTTGGTGACTTTGAACGCTTAGGCACCACCATAGACGATGCCGCCGGTGAAGCTTTTGATAAAGTCGCCAAAATGCTCAATCTTGGTTACCCCGGAGGTCCGATTATTGAAAAAATGGCAGCTTTAGGTGATGAAAATCGCTTTGTTTTGCCTCGTCCTTTAGCAAACTCAGGAGATTGCAATCTTTCTTTTTCCGGACTAAAAACAGCTGTCCGTAAAATTATTGAAGCCTATTCCCCAGATAACAAAATTGAACATGCTATTTTACGCAAACGAGATGTTGCCGATATTTGTGCATCTTTCCAACTTGCTGCCACCGAAAGCCTAACTCACAAACTGCAAAAAGCTATCAACATTTTCAAACAAAAATGTCCCCAAGGCAAAGACTTGGTTGTATCAGGAGGTGTTGCCGCCAACACTTATCTGCGTCAACATTTGCAAGATTTAGCTGATAAAGAAGGCTTGGTTTTCTCGGCTCCACCGATTCGTTTTTGCACTGACAATGGCGTTATGATTGCCTGGGCCGGCATGGAAAGAGCCTTAAAAGGTCTTTATAATGATTTAGATTTCAAGCCGCGTCCTCGTTGGCCATTAGATGCAAATGCTCCTAAGGCCGCCGGAGCAGGTGGAGTAAAGGCATGAAAAAAACTTCAGAAATTTTGCAAATTCTTGATGTTTTTAAAGCTCAAGATCCAAATCCCAAAAGTGAGTTGAATTATCACAATGCTTACACTTTGCTTGTCGCTATTGTCTTATCTGCTCAAAGCACCGATAAAGGCGTTAATAAAGCAACCCAAGAGCTTTTCAAAATTGCCGACACTCCGCAAAAAATGCTTGATCTTGGAATTGACAAACTAAAACAATACATAAAGACCATTGGCCTTTATAATAACAAAGCCAAAAACATCATCGCTTTAAGCGAAATTTTGGTAAATCAATATAACGGTGAGGTTCCTCACAATCAAAACGCTCTGGAAAGTCTCCCCGGCGTCGGACGAAAAACCGCAAATGTTCTAAGAAACGTATGGTGGAACGAACCAACTGTTGCGGTTGATACACACGTTCTGCGTCTGGCCAAACGCCTTGAATTAAGTGATGGCTCCACTCCTTTAAGTGTTGAAGAAGATTTCAACCGTATTTTACCGGATGAATACAAACTGCACTTAAACCACTGGCTGGTATTATTCGGTCGTTATATCTGCAAAGCTCAAAAACCTGATTGTCAAAACTGCCCTGTCAGTAAATTTTGTTCATCTTCTGACAAACGTCTATAGTTTTTACACATATTTAATCGCTACAAAACCACCGATTAAAAGCACCAAAAATAAAACCGATAAGATTCCTAAGTTTTTTTCAATAAAAACTTTCATCGGCTCACCATATTTTTTAAGCAGCCAAGCCACCAAATAAAATCTCATTCCTCTGGCAATAATCGAGGCAATCGTAAACGTTACAAGATTTAATTCGACAACACCGCTGGCAATAGTAATCACTTTATAAGGGAAAGGCGTAATTCCCGCTCCAAAAACAATCCAAGCCCCCCACTCATGATAATAATCCTTAAACACATCAAATTGATGCATATATCCGTAGAATGCCAAAATAGGTTTGGCAATCAAATCAAAGAAATAAACCCCTATTGCATAACCGAAACATCCGCCGGCAACACTTGCAATTGTTGCCAAACCGGCAATTCTCCAGGCTTTACCTGGCATTGCCAAAACCATCGGAATCAGCATAATATCCGGTGGAATAGGGAAAAAAGAACTCTCTGCAAAGGCAACAATAAACAAAAACAACATGGCATTTGGTCTTGCAGCCAAATCTAACATATAGTCATAAATAGCCTTTGTACAATTATGAAAAGAAGATCCTAGATATCTTAAAACGCCCATATTTTTTTCCCTAATTATGATGACATTTTCCACAATGACAATGATGATGTTTATTTGAATTTTTTTGTTTTTGAGCAGCTTCTAAAGTGTTTTCCAATAACATCGCCACAGTCATCGGACCCACGCCACCGGGAACCGGCGTAATATACGAGGCGACTTCACTTACTTTTTCAAAATCAACATCACCGCAAAGCTTACCGTCTTCCAGACGATTAATCCCTACATCAATTATAATGGCTCCGGGTTTAATCCAATCTTTTTTAACCATTTTCGGACAACCGCAAGCCGCCACTAAAACATCTGCCTGCCTAACAATCTCTGCCAACCCAACAGTTTTTGAATGTGTAATTGTTACCGTACAATCATTATTAAGCAACAACAAAGAAACCGGCCTTCCCACAATATTTGAACGACCGATTATAACTGCGTGTTTACCGCACAAATCAACCCCTGTGCTTTTCAAAAGGCTTAAGATTCCTTTGGGTGTAGCAGCCACCACAGCTTCATCCTCTTTACTTGCTAACAAACCTATATTATACGGGCTAAAGCCATCAACATCTTTTTGCGGATTAATACAAGATAATACTTTCAGAGGATTAATTTGTTTAGGCAGAGGTAACTGAACGATTATACCATTAACATGAGGGTTTTCGTTCAATTCCTCAATGCTTGCCAACAAAGCATTTTCACCTATTGTTTCTGCAAATTCAAATACCTCGCAGATTATACCGACCTCAGCAGCAGCTTTCTTTTTATTCCTAACATAAATTTTACTGGCCTCATTTTCTCCCACTAAGACCACTGCCAATACCGGAGAATCTTCATTGGCAGCAACTCTTTCAGCCAAATTTTTTCTAATCTCGGCAGCAATTTTCTTTCCGTCTATAACCTGAGCTGTCACTTTTTATCCTCCGCTAATTGCCTAACTTTATCTACAACTTCTGCTGTGCCATCACTTATACAAATTTTCTTACACCTATCTGTATCACCGGCAATAATTTTTATATTTGATTTTGCTATTCCCAAAACTTTTGCTAAAAATTTTATCAACTCCTCGTTAGCTTTCCCTTTTTCAGGAACACTAATGACATTGATTTTTAAAAATTCCTCACCCTTGTCGTTTACAAAAATACCATTCACTTTGCAAACAGAAGAGTTAGGCGAAAGCCTAACTCTTAAAATAACATTTTGTTGCTTTTCTTCAAAAACCATCTAGTCTTACAGCATCAAAGCGCTTAATCTCATCAACAATCGGCTGACAAAAATCAAAGCCAACAACAAAATAAACGGTGAAAAATCAAAACCGGAAATCGGCGGAATCTTTTCACCTATCTTTTTATAAACCGGCACTGTCAATTTATCCAAAATTTCAACTGTTTTTTGAGCATATTTATTAGAAGGTTCCAAAACCTTAAAGTGAATCAACCAATACAAAACGACTTGAACCACTACAATTTTAAAATAAATGTCAACTAACAAAGCAATGACATAAACAAACGGTTCAAAAATAGCACCCATTTAATAATCTCCTAATGTTTTTTACTATAAATTTGATAATCCAACTTCATCTTTATGTCAACAAACAATTATGTTTTATGCCGAGAGAGAACCTCTTTCAAGTTCATTAAACCTGGCAAGCTCAAACCCTCTTAATCTTTGGATTCTTGCTTTAAGATTTTGTTTTCCTGCTTCACGATCTTGCTCTTCTTTTGATTTACCAAACCTCAATCCATTAATCATATCAGCCATTTTCTGATTGTTTTCACGCACTTGATAAATTTTTCTTTCTGCATCTTCCCTAGTTTCAGAAACCGGTCGAAATTCTACCAAATGTTCGCCTAAATTCTTTTCAAAATCTTTAGCCAACAAACCGGTCTTTGCCATCATATAAGTTTCAGCAGCTCCATAGCCTATAGCTGCGGCAGCCATTCCGGCAGATGCTGTTCTGACCCCTTTTTCAAATTGTTTTTCTTGACGTTCTTGTTCATCAGATTTATTTTTAAGCTGTTCGGTACGTGTTCTTAAACGTCTAAGTTCACTTAACTTAAATGTAAGAAAAGCCAGTTTTTCCTGAGCCATATCTTTGTAATACCCCTGCCCGTGAATTGCCGCCCCCGAATAAAGCGACATAATTCTTTTTATTTCGGTTTCTCTACCATCTAAAAAGTCAATAAACATATTTCTGGCATCAACTTCTTGCTGAGTTGTACCTCCGGTATTAATATCTGTAGCAATTTTTTGTTGCGTTTCCACCCAGTCATAATATTCAGCTTTTGGATCCTCGCTTGAATAGATTTTTTGTAATGATTCTGCAATCATGTAATCCAAATCAAATGTACTAACCGTCATTCCTTGAAAGTTGGTATTTTTTTTCAACTCTTCTTTAGCAACCTTTGCTGCCTCACCCAAACCCTGCTTAGCAACAAACCTATCAGCCTCTTTTTTCAAAACTTGTGCAGGAACTCTGTTCAAATGTTCCTCTACTGCCGCTTCGGTCAGTTTTTGCTCTGTAGTTCGCGGATACAAAGAAACCGTTTCATCATTTACCTTTTCATGTCCTTCTTTATACTCTTTTTTCCACTTTGCATAATCTTCAAGCTCTCTTTGCATGGAGTTTCTCCTTAACTTTCGGCAACGCCTAAACTTTTTCAAAAATAATTTTACCTTCTTCAAGCCAAATAATTCTATCAATTACCCACTGGCTTATTTGCTCAATCTTTTCCAGTTCAACGCCCATTGCCTGCCCAACTTTTCCGATTAAAAGAGTTTCTTTATCAGATAAATCACTATCAGAATTTGCCAACAAGCACATTTCTTTTATTAATTCCAATGCTGTCCTTCTGTTGCGAATAACCTTAACGGCGTTAATAACATCTTCATCATCACCGACATTTTTTATTTCATCATATCTATTTGCCGGAACTTGAAAAATCATTCCCAAATTTTTAATAAACTCTTTCTCCCCGCTATCAACGTTACCGTCTACTTTAGCCAACCGCACCAAAACTTTCAAAAAAGCAACTCTTTCATCTTCATTTGTGTCGGCCAAATAACTCATATCATTCTCCATATTAAAATTAGACATCTTAGGGGTTCTCCTTTTGTTGTTTTATATTAATATTCTAGCAAAGATTTCCCAAAACACAACCAAAAAGAAGGCCGCTAAAAACCCAAAAAACATTTGAAATTATTAGCAAAATAACTTAAACTAAAATTTAGTTTTATAAAATTAAAGAGAAAAGAGTGAAAAAATATTATATTAAAACTTTTGGCTGCCAGATGAATGTATATGATTCTCATCGCATTGCCGCCATTTTGCAAAATCTTGGCTTTACTGAAGCCTCCTCCCTCAAAACAGCTGATCTGGTCATCTTCAATACTTGTCATATTCGAGAAAAAGCAGCTGAAAAAGTTTTTTCCGACCTTGGACGCCTAAACATGATTCGCCAAGAACGTTTGGCACAAGGTCTTGATACCATTATTGGTGTTGTCGGCTGTGTTGTTCAGGCTGAAGATGAGCAAATTGCCAAAAGATCTCCTTTTGTTGATTTTGCTCTTGGTCCCCTTACCTATCACCGTTTACCAGAGATTTTGGCAAAAATTCAAAAGAAGAAAGGTATGACCTTAATTGATACTGAATTTCCTGCGGAATCAAAATTTGACTATTTACCTGATAATACATCTATGGGAGGATGCTCTTTTCTCGCCATTCAAGAAGGCTGCAACAACTTTTGCACTTATTGTGTTGTTCCCTATACCAGAGGAATTGAGACATCTCGTCCCGTTGAAGATGTTATAAAAGAGGCAAAAAAACTGGTTTCCGAAGGCTCTTTAGAAATAAATCTCTTAGGCCAAAACGTTAACTCTTATCACGGTGAAGATTCTTCAGGTAAAGAACGTAATCTGGCTTATCTACTACGCAAGTTAAACGAGATCGAGGGTCTTGAAAGGATTCGTTATACCACATCTTACCCTGCTGACGTTGATGATGATCTTATTGCTTGTCATAAAGACTTACCTAAACTAATGCCTTATCTGCATTTACCAATTCAATCAGGATCCGATTCTATTCTTAAAGCCATGAATCGACGTCATACTTCCGGACAATACTTGGAAACTATACACAAGCTCAAAGAAGCTAATCCTAATCTTGGATTCTCTTCTGATTTCATAGTCGGCTTTCCTGGAGAAACTGATGCTGACTTCAGCGCTACTTTAGATGTAGTAAACAAAGTAAAATTTATTCAGGCTTTTTCATTCAAATATTCACGTCGAGCTGGCACTCCCGCAGCCTTGATGCCAAATCAAATTGAAGAAAAAGTCAAAAAGGAAAGACTTGAAATTCTGCAAGACCTGTTATTTTCGTACCAATTAAAGTTTAATAAAGAAAGTGTTGGTAAGATTATGCCTGTATTGTTCGACAACAAAGGCCGACATAAAGGACAACTCATAGGCCGCACACCTTATATGCAAAACCTTCATGCCGAACTGGGTAAAGAATATTGCAATAAAATTGTTAACATCAAAATCACCGGGGCCACTGTAAATTCACTAACCGGAATACTGGAGGAAAAATAATTATGGCAGAGATATCTTTTGAACTTTACAACAATACACTTATCCAACAACTTGTTGGCTCTCAAGACAGCAATCTCCGTCTGCTTGAAAAGATTCTCGGGGTTGAAATTTCTTCTTTTGGTAATCAAATTAACATTAAAGGTCCGGTTGAAGAAATTGAACAAGCCAAAACAGCTATAGAAGTTCTTTACAACAAGGTCAGTAAGGGTATTGAAATTAATGAGCAAGAAGTAAAAGCGGCTGTTCGTTTAAGCTCTGGCAGGACCGACAGTGCCACCGCTCAAGATTTAAGCAATATTGTCCTAAAAACTAAAAAACGTCATATTTATCCGCGTTCTGCCACTCAAGCCGCTTACATTCAAGAAATGATGAATAACGAGTTGGTATTCGGTCTCGGACCAGCCGGAACCGGAAAAACATATTTGGCGGTAGCTTTAGCTGTTTCAATGATGCTTGAAGGCAAGATTGACAAGATTATTCTTTCTCGTCCGGCTGTTGAAGCTGGTGAAAACCTTGGCTTTTTACCCGGAGATCTTAAAGAAAAAGTAGACCCCTATCTTCGTCCTTTATATGATGCTTTGTACGAAATGTTGCCCGCTGAACAAGTAGATAAAAAAATAGCTTTAGGCGAGATTGAAATAGCCCCGCTGGCTTTCATGCGAGGACGTACTCTTTCCAATGCTTTTGTAATTTTGGACGAGGCTCAAAACACTACTCCTATGCAGATGAAAATGTTTTTAACCCGCTTGGGAGAAAATTCACGCATGGTTGTCAATGGTGACTTAAGCCAGGTTGACCTCCCCAGAGGAACCATTTCCGGTCTACGTGACGCTCTTGATGTTTTGAAGGGAACTCCAAACATTAGCTCTGTACGTTTCAGTGCCGCTGACGTCGTACGTCATGGCTTAGTTGCAAAAATAGTACAAGCTTACGAACAAAGAAGTAAGAAAGAATATGGTGATGAATGATAATTTAAACATAATCATTGAAGAACCTGCTTGGATAAAACACCTGCCAGATGTTGAGGAAACAGCTCAAAAAGTTTTCGTAACCGTTCTTTCCTTCATGAGAACAAAACAAGACTTAGATTTCATTTCATGTAATATAAATGTCAACCTTTCTTTAAGTTCGGATAACCATGTTCGAGAACTAAATAATGAATTTCGTCAAAAAGACTCTCCTACTAATGTCCTCTCTTTTGCCAACATAGATGCCGACGATTTTAAATTCAACACTTCCGAGCCCCTAGAGTTAGGAGATATCATTATTGCTCTTGAAACCATGCAAAAAGAATCTTTTGACCAGAATATAAGTTTGCACGACCATTTCTGCCATTTGTTTTGCCATGGCTTGTTTCACCTTTTGGGTTTTGATCATCAAAACGATGAGGAAGCAGCTGTAATGGAAAACTTGGAGGTTTTGGTATTAAAACAACTTAATATTGCTAATCCTTATAAGGAGTAAAAAATAAAATGTCTGAAGAAGCCAAAAACGAGCCTTCATTTTGTAGTTTTTTAGCCCCTCTGTTTCGCCATAAACATAACGAAACCGTTCGTGAAACCATTGAAGATTTATTAGAAGAAGCAGGAATTGATGGCGACGACCCTTTCAGCGAACATGAACAACAATTATTGAATAATATCCTCTGCCTCAAAGACAAAAAATGTAGCAACGCCATGATTCCAAGAGCAGATATTGTTGCTTTTCAAAAAGATGGCAAAATTAAAGACCTGGCTGAGTTAATGATAACTAAAGGGCATTCCCGCATTCCTATTTACGGCGATTCTCTAGATGATATTGTTGGCATAATTCATGTTATTGATTTGGTAAAAAGCTTTCTTAAAGGTCAAACAGACATCAAAGCTTCTCAATTAATCACCGCAAATGTAAAATTTGTTTCTCCTTCCATGCGTGTCTTGGATTTACTAAGAGAAATGCAGCGGCAAAAAGTTCATATGGCCATGGTTGTTGATGAATATGGCGGCATTGACGGACTGGTAACTATTGAGGATTTATTAGAAGAAATCGTTGGTGAGATTGAAGATGAATATGACTTTGACGAAGATCCCGTAATCTGTATGCAAGAAAACGGAACCATCATCGCTGATGCCAAAGCAGATCTTAGTGAAATAAAAGATGTGTGTGATATTGATCTGACAACTGGTCTTAGCGAAGAAGAAGTGGCTGACATAGATACCTTAGGAGGACTTGTCTTTCACCTTGCTCAAAGGATACCTAGTCGAGGTGAGGTCATAGACGGCCTAAACGGCATAAAGTTTCGCATTTTAGATGTTGATCCCAGACGCATCAAAAAAGTAATGATATCTCTGCCCTCAAAGGAAGATTCATGCAACAAATAAAGAATAAGCTGTTAAATCATCCGTATATCACTGCTTTTACTTGCGGATTATTGGCAGTTGGTTCTTTACCGCCTTTTTATTTTTTTCCTCTGCTATTCTTTACTTTTCCTGTTTTGCTTTGGTTGGTACATAATGCAAAATCAGGCAAACAATCTTTCAAAATAGGATACGCCTTTGGTTTCGCCTTTTTTGCTTTTGGTTTTTCCTGGATTGGTAATGCTTTATTGATTGAAGCCGCAACCTTTGGCTGGTTATATCCCATAGCCTTTTTAGCAAGCGGATTCTTTTTTGGTTTATTTATAGCTCTTCCCACATGGTTATCTTTTTATTTTAAAAACATAATATCTCAATATTTGGCCTTTTGCAGTCTTTGGGTTTTATCGGAATGGATACGCAGTTTTATCCTTACCGGATTTCCGTGGAACTTGCTTGGTAGCGTTCTTGCTTTTCACGATTTTTTGATTCAGTTTGCCTCCATTGGCGGCACATACATTCTTTCTCTTTTGGTTTTATTAAGTGTCTCAGCTCCGATTTTCGGAATTAATTTACCAAACAAAAAAAACATTTTCATATCTATATTCACTCCCCTGGCAATTTTAAGCTTTTTAAGCTTCTATGGTTTTTTGCGTTTAGATAATGCCTCAAACGAAATTTCTGAGACCAAAATCCGCCTTGTTCAGCCGGCAATTCCCCAAAGCATGAAATGGAATCAAGCCGTTCTAGAAGATAATTTTACCGATCATATCAAATTATCACAAAAAAAAGGAATGGAAGATATTGATTTTATAATTTGGGGAGAAACGGCATCGCCTTTTCCTTTGGATATTGATAATTATCACTTGCAAAACGCACGTTACGCCATTCCCAAAAAAGGATATCTTATTACCGGCTTGGTAAGATATGAATTCATAAACGATAAACAATATAACACCTACAATTCCCTTATGATTATTGATTCTCAAGGACGCATTGTGGGACAATATGACAAATCCCATCTTGTTCCTTTTGGAGAATATATTCCTCTGCGTTCTTGGCTGCCTGATTGGATAAGACCGGTAGCCAATGTCATTGGCACTTTTAAATCTGGTAAAGGTCCTCAAAAGATTGATATACCAAGACAACCGTCCTTAGGTGCTTTAATTTGTTATGAAACAATCTTTCCTCATCAAATAATAGATCGAAACAATCGTCCCCAATGGATTGTTAACTTAACCAATGATGGTTGGTACGGCGATTCTGCCGGCCCTTATCAACATCTTGTTGCTGCCAGATTACGAGCTGTTGAAGAAGGAATCACCATTGCTCGTGCTGCCAACACCGGCATCAGTGCTTTAATTTCACCGTATGGAAAAATCCTTGGGCAAATACCTCTTAATCAAAAAGGAAATTTAGATATTAACCTTCCGAAAAACTCTGAGTTTTCAACATTTTATACTCAAAACGGAAACTTTTTAATTCTGCTTATAGTATCTCTGCTTATAAGTATTGCTTTTTTGTATCTTATCGTCAATAAAAACACTAAATTTAAACATCTATAACTATATTATAATATTCTAACTTTATAATATAATATGTTATATAAAAAACTTGTTGACGAAGCTCGCCAAAAATCATATAAATAGTTTAGCACCACTACTACAAGGACTATAAAAGACATGATTAAAAACTTATCAAAAAAGTCAAGTCGCGGCAGAACTCCTCAAGGAGAGCCAAACCCGATTGACGTTCATGTTGGAAATCGTATTCGCTTAAGAAGAACTCTTCTTGGTTTAAGCCAAGAAAAGCTTGCTTCTATGCTTGGACTTACTTTTCAACAAGTGCAAAAATATGAAAGAGGAATGAACCGTGTCGGCGCCAGCCGCTTATGGGATATTGGTAAAGTATTGGAAGTGCCTATTAACTTCTTTTATGAAGACATGGACAAATCAGTTGCCAACCAAAGCCCTCGCATGTTCAGCATTCCTGATGCCGAACCTTTATATCTTGCTGAAGATGAGGAAATATATAATGCTGACCCCATGCAAAGACAGGAAACCATTGAATTGGTAAAGGCTTATTATAAAATACCTAATCGTAAAGCTGCCAAACACTTGTTTGACCTTATTGTTTCCATGTCAAAAAGTGCTTATAACAACAACGACAGTGAAGAATAAGCAAAAACAATATAAAAAAACAAATAAAAAGCTGGTATTTTGCCAGCTTTTTTTATTATATAAACTGTATAAAAAATTAAATAACAAAGGCAAAAATGTTTACTTTATTTACCAGTGAATCTGTATCTGAAGGACATCCGGACAAAATATGCGATGCCATTTCTGACAATCTTTTGGATTTGCATTTAAGCAAAGATCCTTCTGCTCGTTGTGCTATTGAGACTCTTGTCACAACTAATAGAGTTATTGTCGCCGGCGAAACAAAATCACAAAACCTTCCATCTCAAGAAGAAATTGAGCAAACCATACGTAACACTGTTCGTAAAATCGGCTATAATCAAAAAGGATTTGATTGGCAAAATTTAAATATTGAAAACTATCTTCATACTCAATCGGAAGATATTGCTCTTGGAGTTGATAAAGAAGGAGCCGGTGATCAAGGTATTATGTTCGGCTATGCAAAAAAAGAAAATTTGTTTAGTGATTACATGCCCTTACCAATAAAATTAGCTCATCAAATTCTTGAAAATTTAAGCCTGGCCCGTCATAACAAAGAAATATCCGGTATTTTACCTGATGCCAAAAGCCAAGTCACCGTCAAATATTGCGATTCTAAAGCTTGTGGAATTTCCAAAATTGTTGTTTCCACTCAACATTTTCCGACATTATCGCTTCCGCAAGTTCGTGAAATTGTAAAAAAATATATTCAAAAATCAATCCCTGAAGGCTGGATGCCTCAAGATGCAGATATTTTAATCAACCCCACCGGAAGATTCGTAATTGGCGGCCCTGACGGAGATGCCGGCTTAACCGGTCGCAAAATCATTGTTGATACCTATGGCGGCTACGCCCCTCACGGCGGAGGAGCTTTTTCAGGCAAAGACGCCACCAAAGTTGATCGCTCCGCAGCTTATATGTTAAGGTATCTTGCCAAAAATATTGTTGCCGCAGGCCTTGCGAAAGAATGTCTTTTGCAAATTTCTTATGCCATAGGAGTTGCCGACCCTCTTTCTTTATATATTAACACCAAAGGGACATGCGTTGTAGATGAGCAGAAATTGCTAAAAGTAATTAAAGAAATGGTTGATTTAACACCTGCCGGTATTATAAAAAGACTACAACTTAACCGTCCCATTTACTCATCAACATCATCATATGGTCATTTTGGCAGAAAACCATTATCTGATGGAAGTTTTTCTTGGGAAAAAATTGATCTTGTCGAGGATTTAAAAAATGCTTTCTGAACAAACACAACCTAAGTTTTACGGCCGCCGTCAAGGACGCAAAATTCGCAAAGCCAAAACCGGGCTTTTAGAAGCTTTTTTACCCCAAATTCAAATAAACTCGAACACAGTATTTAAAAAGGAAAGTTTGTTTGGCTGCCCCGTTAATAAAATTTATTTGGAAATAGGCTTTGGCAATGGTGAGCATTTAGCCGGACAAGCTTTGAAAAATCCTGATATAGGATTCATTGGAGCAGAAGTTTTTAAAAACGGAGTTGCAAATTTATTAACTTTGATTACCGGCATCAAAGAAAAAAAAGATTTACCGGAAACCGGTATCAAACTTGAAAAAAACCGTGTAGATAATATCCGCATATTTAGCGATGATGTTCGTATCCTTTTTTCTCAAATACCCGATTCTTTTATTGATAAGATATTTGTGCTTTTTCCTGATCCTTGGCCTAAAAAAAGACATGAAAATCGCCGTTTTATTAATCATGAAAACTTAAAAGAAATTGCCCGTATTCTTAAAAAAGGCGGCATTTTAAGAGTAGCTACCGACCACAAAGTTTACAAAAGTTGGACCTTGCACCAACTTCATGATTGTCCCTTCTTTACTTGGACGGCAACCTGCGGCAATGACTGGAAAAGACCCCCGTCAGATTGGATAGAAACCAAATATCAACGCAAGGCCCTTCAAGAAGGTCGTCGTCCGGTATTTTTAGACTTTGTCAGACTTTAATTTTGAATTAACTAATATATATTATTATCATTAGCCGTTAACAAAGGAGGTTTTACATGCTGACAACAAATAAAAAATCACATTTTTGGCTTTATGTTATTGCGGCAGTAGCCTCTTTAGGGGGATTATTATCAGGTTTTGATATGGGTGTTATATCAGGAGCACTCCTTTTCATAAATGATGAGTGGGCCATGACTCCCCTTCAACAAGGTTGGTTAGTAAGTTCTGCTATTGTCGGCTCAGTAATTGGAGCTGCATCTAATGGTGTCTTGGCGGATATTTACGGTCGCAAAAAAGTAATTATAGCTACAGCAATCATTTTTACTATTGGTTCTCTTTTTTGTGCCATTTCTCCTAACATTAGTCTTCTAATCGCTTCTCGTATATTGATTGGTATTGCTGTCGGCATGGTTAGTTTTGCCGTTCCTCTCTATCTTTCCGAGCTTGCACCGCAAAAAATTCGCGGCATGTTGGTTTCTTTGTTTCAGTTAGCCATCACTGCCGGAATTTTGTTTTCTTATCTCATTAATCGTGTGTTTGCTAATTTTGATTATAATTGGCGTTGGATGCTCGGCTCAGGCTTAATTCCTGCTGTTATTTTATTGGTTGGTATCAGTTTTCTTGGTGACACGCCTCGTTGGTTAATCAGCAAAAAACGCGACCAAGAAGCAAAAGACATTTTTAATAAAATTGATCCAGATTGTGATGCTGAAGCTCAAATCAAAGAAATAAAAGACACTCTAAAAACTCCTGCCAAAAAGTCTAAAACCTCTTTCCAGAAATGGATGTTTATGCCTGTTTTTGTTGGCGTAGGAATAATGTTTGTCCAAATTTGCACCGGTATTAACACCATAATTTACTACACTCCGACTATTTTCCAAATTGCCGGCTTTGATTCTAATATCGGAGCTCTTTATGCCACCATTGGCATTGGCTTTGTTAACTTCATCATGACAATTGTCGCCATTGCTTTTACAGATAGGCTAGGACGCAAACCTTTGCTTTATATTGGACTTTGGGGAATGTTAATAAGTTTGATAACCCTTGGATCATCATTTGCTTATGCTGATGTTTTGGGTGACAATCGCAAGTGGTTAGCCATTGCCAGCGTGGTTGTTTATATTGCCTCTTTTGCCATGAGCTTAGGTCCTGTCGCATGGATAACGATTTCTGAAATTATGCCCCTCAAAATCAGAGGTTTTGCGATGAGCGCCGCCACGGTTTCAAACTTTGGTTTCAACTTTATTGTTGTACTAAGCTTTTTACCGATGATAAACATTATCGGTAAAGCTCAAACCTTTTGGATTTTTGCCGGCATAACGGTTTTATCAATGTTGTTTGTATACTTCTTTGTTCCTGAAACCAAGGGAGTATCTTTGGAAAAAATTGAGAAAAACTGGCAAAAAGGCATTTCCGCTCGCAAATTTTAAGCACTAAAAAAGGCTGCTTTGAAAGCAGCCTTTTTTATTATTTTTTCTTACAGCAACATTTTCCCGTTGCTTTTTTGGAAGAGCATTTTTTAGTTTCTTTTTTACTTTCAGAACACTGATGTTTTTCATCACATTTGCAGTTATCACCGCAAGTGCAGTCCGGATTTTTACATTTAGGATTAGAACAAGCCATTTTTTGATCTCCTTTTTTTCTGTTCTATTCGGCAACCAGCATCTTAACGCTTTCGCCATATTCGTCTTTAACACATTTTTTTATTTTTATCAACTTATACCATTTGCTAAAAGCACCGCCCAATACAAAAAGCATCATCACCATTACAATAATTCCCAATGCCGCCAAAAGGTACTTTCCCTGCGGAATATACTGTTCAAAAACTTGTAAATATCCGGCCCAAAAAGTAACTATTACCATAAACAATCCCGGAATAGCCACTGCCAGAGTATATTTTTTTCTATCAAGTCTGAGCAACATTGTTGTACAAACAATCAACGCACAAGCTGCCAACAACTGATTGCTCAAACCAAATAACGGTCATATGCTGCTGATATTTCCGGTATAAACCAAATATCCCCACAAAAAAGTAAATATAGTACTGGCAATTACGATTCCAGGCATCCATTCCTTATTGGCAAATTTCGGAAAAACCTTGCCCATCATCTCTTGCAAAAAGAACCGCCCCACTCTGGTTCCGGCATCAATAGCGGTTAAAATAAACACGGCTTCAAACATTACCGCAAAATTATACCAATAAGCCACCAAACTATCCATAAATGGCAAATTCTTAAAAATATGTGCCATTCCCACCGCCAAAGATACCGCTCCGCCGGTACGCCCGTGCAAATCTATTCCGACATGGCTTTCATAGTATGGTAAATCGGTAACGGCAAACTCCGGATACACTGACAACAAGGCCTGATAAGTTTCATGAGCTGAATTAATGGCAAAATAATCCCCCGGCATCATTGTACAAGCAGCAATTAAAGCCATAATAGCAACAAAACCCTCGGTTAACATTGCCCCGTATCCCACAAACAAAATCTCTTTTTCATTGCCAAGCATTTTAGGGGTAGTTCCGGTCCCGATAATGGCATGAAAACCTGAAATTGCTCCGCAAGCAATGGTAATAAAGATAAAAGGTAACACCGGACCGTTAATCACCGGACCACCGCCGTTTATAAAAGGTGTTAACATAGGCATCACAATTTCCGGCTGCACAAAAACGATTCCCACCGTCAGCATTAAAATTGTACCTATTTTAAGATAAGTCGACAAATAATCTCTCGGCACCAACAATAACCATACCGGCAACACTGATGCCACAAAACCATAAGCAGGTATAGCCAAAGAAACCGTATCTTTATCCCAATCAAACATCCACCCCAAAACATCTTTTTGCATCAATGAATGACCGGAAACGATTCCAATTCCCAACAAAACAATACCCAAAACACTGGCTATCACTACTCCGTTTTGCTTATATTTCATAATCAAACCCATCAAAATTGCTATCGGCATGGTAATTGCGACAATAAACAACGACCACGGAGCATTATGCATGGCACTGACACAAGCCAATGATAACCCTGCCAAAGTTAATATGAGAATAAACAAAACCGCAAACCCGGCCACAGTTCCGGTAACCGGACCGATTTCTCTTTGCGTAATTGAAGCTAAACTTTCTCCCTTATGCCTAACGGAAGCAAACAAGACCACCATATCATGCACGGCACCGCCCAAAACACAACCGATTAAGATCCACAAAGCTCCCGGCAAAAATCCGAATTGTGCCGCCAAAACCGGCCCCACCAAAGGCCCTGCCGCAGCTATTGCTGCAAAATGATGCCCAAACAAAACATTTTTATTGGTCTTAACATAATCATGTCCATCGGCAAATCTAATTGCCGGAGTTGTTCTCGATTCGTCCAGTTTTAATACTTTATTGGCAACAAACAGTCCGTAAAGACGATACGCAATGGCAAAAATGCATAGAGAGGCAAAAACTATCGTCAACGCATTCATTTCTTATTCTCCGCAAAACTTAATTTTTATGTATTTTAATTTTTGAAAAGTTTATCATAATGCAAATTTTTTTAAATTAAAAAGATGGGATGATTACCAAAAATCATCCCATCTTTTTAATCAGCAAATTTAATCAAGCTGATTATACAACATACGGAAAGTTTTTTCCGTTGCCGGCAAAAAATCTACACCAATTTCTTTTGCTAAAGGCAGATACCTTTCATCAGCAATAAAAATAACACTGTTTTTTGAATAGTTAATAACGGCTTGTTGTAAAACATCCTTAATCTCAGGAAGTTTATTTGATTTTCCAATAATTTTTTCAATTTTACAAAACACAGGAAAACCGCTATCATCAACTTCAAATTCCAACTCTTTTTGCGGCATACAAGATACAAAACAAATAGAAACATTATAAGTTCTGCTTAGCTTCAATAATAAAGCTTTACTGCCTCTTTTTGCCAAACTTTCATTTTTAAAAAAAGATAAATTTGGAAAACAGTTTGACCACATAAAAATAAAATTAGTTTTCATAATTTATAAATTTTAAAATTTCAAAATCTGTAATACTGTTTTTTGGAAATTTTGTCAACAACATTAATTAATTACATTAAAGTATTTGTTAGCTTTAAGGCAAGAATTGCCTCTGCCGACAAAGCTCTACAAATCAAGTGACCGCAGCGAGTTTGTGTTTTAATAAAACACTTACGAGCCAGAACGAACCCAGGGTTCGACCATTCGGGAAGCCAAAATAAAAGAGCCACCTTTGACAGGTGGCTTTTTGGCGTACCCGGAGGGATTCGAACCCACGACCCTCGGCGTCGGAGGCCGATACTCTATCCAACTGAGCTACGGGTACATCAAACTTCTTACTTACTACAACAAAAGATTACAAAACACAAGAATAAAACCCCCTTTTTTATTTTGTGTAAAATAAAAATTACCGCTAAAACCGCTCAGATGCATTTTATTCTTGACTTTTGAGATATTTATATGTATTAAAAGGCAACTAGTTTTTATGAAGGAATCAAAAAATGTCTAAAAAATGCGATATTTCAGGCACCGGCGTTATGAGCGGCAATAATGTAAGCCACGCAAATAACAAGACTCGTCGTCGTTTCATGCCTAATCTCCAAGTTGTTTCTCTCTTAAGCGACACCTTGGGAAAAGTTTTCAAACTAAAAGTATGTTCCAAAACTCTACGTTCTATCGAACATAATGGCGGCTTGGACAATTATTTGGAAAGCACTTCCAACAACAAATTGACTGAAGAGGCTAAAAAAATCAAAAAGTCAATTGCTAAGAAAAAATCTTCAAAATAATAATAATTAACCAACCAAGGTTAAACAAGAATAACCCCGTTAAAATAACGGGGTATTTTTATCCCCGTTATCCCCACAATCCACAGGGCTGAAAAACAAAAAAAGCTTACTTTTATTTTTTTATTGTTTATAAAGAAGCAAACTTAACCATAATTAACAGGACTTAAAATGGAAGCACAAATATCAGCAGACAGCCTCCCTCAAAACATTGAAGCCGAACAGGCATTACTTGGAGCAATACTTGCCAATAATAAAGCTTTTGAAAAGGTTTCTGAATTTTTAAAGCCACAGCATTTTGCCGATTCTGTTCATGCTAAAATTTTTGAAGTTATTTCCAAGTTAATTACTCGCGGTCATCTTGCTGATGTCATAACCTTAAAAGACTATTTTGAACAAGACGGAACTTTAGATGAAGTTGGCGGCATAAAATATCTGGTTAAGCTTGCAAATAGTGCAACTCCGTTAACAAATGCTGAATATTATGCTCAGTTTATTTATGACAAATATCTACGTCGAGAACTTATTGCCACCGGATTTGACATTGTAAACAATGCCTCTAAAGAAGATATCGATTCTGATGCCACTCAACAAATAGAAGAAGCAGAGAAACGTCTTTTTGAACTCTCTAATCAAGGAGAGGTAAATGGCGGTTTTGTAGATTTTTCGGAAGCTCTTTTATCTTCTCTGGGTCACATTGAACAAGCTTACCAAAAAGACGGGAAAATATCTGGTCTGCCCACAGCTTTAGATGCTCTTGATAATAAAATAGGGGGCTTAAACAACTCAGACCTTATCATCATAGCCGGACGTCCAGCTATGGGTAAAACAGCTCTGGCAACCAATATTGCTTATAATGTTGCCGAATACATGGCCCACGCTAAAAATTTAGATGAAAAATCTAAAGGCGTAGCTTTTTTCTCTCTTGAAATGTCCGCCGATCAATTGGCTACCCGTATTTTATCAACCGTCACTCAAACCAATGGTCACAAGATGCGTACTGGAGAACTTGATAACGCTGAATTTACACGCATTGCCGCTGCTGTACGCGAACTTGAAAAGATTCCGCTTTATATTGATGACACCCCCGGCATAAATATTAACACCATACGCACCAGAGCTCGACGCCTTAAACGCAATAAAGGCCTTGGAGCCATATTTATTGATTATATTCAACTCATTAACGGTACCGGCAGCAAAAGAAGCGAGGGTAATCGTGTTCAAGAGCTATCGGAAATTTCCCGAGGATTAAAAATTTTAGCCAAAGAATTAAATTTACCGGTAATAGCCCTTTCTCAGCTGAACCGTGGCGTTGAGCAACGTGATGACAAACGCCCTCTAATGTCAGATTTAAGAGAATCAGGATCAATCGAACAAGATGCGGATATCGTAATGTTTGTTTATCGTGAAAACTACTATCTGCAAAATGAAGAACCTCAACAAAAAGCCTCGGAAACGCCTGAACATTTGCAAAAACGTCTTGAGGAATGGGAAGCTCGTAAACGGGCCACTGCAAACATTGCCGAAGTTATTATCGGCAAACAACGTCACGGTCCCACAGGTACCGTTCAGCTCTTTTGGAATGGAGATTATGCTCAATTTGGTAATCTTGCCAAAGAAGAGTACCTGCCGGAAAGAATAGGAGATTAAAATGCCAACAAACTTTTTAACTGTTTTTTATTACGTCTTAGCCACCGCTTTAGGAATAGCTTTTCTGGTAACGGCAATAGCTTTTAGTGCAGCTGTGTTTGCCGTCGTTTTTGCTTATGTTTTTATACCGTTATTAATTTTAGCCTTCATTCGCTGGCTTTGGCTCAAATATCAATATAACAAACAAAAACGCATAACTTTTTATGATGACAAATAAATTTTGGCAAAACAAAGCATTAAAAGACCTTTCTCATGAGGAGTGGGAAAGCATTTGCTGTCATTGCGGCCAATGCTGCCTGATTAAACTTCAGGATGAAAACAGCGATGATGTATACTATACAGACATTGTCTGCCGATATTTTAACCTTGCATCAAAAATGTGCAAAGAATATCAAAACCGCTGCCAACTGGTCCCTTCTTGCTTAAAACTAACTCCTGAAAATTTAGGCAAAATTAGCTGGATTCCTGATACTTGTGCTTATAACATTCTTTACAAAACGGGAGATTTACCACCTTGGCACCCCTTGATTACCGGAAAACCTCTTGCCAAAAAATACGCTATTGGCAATAATGTTATAAGCGAAGAATTTGTAGAAGAAGATGATCTAGAAGACCATATCATCGAGGAAAGTAATGATTAATAAACAAGATTGGATTGACGAAGATTATGATCCGCAAACCAGATATTCTGATTTAGCTAAATTTGAGCCAGAATTTTGGAAAAAGAAACCCCTGGAAAGTTTGAGCAAAGAAGAATGGGAACTTCTCTGTGACGGTTGCGGCAAATGTTGCCTTAATAAACTAGAAATACGTGGTAAAATAAAATTTACCAACACCGTTTGCCGTTTTTTAGACTGCAATAGCTGTCTATGCAAAATTTATGAACATCGTTTTGAAAAAGTACCTGATTGCAGAGATATTACAATTGAAGCCGTTAGAGAAAAGCCTCGTTGGCTTCCCAAAACTTGTGCCTATTGGCTGCTCGACAATGGTTATGATTTGCCATCATGGCACCCTCTAATAAGCGGCAAAGCGTCATCTGTGCATCAAAGTCAAAACTCTCTAAAAGGAAGAACCGTCATTTCTGAAACCGAGGTAAGAGATTATGAAGATTACATTGTTGACTGGCCAGACCTTTAATCTTCAAGAAAAGCTTGGTTTTGAGATTAAAGTTATTAAATCTCCTCTGGCTAAAAGATTAACCTTACGTATTGATGAAAAAGCTCATATTCCTGTTCTGACAATACCTAAATATTGTTCAAGCAAAAAAGCCCTTGCTTTTGTAGAATCTCATCATGATTGGCTTCAAAATATGTTAGCTAAATTGCCACCTATAAAGCATTTCTCAAATGGTGAGCAAATATCGATTCTTGGAAAAAAATACATAATTTTACATCGTCAGGAACAACGCGGCGTAACGATCAAAGATGGTTTTTTAATTCTTGGAGGAAATCCGGAATTTTTACACCGTCGTGTAACCGATTTTTTAAAAAAACTTGCTGCTAAAGAGCTGGGACAAATGTCTTTATCTATGGCAAAAAAAATAGGATGCACTGTTAACCACGTTGCAATCAAAGACACCAAATCTCGTTGGGGCAGTTGTTCCAGTAAAAAAAACATAAATTATAATTGGCGCATAATAATGGCTCCATATGAAGTTATTGAATATCTTGTTTGCCATGAGGTTTCACATCTGGCTCATCAAGATCATTCTGAAAAATTCTGGCAATGTGTTGCAACTCTTTGTCCCCAATATAAAGATTGTCAACATTGGCTGAAAGTCCGTGGCAAAGAACTTTATCGCTACCAATAATACAAGCTTATTGATTTTTTAAAAAAGCCACCCTATATTTATTAGTAGTAAACTACTTTTACAATATAGGGAAAACATTATGGAAAATAAAACTTTTACCAAAACAGAAACTATTTCAGGTGTTCACGAAGGTTTACGCCAATATATGATTAAGGTTTATAATTTTATGGCCGCTGGATTATGTTTAACAGCCTTAAGTGCTTACTTAGTTGCCAACACATCATTGATTCGTCTTTTCTTTAACGTAAATCAAATGGGACAAGTAGCCGGTCTTTCAGCATTTGGTTGGATTGCCTTTATTGCTCCTTTGATAATGGTTTTTGCCTTTGGTTGGGTATTAAATAGAGGAACCTCATCTCAAGTCCAAATTATGTTTTGGGCATACTCTGCCGTTATGGGAATATCATTAACACCGATAGTTTTAGGATACACCGGAGCTAGCCTTGCCAGAGTATTTTTAATAACGGCCGGCATGTTTGGTGCGATGAGCATTTATGGCTATACCACCAAAAGAGATTTGACCGGAATGGGTTCTTTCTTGTTTATGGGCTTAATTGGCATAATCATTGCCTCAATCGTAAATATCTTTTTACAAAGCCCGGGTGTATATTATGCAGTATCTTTCTTAGGTGTTTTGATTTTTGTTGGTCTAACCGCCTATGATACTCAAAAGATTCGTGATATTTACAGTGAATATGACAACAATGAAATTATCACCAAAAAAGCTATCATGGGAGCCCTAAACCTCTACCTTGATTTCGTAAATATGTTTATTTATTTACTACATTTTCTAGGTGATCGTCGCTAAACTAAAATAAAAGGCTCTTGAAACAAGAGCCTTTTATTATTCCATTTCAAAAACTTTCAATGAACTCTTTTTATCTTTTTGAGCAATTTTTAATGCCTCAATAGATTGTTCCACTAGTTTTTTTGCCGAACGTGCAGGTTTAGGAAAAACACTGGCTCCGATACTAACTATAACATCATGATTAGTGAAATAATCGCTAACTCCCTCATTAAATATATTTAACAGTTTTTCCATTTCCACATTAAAATCTTGGAAAGTCAAAATATCCGGCATTAAAATCCAAAAACTATATTTTAAACCTCTTGCCACTGTATAATTTTTCTTTAGACTTAAGGCCAGTGTGTTTGCGAGTTTCTTTACAGCAAAATCTTCTAAGTGCAATTTACGAAACATTTCCAGATTATCTACATTAACAACGGCAACCGCAACCAAATCTTTGGTTAACCTACTGTTTTTATAATTTTCGTTATTTATAGCCATTTGCACTCTGTCTTCAAACAAAAAGAAATTTGGTAATCCGGTTAGCTCATCATATAAGTTATTGAAAAAAGGCTTATTGCTTTTTGAAGTATGTGCTCCAATTAAAATAAATGAAAATCTTGTAGAATCCGGCAAATATATGGCTTGAAACTCCATAGGAGCAATTTTTTCATGTATTGTTTTCATTCTTATTGATAATTTTTTAGCGTTTGTAAGCATATCACCAATATTTTCTGCCACCAAATTCCAATCATCTTTTTCAACAAAACTTAAAAAAGATTCTCCTAAAGCATCTTTGGTGTCAAACAACTCTAAAAACTGCATTGTAGCCTGATTAATGTAAACAATTTTATCATTGCTTATCATTATTACAGGACGCTCAGAAGAATTTAGCACAAAATTTACCACATCGCCCAAATTTATGTCAAAATCTTCCCAAAAAGCTTTTTGCTTAGCTTTTTGTTTATTAGTGTTTTCTTCCGGCATGTTTTTTATTTTTGGTTTTTCAGGATGTTCCAAATCATCCAAATCAATCCCCAAATCTTTGGCATCTTTTATAAAATCTTTATCCTTAATTTTTGCCGGAGCTTTTTTTTCTAAGCCTTCCAAAAAATTTTCCAAATCAGAAACGACCATTTTTTCATTAAATCATCTTAGTTTCACAAACATTTTCATAGTATAATCTATTTTTATAAAAAACAATGCCTAAAATATTTGTACTTTTTTAACAATATCCAAATATAATGTGTATTATTTATGAAAACACAGAAAGAATTCAATATGACGGAAGAAGAAACAGTTACAAAAAGCACAGAAGAATCTGTTTCAGATAATAAAAACAAAACGTTTTTGCTAAAAGAACGTTTTGAAATTCATTTTGATGAACCATTGCCTCTTTTTGATACTAACGGAGCTTTAGCCTATAACGTTACAGACAAAATAAACCCGCAAAAAGAGCTTTTTGCCCTAGTTTGTAATAATAATTTTCCTCCTCGATTGTCCATATTACCATATTTAAAATCAATAGATCATCCTAACATTTTAAAACTAATTGAATATGGCGTAGTTGAAGACCCGTCACAAAAATCTCTCAATATGAGCCTCATTTATCGCAAACCTAATGGAGCAAAAGCGTCGTCTGTTCTTTCTGATGAAGAATCCGTCATAACCAACACCGAAGCATTTAAGAGCCTCACATTATCCATGATTTCTGCTTGTGAAGCCTTAAGAGGATATAATATTACTCATCGTGCAATACGCCTTGATAACATTTTCTTCAAAGACGATTCGCAAAAAGAATTGGTTTTGGGAGACTGTGCCGCCACTTTTCCGTCTCTTTTTCAACCCTGTGCTTATGAAACAATTGAAAACTTGCTTTGTCTTCCTGAGGCTAGAGGAAACGGTAGCAATGCCGACGATATGTATGCAATAGGCGTTTGTATTTTGGCTCTTCTAACCAAAACAGACTTTTCATCACCAGGTCCTGCTCTTGATTTCTTACACTCCAAGCTAAAAAAGACCTCTTTTTTAAGTCTGAGCGGCGGCAAAAAGATCGGTTCACAATATCTGGTTGTTTTAAAATCTCTGCTTGAAGATAATGCTGAAAAAAGAGGGAACTACCTTCAAATTTATAATTTTCTTGAAGGCAAGGCCTCTAATTTCAGCGTCGAATCATCTGATCGCTCAATGAGGGCTCTTCCGATTAATAATGAAAAATATTACACCGCCAAATCTGCCGCCATTGCCATGTTGGAAAATCAAAAAGAAGCTCTTTCCTTAATACAAAACGGCAAACTGCTTGAGTGGGTAAAAAATGGTCTTGAAAATGAAAAGCTTTATAACAAAATAGAAAAACAAATAAAACAAAGTGCAGAAAAAAATGAGCAAGATTTTTTAGTTCCGGAAATTTGTATATTGTTAGATTGCTCACTGCCAATTCGTTGCGGAGACATATATGTTTTTCCCGGAGGCTTACCCAAAGTATTGTTTTATTATCTAAAAAACAACAAAAATACCATAAATTTTCAAGCTCTTCTATCCAGTAACCTCATTAAGACCTGGTATCAAGAACAGCCATCTATGAGAGCCCCCTCCAATAGTAATGAATTTAGAGTTTATGTTTCCCGCGTTGGATATGGCTATGGACTTGATCGTATAATATATGATTTTGACGATGATTTACCATGCACCAGCGAGCTTATCGGAAATGAATTTGTTAATTCTCCAGCCAAATTACTGCGAGCACTTGATAAAAATTATACCAAATTTAAGGATTCACTTCCTTTTGATCATAATATTATAGCTTATTTGCGTTGCAAAATGGGCAAAAAAATAGATGGAATTATCACAGATATAAATTCCCAACAAGACCATTTGCAAAGAAGTGCTATTATACGTTTATATGCAAACATCCAAAACAAACATGGTCCGGTTCAGCTGTTCAATCTTTGTCAATGGCTTATAAATTCGGCCAAACCAGTAGTTAAAAGTTACCATAATCTCAAATATCAAAAATACCTTGAGCAAGAATTGGTAAAAACAGCCAAAAACGGAAAAATAATAGATATTTATGAGCTTCTTGAAAACGAAGAAGCAAAAAACAAAGATCGCAGTGAATATTCTGAAGCCTTAAAAAACATAAATATTCTCACAAACGAAAAAAACAGAATTCTCTCTGGAGATTCCAAGCTTGATGAAGAAGCAAAAGATCTAGCCATCCGTTTTGCTTCCGTTCTTTCCGTTTTAACCATGCTGAGTTCTTTCATATTCAGCCTCATATACTGGGCACTAAAATGACTAAAATAAACAAAAAAACATCATCTAAAGACAAGCCAATTTTAAAGCTGAATTTATTCCAAAAATTCTTGCTCTTTATATGTTTTATTCTTCTTATTTTCTTGGCCTTTCCTGCTGTAGTTATTATAAGCATCGGTTTGCTTCCAACCATTACGGTGCTTTTGACAGATTCAAAAAACATCAACAAACTAACCATTGTTGGTTGTTTTAATCTTGCCGGTGTCTTCATATGTCTCATGAATATTTTTAATCAGTTTAATCTTGATCAAGCTTTTTCCATCATAGGAAACATATTTAATGTAATTATAATGCTTAGTTCAGCAGCTTTAGGAGTAATTATATATTACGAACTACCTAATCTTTTTATCTGGATATCAAAAACGAATTCACAACGTCGCTTAAAAAATATTGATAATAAATTAAAAAAATTAACCGATGAGTGGGGAAAAGAAAATCTTCCCTAACAATAAAGCCGCATTTAGCGGCTTTATTGTTAGGCAATTGCTTCTATAGCTTTTTTTATTTTTTTGATTGAATTAAGTTCTATCTGTCGCACTCTTTCTTTTGAGATTCCATAAATTTTACTCAAATCATCAAGCGTAACACTTTTATCACAAAGCCTGCGTTTAAATAAAATATCTTTTTCTCTTTTATTAAGAAAAACCAACGCCTTATAAAACAGTTCTCGACGATATTTCATTGTTTCTGCATAAGCTAACGTCTCTTCCTGATTTGGTTTGTTGTCGGCAATAAAATCCATCCATTCGGCACCGTTTTCAGATGATGAATCTATTAACGTGTTTAACGAACCATCATGAGATTTCAACCTCATATTCATATCCGTAACTTCTTGCACGCTGACATCCAATGAGTTTGCGATATTTTCAACAACTTTCACCGACATTTCTCTGTCGTCGTTAAGGTTTAATTTGTTTTTTATTTTTCTCAAATTAAAAAACAATTTCTTTTGAGCCGCAGTTGTTCCTATTTTCACCAACGACCAAGAATTCAAAATATATTTTTGTATTGAAGCTTTTATCCACCACAATGCATATGTTGAAAATCTAAAACCTTTTTCCGGTTCAAATTTTTCAATTGCATATAAAAGGCCTATGTTTCCTTCGGAAATCATCTCTGCAGAAGATAACCCGTAACCTTTATACTTTGAAACAACTTTCACAACTAATCTTAAATGTGACGTAACCAAAATTTTAGCAATTTCCGGATCTCTGTTTTGTTGATATTTAACCGCCAATTCAAACTCTTGTTCTTGTGTTAGGATCGGATATTGCCTTATCTTTTGCAAATACCTAAACATATTAATTTCCGGAGAGAGATCTATACCGCTTAGTGCTTGGACATTTTCCATCTTTTTACTCCTGATTAAACCATACCAGTAGTCCAAAAGTACCAGTCCTTTTTGTTTATTCGACACCAAAAAAGCTTAGAGAAAAAGTTTTAAATTACAACCTAGACGATAGATATATATAAAACATTAATAACAAGTTGTGTTGTTTTATATGCTTTGCAAAACTTTCAAAAGGTTTTGAAAATCCTCTGGAAATTCACTTTCAAAAAACATTTTTTGTTTGGTTCTTGGATGCACAAACCCCAAGCTTTGAGCATGCAAAGCCTGCCGTGGAAAATGGTTAAAAAACTCTCTTTTTTCAACCATAATATCTTTTGAAGTTATCTTTTTGGGTTTCACATATAGCTGATCCCCAATCAAATGGCAGCCAATGCTTGCCATATGTACCCTGATTTGATGAGTCCGTCCTGTTTCCAAGTTACATTTAACCAAACTGGCAACATTTTTAAAAACTTCAATTGTTTGATAGTTGGTAACCGCGTGTTTACCGTTTTTATGAACAATTGCCATTTTTTTGCGATCATACGGGCTTCTGCCTATATCTGCCTCTATCTTACCTTTCAAAGGATTTGGAACCCCAAAAACAATTGCAAAATATGTCCGTTCAATTGAGTGCTCGGCAAACTGCTCACACAAAAACTTATGGGCATCATCATTTTTTGCCACCACCAACAAGCCAGATGTATCTTTGTCAATACGATGCACAATCCCCGGTCTTTTTACCCCGCCAATACCCGATAAATCTTTACAGTGATACAAAAGCGCATTAACCAGTGTTCCATTAGGCGATCCGGGAGCCGGATGCACCGTCATTCCTGCCGGTTTGTTAACAACAATAACATCTTCATCCTCAAAAACTATATCAAGCGGAATATTTTCAGGCTCGGGATCTGCATCAACCGCCTCCGGAATAGTTAATTGATAAGCGTCACCTTCTTTAACTTTGAAAGAGTTATCGGCAATAACCATTTCATCACAACAAACATTTCCTTCGCCCAACAATCGTTGTATCTGCGAACGTGAAATTTCAGGAAAACACTCGCTCAAAAATTTATCGATTCTTTTTCCTTTATAATCTTTATTAACTATTGGTGTGTTATAAACTTTAATATCAGGCATTGCGTGCTCACAATAGTTGAACTCAACAACATAATAAAGGCAAAAAACAAACTTGCAAGCGAGATAACACATGGACAAGCTCAAATTCATCAAATTTACGGTTTTTATTTTAACTTTTCTGTTAGTTTTCGGGACATTATCCGCTCTCGGAATTGTTTATAAAAAACTCAATCAAAAAACTATCGTTTCCGATATTTCAACCAGCCTCAAACAACCGATTGGCAGCACCATTGCCGATTATAAAATAGAAAACGGGATTATATATATATTGGTAAAAAACGGCGGAAAATCTGATCGAATTTTGCTCCTAGATCCCACAAACCAAACAACATCTGCCACCATAACACTAAACTAAGGAGATAATACCATGGATAGTAACGATATCAAATCTTCTTCCGCATCAACTCCTTTTGATGACGACGAATTTGACCGCTTATTAGATGACTTTATCTCCAAACAGCTTGAAGATGTTGAAGACACTGTAGAGGAAAACAAAGAGCTCAAACAAACAAACAAGCCGTCAGCCTCTGCTCAAACACCGCAAGATGAATTGGTCTCTAGCTTGTTTGAAGAAGAACGCCGCCTTTATGATGCCTATTTTAATTTCAAAAACGGTGTGTTAGCTCTTGTAAAACAAGCCGGAATTGAAGAGCCCGAACTTTCTTTTACGGCCAAAGACATATACCCTCGTTTTCGCCCCTCTCGCATTAAAAACCTCAGCAACGACATATCGGCATGCTGGGAAAAACTCATTTTAGCCCAACCGGTTCGTCTATCAAGCTTGCCTGATAATCCGTCTGATGAACAAATCTTGAGTTTTGCCGAAAAAACCACCGACGAAAACCTCCAACTTGCATTAATCTCTTATGTTGAGGTTTTAATAGAGGTTGAAGGCTGTGAAATTGCTTACAACTTACGCAAAGCCAAAGCTCAAAAACGCAAAATAGAAAAACAACTTTATGAAGAACACATTCAACGCAAAGAACGTATGCAAAAACTAATTGAAGCCATCCGTCAAAAGAATTTTCCGATTGACGCCGAAAGATTGGTCAACAACTTCTTCAAAACCGTACGCAAAGATCCTGAAGGGGCTCAAAAAATTTTAGAAACCAATCCGGCAACCTTTGCTCCCATTGAAGTTGAGAAGATTCCCCCTCGCTTTTTCGGTATGATAAAACCCAAACCGGAAGATGGTATCCGTGTTAATAAGGAAATCGGACAATTTCTTAAAAATCTTAAGATTTGATTGGTACAAAAATATAGACAAAAGACAAAACAGGTGTTACTATAAAAGATATAAGTTTTACTGGGAGAACAACCATGGCAACAAATACTCAGTCTGCAGCCGCAAACATCAGAAACTCTGTTTCCAACAGCATAGTCTCTGCACGCTCTCAACAAACCGCTGCCAATAACGCTAGAATAGCCGCTGATGCAATAAAATCTGGAGCATCTTTTTCCTACAAACCAACCTCTGGCTCTTCCGGCGGCGGTGATGCATCTCCCAATAACAAAGAAACCATCATAAATCAGGCTGTAGATTCATCAGAAACAAAAGTTAATCAGTCTCAAACTCCTCCTCCGGCAAACAACGGTTATGATAAAGAAAAAGCTAACGAACTAAATGCCGATGAACTAGAAGAAGAGGCTAACAAACTAAGTGCCGATGAATTAAAAGAAGAACTTAATAACCCAACAAAACCACTACGTATAGAAGAGAGAGAGGCTCTTGAAAAAGCTCTTGCAGAAAAGGAAAGAAAAGCTGCTAAGAAAAACGATGACAATGTTTTTAGATATAAAGGTCGTTGTGATGACCCAGATTGGGTTAAACCTGAAGAGGAAAAATTTGATATCCAACAAGGTGATTTCATTGAGTTTTTGATGAAAGACGTTGTTCTCGCCTCCGCAGCATGGGGGCTCAACAAAACCTCTAAATTAGTTGGTGTCGGAGCCTACGAAACATGCGCTTGGACATGGCATAAAATACTTGATGGCAAAGAAGCCAAAGAAAAAGACGATGAAAAAAGAGCCAAAGAAAAAGCTGCCAAACATGCTGAAAAAGCAGATAAACAAAGAAAAGAATCTCATGGCACCGAACCAGTTAAAGGAAAAGATAAAACCACAACCTTTGCCAATCAAATTTTTTCACTTCATGACCATGATATCGCCAAACCATGCCGTGAGGCAGATGAAGCAAATGCTTTCTTCCATTTGACTAAAGCCGCCATTGAAAAAGATGAGAATTCTTTCAACGAATTTCTGGCTAAAAAGGAGTTTTCTCAAGATCATCCTCTGGTTAAACTAGCTAAAGACAGAGCAAATTACTTTCAAAGCGAGTTAAAAAAGGATAACATCACTGATCCGAAAGCTATAGAAGAACAAAAACAAAAATATTTAGACATCATTGCCGCCACAACTGAGAGACAATCCGCCTTGGCAATTTCTTGTCAAAGCTTTTGTGCTAATTATACCGCGGCAACCATGTTGCAAGAAAAAGCCAAAAATCCTGACGCTTTTGCCAATTCCAATCTTGAACAAGAGTTTCAGAAACAAAAAGAAACCGAAGCTAAAAAGCTATTTTATATTGAAGTTTCAAAGCTTTCCCGCGGTCGTAGTGACTACAAAAACATTGAAGAGTTCAATCAAACCGGTGTTGAAGCTTATAAAACGGCCCATAACAATATTGAAAAAGGTCTTTATGCCGAAAACGGCAAATTAGGCCAAAACGAACCTTTAAAAAAATTACAAAAAAGCTTAGATGATCCCAAAAGCGAATATAAAGAATTATCTGCTCAAAATATGAAAGAGGTAGCCATGGCTTATACTAGATCTGAAGATGCAGGAAACAAAATGCTTGCTGATATCAATTCTCAAATCAAAGGTTATGAAGCAGATGCCCAAAACAATGATGCTCGCCGCCAACGAGTTCAAGCCACAAAAGACAAAATAAATGGGCAAAGCAACACCCAAAAAGAACAAACCAAACCATCCCCCACCATAAACCAAACAAAAGGTAGGGAATAGGACAATGATTAAATCGTTTTTACGTTTTATTAGATTTTTATTGATCGGTGTTTTGTGGAGCTATTTGTTTCTGATTATAGCCAATATTCTTATGTACAAGCTATGGAATTTTAGTTTATTCTCAGCTCATAGCTGGAACACTGTTTCCTATTTTTGGAACAGCGGCGGGGTTATCAAAACCGCACCTGATTATATTTTTCTCAGCATGTTAATCCTTCTTCCTGTTTTGTGGATTGTCGGTTGGCTTATGCTTAATCGTGTTGATTATAAAAACATTCTTCTCTTTCCTATTAATGCCTATAACCGCCACATCATCAAAAAATATGGTCATGATTCTTCAAGAATAGTGCTCAAAAACCTTAAATCAAGCCAACAAATGATTGAGGAAATAAAAGATAAAATCGCATCAATCAAACCTGAAGCACCCAAAGAAGTATCCTCTATTCGCTCTCAAATTTTGAAAAAAATTGAAACTAAAATAAAAAAAGGAGAATAAACAGTTGTTAACCAATTTTATGCTAAACTACAGCATATATAACAAAATAAGGGAGCTTTTTATTTGAAACCCCTGCTTATATTGGTAAGAATTTTATTTGTAAGTATCTTCTGGAGCATTTTGTTTCTGGAAGGTATTCGTGTTATTATGCTTACCAACTGGCACTTTGACATTATAAAACCTTCTCACTGGAATTATGCTTGGAATTTATGGCTTAGTGGTTGGGTAATTGATACTCCCAAGGAGTGGGCTTTTATTTTAATTATTTTAGCTTTTATTCCATTATGGCTTTCCGGTCTTGCTGCCTTATGCATGATAAAATGGGGGGTTGTTTTCGGTCGTTTAACCTTTTTCCCGCTTAAAATATTTAACAAATTGTTTGAGAAACAAGTTCATAAAATTGCATCTAAGGCCAGTGTAAAAGTTGTAAAGAAGAAAAAATCATACAAAGAAATTCGCCCCAAGAGTATTCGTCCTCCTCTTGAAGACAGTGCCTACAGCCTACCGGCTGATCGACTTTCCGCCCTGTCAGGCATCCCTAAACCAAAATCAACTCTTAAGCCTGCAGCGTCCACACAGCCCAAAGCACCGGCCGAATTCAACCACTCACTCTTCCAGTTTGATGATGGTGAAGGAGACGATTTTGATTTCGATTTGTTTGATGAAAAACCCAAAGAACCTGCCCCGTCTCCTGAAGTTAAAGAAACCAAAACAGAAAAGAAAAATGTTGTTGAAAGATCAAAACCGGCACCTCAAAATCACAGACCAAATCGCGGTAGCTCTAACTCTACTCTTGAGCTCTTAAAACAAAAAGGATACACCGTACTTACAGGTATCACCATTAAAAACACTTTAATAGATTTCATTGGTGTTTCATCAGACCAAATTTGTCTTTGCTTAAATGATAAAGAACCCGGAGATTGGCTTGCTGACGAGGAACGTTTTAATGATGAAGAGCCTTTGTGGTTTTCAGAAAGTTCTCACCGAGTTTCTCCTGTACGCAAGTTGAATATAGCTCGTCTAATTTTAAGCGAAAAAATCTCTGAGGCAGATTTAAGTTTTAGCATTGACGCATTTGTGATTATTCAAATCGGCAATATTATCAATGCTGAAGATATGTTTGACACTTGGAAAGAACTTAATATAAATGTTACTCGCATTGATCGCGGAACCCCAAAAGAGCTTAAGCTTTTTGCTAAAGCTCTTGAAGATGCCGATGCTCCCGCTGACAAAACAACCTTGGATAAACTTAAGAAAATAATAAAGACAATAGCATAATGTAAGAGGAAAAAATGGCTTTTGGAAAAAGAGGAGAAGAATGGGAAGAATACGACAATGCCGTCCGTTGGATGGTAATTACCGTAATTATCTCCGTTGCAATAACTGCTTTGCTTGCTTTGGTTTCAATTCCTTTAGGATATCTCATTGGTACCGGCATATCTAAAAGCAGTATTGATGACGTTTCAAAATTTTTCTCTTTGGTTTTCAACCAGTCAGGATATCTAACTTCTCGTTACTGGAGTTGGATGAAACAGTTATTTAGTTATCATGGAGATTTCTCTTTCAGTTTATGGGTACCTGTTTTACCTTTTATTAGTTTTCCTGCATGCCTCCTTACCGGCATTATAATGAATCCTTATCGTTTTCAATCCAATATTCATGGTTCTGCTCGTTTGGCCACCGAAAAAGATATAAAGAAAATGGAGTTGTTGGGTTTTGATGGTTTTTGTCAGGTTGTAGGAAAATTCAACGGAAAACTATTACTTCTTAAAGAAACTTTATCCACCTTGTGCTGTGCACCTCCGGGAACAGGTAAAACAGCAGGTGTTGTTGTCCCAACTATTTTTCATTCACCAAAACTAAGCATCATAGTCAATGACCCTAAACCTGAACTTTGCTTTCAAACATCCGGAGCAAGAGCAAAAGTTGGACCCGTATTTATAATTAACTGGGGTATGGAAGATAACCCGGCTGAAGGAATTTACTATCCAAGCTGGAATCCGTTATCTCCTGGAGCTATTCCGGCTCCTGGGCCGGCACGCGATATGTATGTCGATTCTATGTGCAACGTCTTGGTTGAAGACCCCAAAGGAGGAGCCGACCCTCACTGGTCCAAAACCGGTAGAGCCGCTTTAACCGGCTTTATTCACTTCATTGTTTCAAAATGCGAAAAAGCCCGTGCCAACGACTATTTTATAGGACGCGTTTATGAAGGAAAACTTGATGAAGAAGATAAGAAAGTATTAGAAGGCTATTATCTTGAGATGAATGACCCTTCAGCCGCACGAGCCCTGCAAAACCTCCGTCAGGGAACCATAAATATTGATAATTATTTGCCTATCGGTACTTGGGCATTGTTACCTGAACGCTGGATTGGTCGAGAAGCCTGTATTGCTATGATTTTGGAATGGATCACCGAAGCTCAAATCAAGCAATCTCAAGACATTAAACGCCGTCTTGATGAAGGCGATCAAATGGCTGCCATGGCAGACCCAATGCGAGATTTATTAGAAGAAGCAATCGAAGAAGCCCGCAAATTTGGCTATTCACAACGTTGTATTGTTGAATTAAGTCAACTAAGCTCCATGCCAGACAAAGAAAGAGGATCTGTACTTTCTACTGCCTTTTCAGGTATTGGCATCTTCAAAAACTCTGCCGTCGTTGCCCGCACCAGTTTTAGTGATATTTCCTTCAAAGACTTAAGAGGCTTAAAAGATCCCATAACCGGCGAATTTAAGCCTATATCTGTTTATCTTTCGGTAAATCAGGTTGATGCCAGAGCTTTAAGTGTTATATCAGGAACATTTATTGACCTTATGTCTTCATACTTAATTGCTAACCCTCCTAAATTTAACAACCCTACAGATGGTGTTATGGGACCATATTCTTGCTTATTTGTTTTAGATGAGTTTCCCACCATGCCAAAATTAAAAGCGGTTATTGACGGTCCGGCAGTCGGACGAGGACAAAAAGTTTCTTACCTCCTTATTGGTCAAGATTTGGGTCAAATATCCGGAAAATATGGTAAAGATGATCTGGAAACGGTTATATCTACCACCGCATGTAAGGTTATTCTTTCCCAAAACAACGAACAAACCGCTCAACGTTTTTCTAAAATGATTGGCAACAAAACAGTTCAAACCACGTCATTTTCTAAAAACGAAGGAGGGCTGGGAAAAGGAACCAATCCTTTTGCTAAAAACGTTAGCTACCAATTACAAGGTGTATCGGTTATATCAACCACTCAACTTTTAAGCTTACCTATGCTTAAACAAGTTGTTTTAATGCAAAGCTATATTGATCGTCCGATTATGGCCGATTCCCCTCGTTGGTATCTTGACAGCAAGATGAAAGCTTTGCGTAATCTTCCACCAGCACCAAATGTTCCTGATTGGATTGTTGCCCAACGTGAAGACATCAATGACGATATGTTAGCCAAACTTGGTATTGATTACGATCCTAATGAAGATTTTGATGATAGTGAATTTGAAGAAGATGAAGAAGAAGATAATACTAAAGAAGAGCAGTGATTTTACTGCTCTTCTTTTTTAGCGTTTTCTAATTCCTCAATGTCTTGCTCATCAATTTCCGTTGCCTCAAACCTATATTTTTCATTAAACCAATTACCAAGGTCTATATCGGCACAACGTTTACTGCAAAAAGGCCTGTATTTAGTGTCTGTCACTTCTTTTTTACAAATCGGACATTTCATTTTTCAACTCTTCCCGTACCACAGCAATTAGAACATTCTTCAGTCAACAAATCTCTTAAACTCGGTTTGCGACGAGCACGGACAATCTCAACATTCCCTGCTCTGCTAAGACCAAAAACGGTAGTTTTCATATAATCTTTACTAAGTTTATCTTCCAAAAACTCAATTACATTCTTCAAAAATCTATATTCTGAATGCCCTGCAAAATCAATAATTATTTTTCCGGATAAATTACGCAGCCTTATTTGTTTTACAATTTCTTCTGCCGCTTCCATATTCAAATGCCCAATACTTCCCTGGGCTTTGGTATCTGCTCCGCTATCAACATCTATGGCCACACAAGCTCTTGTTTCTTCAATGGTTATCCTTCCTCCGCTTTTTAATTTTACATCTCTTTGCAAAGCTTCATTCAAAGCCTCATCCAAACCATATTTTTTAAATGGTTCAATATCATATTCAAATTCAAAATCTTCACCAAATATTTTTTCAAGATTATGGTCGTTTGCTACAATTTTTTGCAATGATTTTTCATTACGCAAAACCATCTCTGCCAAAGCATTTTCTCTTGCATACAAAAGTTGTGGAGCCTTAGAATTTCTGGCTTTAGCTCTGATCGCATCAAAAAGCTCTTTTAAGCTTTCCATTTCCTTTATTATAACATTTTCTTTTTGATTAACTGCCGTTGTTCTAACAATCCAACCTTCTTGTCCGGTTGTATTTTCCCACACAAGTTTTTTGTATTCCTCAGCCTTCAGTTTATCCTCAATTTTTGCAGAAACCTCTATATTCATTCTGTAAGGACAATAAACTACATATTTTCCGGCTAATTGAATTGCTCTGCTTAACCTTGCCCCTTTTTCTGCTCTCTCTTCTTGCGCAATTTGAACTATTGTTTCCTGCCCTTCATTGGCCTTTAGCTCATCCAAACCATATTCTTCGGCATTCAGAAAAGCCTCTTTTTCTTCCCCTATATCAACAAAATAACCTGATTTACAGTTAGCTAATTCAATCTTTTTGGTAATTCGTCCTAAAAAAATTGTTCCTTCAGTAGCCTTATTAATATTTACTATTTCTATCTCTGCTAACTTACCGTTTTCAAGTCCGGCAACTCTCAACAAATTATTTTTCTTTTCAAAAACAATAGTATCAATCATTTTCTATTTAACTCCTGCCGAAATTAATAAATTTCTTGTTTCATATAAGGGAAGTCCGACAACACCAGAATATGATCCATCAATTTTTTTAACCAAACCTGCTAATATGCCTTCAATCTTATAACCTGCACAACCAACCCATTCTTTACTTTCCACATATTCTTTAATTTCATTCTCAGATAAATGTTTCATTTGAATTTTAGTTGTATTAAGTTTCAGTGATTTTTTTCCCTCTTTATCTATAACACAAACAGCACTCAAAACGCGATGATTTTTTCCTGAAAGCAAGCGCATAACCTTTTCTTGTTCTTCATCGTTGTGTGCTTTTTGAATAATTTTAGAATTAACAACCACTACCGTATCACAAGCCAAAACAACTTGCCCTTTATTTTTATCTGCAACATGAATAGCTTTTTCTAAGGCCATTCTTTTTACATATTCTGAAGCTTTTTCTCCTTTTTTAGGAGTTTCATCAATATTGGCAGGTTCTGTTTTCAAAGGATTAAAACCAATTTGTTGCAACAACAACATTCTCTGAGGTGATTGCGAAGCTAAAATAAAATCCTTTTTCATAAAATAACCTTATTTTAAAAACAGAAAGGCACAGTTTACGTGCCTTTCTTTCAATAAAACTTACAAAGTAGGTTTTACCACCACTTCATCATCATAAGTTTTTTCCATTCTTTCATGCCGTTCTTGAGCTTCAATAGACAATGTTGCCACCGGACGAACTTCCAAACGTTCAATTCCTATTGGCTCACCGGTTTCTTCACAATAACCGTAAACACCATCTTCAATTCTTTTTAAAGCTTCATCAATTTTAGAAATTAACTTACGAGCTCTGTCACGAGTTCTTAATTCCAAAGCTTTATCCGATTCCAACGATGCTCTGTCAATTTGATCCGGTTGATTAAGCCCGCCTTGACGCAAATCATCTAATGTATCTTTAGATTGCCCTATTAAAGATTTTTTCCAATTAAGAAGTTTTTGACGAAAGTACTCCAACTGCATATCATTCATATATTCTTCATCTGCCGATGGTTTATAATCAGGTGGAAGGACAACGTTTTCCATAAATATTACTCCTTAAAATAAATACTTTTTACTTAGCTAGGAAAATATATAATAACAATAAAAACTTCAAGTAAAAAATTTACTTATCACCCTGTTTTTGGCTAAAAAACTCTACACTGTAAGCTTAGCTAATTCAACCTCTACTCTTAACTCTATTTCAGCCATAATTTCTTGTAATTTTTCATCACTTGATTCTTGCTGCTTTTCCTTAACCATTCTGGCAATATTTATAAGCTCATCTTTAGAAATATAACCAACCAACAAAGCATCTCTGATTTCTTCTAATTTATCAAGTAGAGTATTTCCTCTTTTTATTAATTTTTTACGAATTTCACGCTCTTCTTCACCATCAACCATTTGAGTTGCAAAAATAGCATCCGTAACCGAAATTCCCGACGTTCCGTTAACTTGATTGCTTTTACTTTTAATTGTTTCATTCAAATAAGCCGAAAAGCTCTCTCCACTGCTTGTTTTACGAACATTTTTTCCTTGAGCTAATTCATTTGATTTATTAACATCATTTACTTTTATCACTATATTCCCCTACTGAAAGGTCCATGTTATGGTGTTATCGTCATCATCACAACTTTTTGAAGCCTTAGTTAAGTTCATTGGCAAAGCATTATCGCTTCCGGGTTCTATATTATTTTTACTAATTGGCATTTTAAAAACATTTTTATTAATTTTAAGCTCAACCAAATATGAACCTTGGTTAACGATCCACTCTATTTGAGCTAAATTAAGACAAGTCCTGTTATTTAAATCATTAAAAGTAATATTATAATAGCTTTTTCCCTTATCAGATTCTGAAATTTTAACTTCTCCGCCCAAACGATGATAAATTTTATTATTTATAAACATTTGGCTAGGTAAAAGTTTTTCTTTTTTTAATTCGTCAACATCCATCTCAAACAAATCTTCATAAGATCCCTCTAACTGAAAACGAGATGTTATTAATTTTTGAATTTCCTTTATTTCATTTGCCACCATATTTTGTTTAAACATATCAAACATACTGCTAACTAAGCTTATTGCAGCAATTGTAAAAACAGTAACCACGGACAACGCGCCCATAGCCTCTAACATTGTTGATCCTCTTTGGTTGTTTTTAAGCATTTTATAACTCCTGCTGTTTTACAGAATATCACTAAAAATTTCACTAAACAATCTTTTTGTAATATTAATTTACTTCACATTAAAAAATTATAGACTATAGTAATACCTGTAACAAATTCTGTTAAAAGAATTTTTGATTAAAATTTTATGTATAAAAGGACTTTTATAAATGAGAAAAAATATTGCATTATTAGCAGCCGTTTCTGCTTTCGCTTTTGCAAGCTCTGCCAGTGCTATGGAATTTAAACCTTATGTTGCAGCTGATTACACTTATACAGATGCTCAGGCAGCTACATTTAATGCCGGTGGCAAAGTTGCCGTTGGTACAGACTACAACAAGTACTTTGGTACTGAAGTTTTTTACCAATTTACCGATTCTGATCGTGTTAACACCGGTTCTGGTACAGATGAAACTTCATTAAGATCTTATGGTCTTGATCTTTACGGTTACCTACCTTTGGGTTGTGATCAAGTTTTCTCTTTGGTTGGTACAGCTGGTATTGCTAACCTTGACTTCAAAGACAAAACAGATGGTGCTCAAAGAGAAACTGAAAATGGTTTAGGCTATCGTCTTGGTGCCGGTGTTCAATACTCTTTCACCGATAATTTGGCTGTAAGAGCATTATATCGCTACACCTTTACAGACAAAGTTAACGGCCTTGATCATATTGATGAAGGTTCTTTGGGTATCAAATATAATTTCTAATTTATTAGATATCCTAAAAAAGGAAGAGTTAAAACTCTTCCTTTTTTTATATTTGTTGGTATATTTCATTTATGAAACATTTTGACGCCATAATAATAGGAGCCGGAGCATCCGGCATGATGTGTGCTGCAACCGCCGTAAAAAGAGGAAAAAAAATTGCGGTTATTGATCATAATCCCAAAGCCTTACAAAAGGTTTTTGTTTCCGGCGGGGGTAAGTGCAATTTTACAAACTTATCTGCATCCAAAGAACATTATATTTCTTCTAATCCAAATTTTTGTATATCAGCTCTAAAACAATTTTCTCCTCAAGATATGTTGGATTTTGCCAATAAGCATAAAATCAAAACTTATCAGAAAACATCAGGTCAATTTTTTTGCCAAAAAAGTTCAACTTTTTTAATTGATGCACTTTTAGAAGAAACTTCCTCTGCAACATTCTTTTATAACACTGTATTTAAAGATTTTAATATAACTTCAAACGGTTTTATCATTTTAACAAACAATGAAAAACTGCACTGCACATCTCTTGTCGTTTCTTGTGGAGGTTTATCTTATCCAAACCTCGGAGCATCATCTGTTGGTTATGATATTGCAAAAAAATCCGGACACAAAATAATACCTTGTAAACCAACTCTGGTACCTTTTAATCTTGACCCTCTTTTAATGAAAAATCTCATAAATTTACAAGGAATTTCATTACCGGTAGAAATAACAATCAACAAACATTCAATAAAAGACGACTTATTATTCACTCATTTTGGCATTTCTGGTCCTGCAGTTTTACAATCATCTTTATATTGGGAAAAAGGAAATCATTTAAATATAAATTTTCTTCCGCAAACAGATGCTTTTTCTTTGCTTAAATCATTAAAAAACAAATCAAAACAAAAACTAAACACTGTATTTAAAGCCTATTTTTCGCAAAATTTTATCAATTATTTTTTACCTGAAACAAACTCTCTTTATTTAGCCGAAACATCAGATAAAAAACTCATTGAAATATCATCAAAAATAAACAACTGGACAATAACCCCGTCAAGCACAAGAGGATATAAATCAGCAGAAGTAACTGCTGGCGGAATAGATACAAAATATATATCATCTCAAACCATGGAAAGCAAACTAATAAAAAATCTTTACTTTACGGGGGAAGTGCTAGATATTACGGGTGAGCTTGGCGGATTCAATTTACAATGGGCTTTTTCCAGCGGTTATGTTGCCGGAAAAAATTTGTAGAAAAATATAAAAAATAAGTTATATTTTCCATAGTCATAAATCATTTTAGGAAAAAAAGATGAAAAAATTTTTTACATTATTTTTTATAATTTTATTTATAAGTGCTTGTTCAAAATCAGATTCTCAAAAACAAGACAACAATTCAACAAGTACCCAGGAGACAAACAAAAATATTTCTCAAACAATTGATAAAAACACAATATTTTCTTTTGATATAAATACTCTTAAACCTAGTTGTGACAATCAAAGCCAAATTGTTTGTGCAATAAATGTAACCATTAAATGTACAATTAATCCCGATTTTGAAGAGTGTGAAAAAAATAAATCTAATATGCCTTCTTTTGTTTTCATGCAAGATGAAAGTTTGCAAAGACCAACTTCGCAATCATACAAAATTACCAAAATAAAACCTCTGCAAGATGGCTCAATAGAAGTTTATACTCAAAGCACTTGTAATGGAAATTGGTTTGGACTATGCAACGGCAATATTATTTATGTTTTACAAAATAAAGATGATGCATGGATTGTTAAAGATTTGTATGCTGTTGAATCTTAAAATTTATTGCAAACTTTTTTCTAAAACCTTATCAAATTCTTCTTGCACGTAGCTCTTTTGATAAGGTTTTTTTTCAACTTTAAAACGTTCATCCGAACTCATTTTTTGCAAATCTTCTTCTAATTTTTTATTTTCAACTATTTTACCGTTTTTTCTTACCGATTCTATTTCTTTTGCATATTGATCATATTTTTGTTTATATTCCGGAACAACCTCTTCATTAACCATATTATCAACATTATTTTGTTTACGAATAACATAAACAGGAGGAAGTTTTTCAGGTTTTGATTTAACATCTTCCGGTATAAAAAAATCAGGTTCCAATTGTTTTCTGACATAAGTAGTTTGAGCTAAAACAACACCGCTAATCATCCCAAAAAAAGCAGTTAAAATAACTATTTTATATTTTGTCATTTTACGGCTCCGTTAACCATAATCTAATAAATTACTTTTATTATAAAATACATGAAAAAACTTTTTTTTATATTAATATCTTTTTTTTATTTTATATCATCAGCTTCTGCCGATGATTGTTCAAACATTCCTATAAATCCTGTAATTGAATTTTATTCTTCTTATGGTAATTTAAGTTATGATTTAAGTAAAAATAATTCAGAGATAACCGCCATAGCCAACCAATATGGGATTATGGAAAAAGGCATTTTTGCCTCTGGCCTTGCTACAATTAATGTTGAATGGGAAATATCGGCCGACACCGTAGGTAGAATGATAAGTAACTATAACATATGCGTAATACCTGAAAAAATAAAAGTCTATGTTGGTTTTGCCAATCCTAAAATATACATTTCCAAAGATATCCAAAATAATCGTTGCAAAATGGAAGTTGTATCACGTCATGAACAAACTCACCAACAAATAAATAAAACTGCTCTTGATTATTTTTTACCTCTATTTCAAAATGCTTTTTATAAAATAGTAAAAACTGTCAAACCAATACACGTAAATAACATTTCTGACGTAGATAAAGCATCAACAAAACTAACTAAAGAATATAATAAAAAATTTTCTCCGCTTATTGCTTTTTTTGAAAAAGAGATGTTAAACGAACAAAAAAAACTTGATAACACAAACAATTATCTGCATGAACAACAACTTTGTAATTAAAAGCTTATTTTATAATATCATCTAAAAAACTTAATACACCTTTATAAGCATAATCAATGTATGTTTTATCTTTTGCTGAATTGTTGCGATAATAAATTCTAACTGTTGTCATTCCTATTTTTTTAGCAAACTCCAAGTTAGAGTAACTGTCATCAACAAACACACAGTCAGTGGGATCAACACCTATTTTAGCACAATATTTTTTATAAACATCCGAGCTTTCATTCTTTTTATAAACTCCAAAATCCTCCACCGAATAATATCTGTCTTTAAAAAATTCATATAAACCAAGATGTTTTAATATTTTTTCTGATGCATATCGATCACTTGCAGTAAAAATATATTGTTCAGCCGGAACTTTTTCTATTTTTTCAATAAGATTTTCATAAGGAACAATTTTTTCAACTGGTTTTCTTAAATGATAGGCCTTAAATAAATCTCTTGGATTTACACCATATTCACGATAAAAAATTTCTCCTCCGTCACGATAAATTCTGTAAGATTCTGTAACTTTTTTCTTTGCCGTTTCAAAATCAATTGGAAGTTTCAAATCTTCAACTAAAGCCTTTGCCATAGTAGTATCTAAAATATCAGCAAATTCTTCTGTTTTATTATACAGTGTATCGTCTAAATCCCATATCAAATAATTTTTACCGAAAATCAATTTTAACTCCATTTATTATTATTATTAATTAATACATATATTAAACCATTAGCCGGATTCGTCAATTAAATATTAGTAATCTGCCTTGAATAAACAAGAAACACAAATATATAAAAAAAGGTTAAACAACAAACTAAAGAGGTCACAATGAAAAAATTAATTTTATTACTACCTATCATAACTTTTGCTTTTGTGTCTATACAAACAAACGCTAATGCTCAAGAAAATAATGCATCAGTTGGAAATCCTGAATCTGCCAATATGATTATGATGGAAGAAGATTATGTTGTATCAACAACTCAGAACCAAACAAACAATAACCAAGCAAATCAACAACAAAATCAGGAAAATTCTCAAAATAACAATGCATCTGTTATTGAAGACATAACAGAAACTGAAACACCTGATTCTGTTAGTATTGAAGATGATACAACAGTAATTCCTAATAATTAAGATCTTTTAAAGGAGCAATTTAGCTGTTCCAAATTGCTCCTTTAATTTTTTGAGCCAAAAAATCATTATGTAAATTTATTTCTTCATCACTTAAAGAAAAATCTCTTGCTTTTCTGAAGTTTCTTATTATATCTTTTTCGTTATTTTTTAGATTTTCTTTTTTACCATCAAGCAACAAACTTGGCTCTTTTCCACCCAAAAGCTCCAAATAAACTTCAGCTAATAATTGAGCATCAAGCAAAGCTCCGTGAAGAGTACGGCTGCTATTATCAATTTCAAATCTTTTACAAAGAGCATCCAAACTACATCTTGCCCCCGGAAATAAAGCACGAGCAATTTCTAATGTATCTACAACCCTACCCCAATCAATTTCGGGTTTTCCTATTTGCTTTAGCTCATAATTAACAAAATTAATATCAAAAGACGCATTATGCGCAACCAAAGAAGCATCACCTATAAACTCCAACCACTTATCGGCAACTTTATCAAACGTTGGAAAATCTTTCAAAAAATCATATGTCAAACCATGAACTTTAACTACTTCTTCAGGTACTTCTTTTTCCGGATTAATATATTGATGAAAAGTAACTCCTGTCGGAACATGATTAATTAATTCAACAGCCCCTATCTCCACCAAACGCTCACCTTTGGCATAATCAAAACCCGTAGTTTCAGTATCAAAAACAATTTCTCTAACCATAAGCTTCTTCCAACCCTTTTATAATACTTATAATTTCAGCCCTTAACAAATTATGAGGTTTATCGGTATCAACCACTACATCTGACAACAATTTTTTATCTTCATTTTTCATTTGTACATTATTTATTTTATCAAAATCTTCAGCTGTAACATTATCCCGCAACATAACCCGTTTTTTCTGAATTTCATAATCAACATCAGCTAGTATAATCAAATCACAATATTTATCCCAACCCATTTCAAACAAAAGAGCCACATCAATAAAAAACAAATCATCTTTTTTGGCATTTATACGAATAACTTTTTTCAAATAATCTTTCAAAAAAGGATGAATCATGCTTTCAAGCAAACGCAATTTTTTATGATCTGAAAAAACAATGTTTCGTAAATATCTCTTATTAGCTACTCCACCTTTTACAGTACCAGGAAATTTCATTTCCAACACTTTTAAAAAGTCTTTATCAAAATAAATTCTTCTAACCCAACCATCAACATCAAAAACTGTATAACCAAGCTTATTTATGATTTTTGCAATTGTTGTTTTTCCGCAACCAATAGAACCGGTAATAGCAATAAGTTTCATAAAACATCCTTTTTTCAAAACACTAGCCTAGTTATAAACAATTTGTTAACCTTTTGTGTATAACTAAGCCTCTAGTTCAATGTTATAAACTTTTATCACCATATTGTAAAATTTAATCTTTCAACTTACTAACAAGCATAAAATTCATACACATCATGTTAATAACAAAAACAATTCACAAACAACAAAATATTTTATACTTTTGAAAATACTTAAAATAAAAACACTATCCATAATCTTATCAACAAAAACAAAACTTGTGTATATATCATATAACAAAAAATAATCCACAAAGTTAACAGCAATACACAAACAACAAAAACATTTTAAATATATTTTATTTGAGCCAAAAGGGTGTTCATAAAAGTGCCTTGTAAAATCAATTGACAGTTATCAAATAACATAATATAAAAAACATACTTTCTGATATTTATTTTCACACACCTTTTAGGATTTCCATGAATTTAAAAGATTTAAAGCAAAAGTCTCCTACGGAGCTTCTGAATCAAGCAGAAGAGCTCGGTATTGAAGATGCGTCTTCTATGCGTGTTCAGGATTTAATGTTTGCTATTTTAAAAAAAGTAGCCGATGATGATAAAACCATTTATGGTGAAGGAACAATTGAAGTCTTGCAAGATGGTTTCGGCTTTTTACGTTCAGCTCAATCAAATTATTTAGCCGGACCAGATGATATTTATGTTTCTCCTGCTCAGGTTAAAAAATATGGTTTACGCACTGGTGATACGGTTGAAGGTGAAATTAGAGCTCCCAAAGATAACGAAAGATATTTTGCTCTTGTCAAAATAAATAAAATAAATTTTGATGATCCTGAAAAATCAAAATTAAGAGTAAATTTTGACAATTTAACTCCTCTTTACCCAACAAAAAAACTCAATTTTGATATTATATGCGGAGAAAAAGACTATACCACCAGAGTCATAGATTTAATATCACCGCAAGGAAAAGGGCAGCGTGGTCTGATTGTTGCACCTCCGCGTACCGGTAAAACGGTTATGCTGCAAAACATAGCTCATGCCATAGCCACCAATCATCCAGAATGTTATCTTATGGTTTTATTGATAGATGAAAGACCGGAAGAAGTTACCGACATGATGCGTTCTGTTAAAGGAGAGGTTATATCTTCAACTTTTGATGAACCTGCAAGCCGCCATGTTCAAGTTGCTGAAATGGTAATAGAAAAAGCAAAACGTTTGGTAGAAACCAAAAGAGATGTGGTAATTTTACTTGATTCCATAACTCGTTTAGGCAGGGCATATAATACGGTTGTTCCATCTTCAGGTAAGGTTTTAACCGGTGGTGTTGATGCTAATGCTCTTCAACGTCCGAAACGTTTACTTGGTGCTGCCAGAAATGTTGAAGAAGGAGGTTCTTTAACAATAATTGCCACAGCCTTAATAGATACCGGATCTCGCATGGATGAGGTTATTTTTGAGGAATTTAAAGGAACAGGTAATTCAGAAATCATACTTGATAGAAAATTAACCGATAAACGCCTGTTCCCGACAATTGATATAACTCGCTCCGGAACCAGAAAAGAAGAATTATTGGTTGATAAAGATCGTCTTTCCAAAATGTGGATATTACGCCGTGTTTTAATGCAAATGGGCATGACCGACGGCATGGAATTTTTGCTTGATAAACTACGTTTAAGCAAAGACAATGATGATTTCTTCAATACCATGAATTCTTAAAAACTCAAAGCCCCTCTATTTGGAGGGGTTTTTTATAAACTCAGCAAAAAATTTTTTACCTCTTTCATCTAATAAAAAATATTTGTAATGCCTAGATTTTTTATTTGGCTTAAAAAATACTCTGAGTAACTTAAATTATATTGCATAAAAGCAACTACAATCATTTTAGCCTTAATTCCGGCCTGTAATCCGACCAAGGAATCTTCAATTACAATACAATTCTCAGGTTTATATCCCATTGTTTCGGCGGCTAACAAAAACAAATCAGGCTCAGGCTTGCCATAAGTCACTAAATCAGCGGTAAAAACTTTTTCCGGCGGAAAATAATTTCTTATACCAACCATTTCAATTTTCTTATCGGTTTTAAAAGATACTCCTCCGGTAGCAATACACTGCTCAAACTGCTTCATTTTAAAAATATCTTCAATACCATCGGTTAAAGCAAACCCTTTTTTCATGGTTAAAATATCTTGCTTGATTGCTTCTTGCCAAAATTCTTTATTAGTAGATATTCCTAAAGATTCTAAAACCTCCTTTTTGGTTTTATCGCTCATTCCGCCAATAGTTTTATATGCCGTTGCAAAATCCCAATTAAGATTGAATTTATCATTAAGCATTTGCAATCTGTTTTGAATCCACAATTTTTCGGTATCGGCAATAACTCCGTCAAAATCCCATATAATCAGTTTTTGTTTCATTTTTATACCTTTAAAAATTGAGTCTGTTTAAGCCTTGTACAGAAGAATTTTAAACAATTTATGATAAATTACTTAAGATTTATTGAATTTGCTCTCCAGAGTCAAAAAAACAGGCTTTTTATGCTTGCAAGATTTTTTGTTTGCTTTATAAATCAAAACAAGAGGAAAAAATGGACAATCAAACAATTTATGCATTATCTACGGTTTATGGTAAATCAGGAATTGCGGTTATTCGCATTTCCGGAGCAAATGCTCTTAAGGTTGTCTCCGAGATGACTCACTTGTCACCATCAAATCTAAAACCACGGTATGCATATTTTAGCAAAATATACCACAGTACAAGCAAGCAACATTTGGATAATGCTGTTTTGTTGTTTTTCAAAGCTCCAAATTCTTTCAGTGGTGAAGATACCATAGAATTGCAAATTCATGGTTCTAAAGCTGTAATATCATCAACCATGGACAGTTTATCACAAATAGAAGGTTTTCGCCTTGCTGAACCCGGAGAGTTTTCCAAACGAGCTTTTTATAACGGCAAAATGGATTTAACCGAAGCAGAAGGCTTGGCAGATTTAATAGATTCCGAAACCTCGGAGCAGCAAAAGTATGCTATTCGCCAAATGGAAGGCGGATTAAAAGACCTTTATGAAAATTGGCGTGCAAAACTTTTAACCATCTTATCTCATCTAGAGGCTTACATAGATTTTCCTGAAGAAGATATTCCGCAAGATGTTATAAACACTATGGAGAACGATGTATTTAAACTTGTGCAAGATATCAAAAAGCACTTGCAATCAGATAACATTGGAGAGCGTTTGCGTGAAGGTTTCAGAGTTGTAATTGTAGGTCCTCCCAATGCCGGAAAATCAAGCTTGTTAAATGCCATAGCCAAAAGAGAAGCTGTAATAGTTTCTGACATTGCCGGCACTACAAGAGATGCTATAGATATCCATTTAGACCTAAATGGTTACCCTGTTATTTTTACTGACACAGCAGGATTAAGAGAAACCGAGGAAGAGATTGAGAAAAAAGGCATCGAAATTGCCAAAAGCAAAATAAAAGATGCTGATTTGGTAATATGTTTGTTTGATGCTTCAAAAGACTCTGTTCAAATATTTGATAATATTAAAAAAACATTTAAAAACAATATATTATTTGTAGCCAATAAAAGTGACAAATTAACATTTGAACAATGTTCAAATTTGCAAAAACAAGGATGTTTGGTTATCTCTGCCAAAGATGCTGGAAAAGTAAAACTTCTATTACAAGAGATAGAAGAACAAATTAGTTCTCGCTTTACTTCTAACTCTAATCTTCTTATCACCCGTCAGCGTTATCGTGAAGCTTTACAAAATACGGTCAAAAATTTGTCGGTATTTGGTTTTGACAAAGAGATAGAACTTACAGCAGAAGATGTTCGGCTTGCTGCCAGAGAAATAGGCAAAATTACAGGCCGTATAGAAATTGATGAAATTTTAGATAAAATATTCGGCAGTTTTTGTATTGGTAAGTAGTTGATTTTTTTATAAAAGCATGATAACAATCAATCAATATTAATCTATTATCATGTCTAACCTAATTATTAATACAATGCAAATAAAAGAAAAAATAGCACTTATTTTGGGAGAAAAATTACTAACTAAAGAAGAATTGCATGGTTGTGCAGAAAAATTAGTTAGTGATTCAAAAATACCTTCAGGGTATTTATTAGAAATATTATGTTTTTTTAAAAGAAATTATCATCCTAAAAGCTGGATGTATGTTTCCAGATTAAGTGAAGCTATAGAAAAATTTGATTATATTTGTCAGATGCTTCTCAAAGCTCCTATACATAAAGGCTCAAAACAACTATTTTACGGAGTGTGCAGTTGTGCATATCTGTATCCCGAAGTCGTTCACAATAATGTATTCGAACAACTTTTTGATAAGTTTACTTAAGCAATAAAAAAACCTGCTTTTGACAGCAGGTTTTTTTATATTTAAATATTGCAAAGTTTAGCTGATTATACTAATCTCAAGCAAAATTAACAAAAGAGTCTAAGTAAATGAATAATCAAGATTTTGATGTAATAGTTGTTGGTGGCGGACACGCCGGATGTGAGGCTTGTGCTGCTGCCGCCAGAATAGGTGCCAAAACTGCTCTTATAACTCATAAAATATCCACCATTGGCGAGATGTCTTGCAATCCGGCTATAGGTGGTCTTGGTAAAGGGCATTTGGTAAGAGAAATTGACGCTTTAGATGGTCTAATGGCGAAAGTTATTGATAAGGCTGGTATACAGTTTCGCATGCTTAACTCATCAAAAGGTCCTGCTGTCAGAGGGCCGAGAGCTCAGGCTGACAGAGAGCTTTATAGAAAATATATGCTTGAGGCTTTGAGAGAACAACAAAATTTGCAAATTATTGAAGCTGCGGTTGAAGGCTTGGTTTTTGATGATAATGCTGTAAAAGGTGTTGTGCTGGCTGATAACACTGTATTTAAAGCCAAAGCTGTTGTTTTAACATCGGGCACTTTTCTGAACGGGGTTATGTTTACCGGTCATCAAGCCACTATTGGCGGCAGAGTAAATGATGTTAGCTGTGAGGGCATAACACCGTATTTAAAGTCTGCGGGATTAAAAGTTGGCCGCCTGAAAACCGGAACCCCTGCCCGCCTAAACGGCAAAACCATTAATTGGGATATTTTAGCTGCTCAAGAAGGTGATGCAAACCCTCGTCCATTTTCTTATCTGACAGAACAGATTACTAATCCGCAGATAAAGTGCTACATAACTCATACCAACGAACGCACTCACAAAATAATCAGAGATAATTTTTCGAAATGCGCTTTGTTTTCTGGTCTTATTACCGGCATAGGTCCTCGTTATTGTCCTAGTATAGAAGACAAGTTGGTAAAGTTTGCCGACCGCACCAGTCACCAGATTTTTCTGGAGCCGGAAGGCTTAAATACCGACGTTGTTTATCCTAACGGTATTTCAACATCTTTGCCGGCAGATATCCAAGATCAGTTTATTCATACTATGGAAGGTTTGGAAAATGTTGAGATTTTGCGTCCGGCTTATGCTATTGAATATGACTATGTTGATCCTCAGGAGCTAAATAGTTGTCTGGAATGCAAAAAGGTAGACGGTTTATTTTTGGCCGGACAAATCAACGGCACCACCGGATATGAAGAAGCTGCTGCCCAAGGTCTTTTGGCTGGGGTAAATGCCGGACTAAAAGCTCTTGGTAAAGACGAAAAATTCACCATAGATCGTTCAGAGGCTTATATTGGCGTCATGGTTGATGATTTAATAACCAAGGGTGTTGATGAGCCGTATAGAATGTTTACTTCTCGTTCTGAATATCGTCTGTTTTTGCGTTCAGACAATGCTGATATGCGTCTAACCGAAAAAGGTTATCAAATTGGCTGTGTCGGAGAGCACCGGTACAGTGTATTTAAAGCCAAAAAAGCAGCGGTAGATGCTTTCAGAGAAAAGAGTTTAGAGCTTAAAACATCTGCTGCAGAACTTGAAAAGCTTGGAGTTAACATCAAAAAAGATGGCTCCGCCAAAACGGCGTTTAATGCCATGTCATATAACGACGTTTCACGTGAAACAATCAACAACATTTGGCCTGAATTAAAAAACATTTCTGATGATGTTTATGAACAGGTTGAAATAGAGGCTCGTTATTCCGGCTATATCAAACGTCAACAAGCAGATATTGAGGTTTTCAAAAAAGATGAAAACCTCAAGCTAAAAGAAGATATAGACTATACCACCATAGGCGGCCTTTCTCGAGAAATGGTTGCCAAGCTTTCAAAGGTTCGACCATCAACCATTGGCGAGGCCTCTCGCATTCCCGGCGTAACCCCTGCGGCCATCACCGCCATTTTAGAATATGTAAAGAAGTGAGGATATATCTATGAACAAAGAACAAGCCGAAATAGAGTTTGAAAACATAATAAATTTAAGAAATTCTTCTCTCTCACCTTTCACAGAAGAACAGGAAAAAACATTTAGAGCTCATTGTTTGGCTGTTGCTAGTTTTGCCGAAAAAGTAGCCGCCAATATCTCAGGAATGGATGCTGAAAAAGCATATGTTTTAGGCCTGCTTCATGATTGTGGACGCATAAAAGATGAAAAAGCAGAAAATGTTTTTCATGGTTTGGTTGGTTATAAATATATGATTCAAAAACAGCAGCCTGAAATTGCTCGCATATCACTCACCCACAGTTTTTATGAAAAAGATTTTAATTTAGAAACCTATCCTCAAAACAAAGATGATTTGTTGTTTTGTAAAGATTTGTTAAAAAACTTAGAATACAACGATTACGATTTGTTAATTCAACTCTCGGATATGACAAATGATGTTGGACGTAATTGTACCATTGAATATCGCTTTGACAGCATATCAAAACGATACAAAGTCCCATTTGAAAAGTTACAACCTATTATAGACAAGATGAACCAAATAAAACATTATTTTGATAAAAAGGCTAACAACAATATTTATAAATTCATAGAGAACATAAATGACAAACCAAACCTATCCAGACTTGGAAACAGCTCAAAAAATATGGGAGGAAGGCTTTAATCGCCGTTGTTTAAACACTGTATTTAAAGCGCGGGATGAATATATCTTTCACACTCGAGGTATTGCCGATATGGCAAGTAAAATAGCCGCAAAAACAGGGTATTTAAAACCTGAAAAAGCTTATGTATTGGGTCTTTTGCATGACTACGGCAAAAAATATGACGAAAAGTCTGAAGGCATATTTCATGTTCAGGCCGGTTATGAAGAAATGATGCAAAAAGGTTACACTGATGTTGCTCGCATTTGCTTAACCCATAGCTTTCCTGATAAAGATTTTGACGATAATGATTATTCATCATATCGTCCGGAATGGTTATCCTGGGCGCATCAAAAACTCACAGATGTTGTTTATGATGATTATGATCGTCTTATTCAGTTTTGTGATATGCATTTTGAAGGATTGAAAATTGTTGGCATAGAAGAGAGAATAAGAGGTATTAGCTCTCGTTATGGTCTAAAAATGGAACAACTGAAAAATCTTCGTGCCAATGCCATCCGGCTTAAAAGCTATTTTAGTGATAAATGCGGGGGAGATATTTACTCCTTATTAAATATACCTGTTGTAGAATAAACGCCAAACAACAGGAAAAGAAATGTTACCAACTAAACAACAAGCAATAGAGTTCTGTAATAATACTGCTAAAATAGCAGATGAAATAAATGTAAAAAGAGGGTTGCCTGATAATCTTTCATTAGGGCACTATAAAACCGTTGCTTTTTGTGCAGAAAAAATAGCCTCTCATTGTCAAGATTTAGATCCCAAAAAAGCCTGGATTTTAGGCCTGTTACATGATTATGGTGAGGCAATTGAAAAAACAATTCCTCAAACTTTTCACGGCACCGCCGGTTATGATGAAATGATGCGGCTTGGATACGACGAAGTTGCTCGTGTCTGCCTAACCCATAGTTTTTTTGATAATAATTTTAATCCTCAAGAGTCATCATATGACAGCCAATCTATAATAAGAGCTCAAAAAATAATTTCTGAGATGGTTATGGATGACTATGATTATCTGATTCAAATCAGCGACTTGATGGTAACCGGCAGTGAGATTACCGATATTGAAACCAGGTTAAAATACATTGCCAACAAATATCACGTTGCGGAAAAAACAATGGAAAATAAATATAAAAAAGCAAAACAGCTAAAAGAATATTTTGATAAAAAAACCGGTCAAAATATATATGATTTGGTAGGAATAACTCATGAATAAAATTCAAAACTTTACATATCATTCACACAATAATTTTGGCGGTGTTTTTGATGGAAGATATTCGCCGGAAGACATGATATCAGCGGCAGAAAAACTCGGCTTTGAGGCAATTGGTGTAAGCAATCATCTTATCTGGCACCCTAATATGCCTCGTTCACATTCAATGTTTTTTAAAGACTTTAACCAAGCGCTTGACATATATAAACGCAGTCTTGATTGTCTTGATGAAATTGCTTCAAAACACAACATAAAAATTCTTAAAGGCTTTGAGGTTGATTTTTTCCCGTCAAAAGAGTGGCGCAATGGTTTTGAAAAAATGCTCAAAGAGCTAAAAATTGATTATCTTATTGGTTCAACCCACTTCATTCGTACCGAAGACGAATCTCAAATGTGGAATATTTATCACTTGGATGAGCTTCCTCAAGGAACAACAGCCGAAGATATGGACTACTACCTTTCCAATTATTGGAAGAATATTTTAGCTGCCATTTCCAGTGGTTATTTTGATTTTATGGCTCATTTGGATTATTGCACACAATTTAACTTAAGCACATCTCCCGAATGGGATGAATATAAATGGCAAATTATAGAATCGCTTGATAAAAATAAAATGCCTTTTGAGGTTAATACCAGCGGCATATCCAGAATCGGACGCCCTTTTCCTGATTGGTGGATGGTTAAAGAGCTTTGCCGGCGTCAAGTGCCGGTGTTAATAAGCGATGACGCTCATTACACCGAACATCTCGGACGCGGATTTGTTGAAGTTGAAGAAAAGTTGAGAGAATTTAATTGTTTAAAACGTTTTAAGTTATAATATTTTGATTCAGTTAACGGTGTTTAAGTCTTTGATTTTAGAGTCTATTTTGTTGTCTTGTAAATAAGGTGTTTATAAGTAGTTTTTTTCTGTTTTAAATTTTTTATAAAAAATATAAAAATAAATTATGAAAAATTTTATGGAAAAATACAATGTTTCACGTGAAACATTTGATCGTTTAAAAACCTACCAAAAGCTGTTAAACGAGTGGCAAGAAAGGTTTAATCTTGTCAGCCGCAACACTTTGGAAGACTCTTGGAATCGTCATTTTTTGGATTCAATCCAATTGTTTAAGTTTATTCCTGAATCGGCCAAAACCCTTTATGATCTGGGATCTGGAGCTGGTTTTCCTGGGATGGTTTTAGCGATTGTAGCTGCGGAAAAAACACCGTATTTAAATATAAGTTTGGTTGAAAGTACTTCAAAAAAAACGCTGTATTTAAATGAGGTTAAAAAACAAACAGGTATTAATGTTAATATAATCAACGACAGAATCGAAAATTTGGCTCCGAAAAAAGTTGATGTCATCACCTCAAGAGCCTTAACCGCTCTTGATAATTTGTTGGTGTATGCACACCGTTTTTGTAAAGCATCAACGGTTTGTGTTTTTCCAAAAGGCAAAAAGTATGCCGAAGAGATAAAAGAAGCCCGCAAACACTGGAGCTTTGATTGCCAAATTGAAAACAGCGAACAAAGCGATGAAGGCAAAATTTTGATTATAACTAATTTACGCAAAACTAAAGGAGAAAAATAAATGCCAAGAATTTTAGCAATTGCTAACCGCAAAGGCGGTGTCGGCAAAACAACAACCACGGTTAATGTTGCCACAGCAATGGCTGCCGCCGGTAAAAAAGTTTTGGTCATAGACCTTGATCCTCAGGGTAATGCATCAACCTCAATGGGGGTTAACAAAAAAGGGCGCATGGCATCATCTTATGAGGTTTTGCTTGGAGAAAAAAAACTGACTGAAGCTGTAGTTTGGACCGAAATACCGAATTTTTCTCTTGTCCCCTCCTCTCCTGATTTGGCCGCTGCGGAAATAGAATTGGTAGACATTGAAAGAAGAGAGTTTGCACTTAAAAAAGCTCTAGAAAAAGACGCTGTTAACTATGATTACATATTAATAGACTGTCCTCCATCATTAAGCTTGGTAACAATCAATGCTTTGGTTGCCGCAGATGCGGTTATAGTGCCTCTCCAATGTGAATTTTTGGCACTTGAGGGAATAACTGATTTAATCCGCAATATTAATATGATTAAAAAGAACTTTAATCCCAAACTTGCTTTGCACGGGGTTGTTCTCACCATGTATGACAAACGCAACAATTTAACTCAAATGGTTGAAGACGACGTTAGAGGGTTCTTTGGTAAAAAAGTTTACAATACTGTCATTCCGCGGAATGTCAGAATTTCTGAAGCTCCGTCACATGGCAAACCTGTTTTGCTTTATGATTTTCGTTGTCCGGGATCACAAGCTTACATAAGCTTAACAGGCGAAGTTTTGAAAAGAGAGAAGGAGTTAATTGCATGTTAGACAATGAGCTTGATGAACTTTTGGGTGATGTTCACGCAGAGCCTTTGCATGCCGACAAAAATTCTCACAAAAGAAAAAGCCTTGGTCGTGGACTAGAGGCCCTTTTAGGCGGCGGACTTGATGATGAAACACCAGCTTCTTCCTCAGACAATTCTGACGGCAATAGAGATAGCAGTGTTGATATCAACGCTCTTGTTCCCGGCAAATATCAGCCACGTACAGAATTTGAACCAGAGGCATTGCAGTCTTTAGCAGATTCAATTAAAGAAAAAGGTGTGTTACAGCCGCTTTTGGTTCGTCGTCAAGGTGACAGATATGAGATTATTGCCGGAGAGCGTCGTTGGAGAGCCGCAAAATTAGCCGGATTATCAAATGTTCCTGTAATCATTAAAGATTTGAGCGATCAGGAAGTTTTAGAGGCAGCTCTGGTTGAAAACATTCTGCGTGAAAACCTTTCAGCCATTGAAGAAGCTGAAGGATACCAGCGTCTTATAAATGAGTTTTCTCACACTCAAGAAGCTTTATCACAAATAATTGGCAAATCACGCAGCCATATTGCCAACACCTTAAGACTATTATCTTTGCCGGTAGCTGTTCAAGAGTTGGTAAAAGAAGGAAAACTCTCCGCTGGTCACGCTCGTGCGTTGGTAGGGCTTGACAATGCTGAAAATCTTGCTAAACAGATTATTGAAAAAGATTTAAATGTTCGCCAGGTTGAGGATTTGGTTGCCAAACAAAAAGAGCCTAAAACACCAAAAGCTCCCAAAGAAAAAAATGCCGATCTTGAAGATATTGAAAAAGAATTAATAAAAAATCTGGGCTTAAGAATAAAAATTACGCCCAACAAACAAGGTGGCGGAAAGGTTGTTTTGCAATATTCTTCGGTTGCCGAGTTAGATATGATTATTGAGACATTAGAGCAAAAACGCCGCGGAGAAGCTGGTCAGAACACTGTATTTAAAGCTCCTGAAGCTTCCGCAGCAATATCAAATGAAAAATTTTCCATTAAAATAGTAGACTAAAGAGAGAACTAAAATGACAATACTTGAAAAAATGTTGGAAAGATGTGCTCAAGCAGGGTACGACACCACCAAAAATGTTGAAAAAATAGCTAAAGCCAAACAAATGATGTTTGGGGAGGAGGAATGGCAGCGTTGTCCGTGTGATGGTAAGAATGCAGCTCGTTATTGCATTTCAGAAACCTGTCGCCAAGATATTGAGCGAGACGGAGAATGTCATTGCCATTGTTATTGCAAAAAATCAAAATAAAAAAAGCCCCTCTGATTTGAGGGGTTTTTTATGGTAACTATATATTTACCAAAACAAGATATTGTAAGAAAAAAAGAATAGATTAAAAATTTTTCTTTGATTATACTATTAACATAAACTTTTTGAGGGTATGCCCATGTTTTTCTTAAAAAAAGTCTTGTTAGGTTTGGGTGCTTTAATTCTTATTTTGCTCGGTGGAGCAGGAACTCAAACTCAAAGCACTCTTCTTCAGGGTGGTGGTTTTTTAGGGCTTATAATCGGGCTTATCGTTTTATACATTTTTGCCAAAATGGCTTGGCGCGCCATGGGATGTTTGCCTTCATTAATAGTTGTTATAGCGGTTTTGACATTTATTTTGTATGCCATAGGAGCTTTCAGTGATGGTATAGGCAACGTAGGCAGTAATCTTAAAAGTTTTTTAGGTCAAGGCCGAACATTTGCCTCAAACACAATGGGTAACACTTCTCAATCAAGCGGAACCATCAACCTTGTTGATGATGCGTCTGTCCAGCCCATAAGCGAAAACTTCTCTTCTCCAAACGGAACACCAGCAACAGATAATTCATCAAAAGATAATCAGGAAGGTTTTTTTGAAAAGTTGTTCGGGCAGGGGTCATCTACATCTAAAGCAGCTTTTAATCCCAAGAATTTTCCAGCTATTTACTCTTCGGCAGAAGTTGTAAGCGGAGATACGTTAGTAATAGGTGGTCATTATTTCAGGCTTTATGGCATAGATGCCCCTGAAAAAAATCAGACTTGTGCGGATTCTTCCGGAAAGTCATATAGCTGCGGTCGTCAAGCTACCGCATGGTTATCTGGCTGGCTGCAAGATAACCAGCTAGAATGCCGTGTCATGCAACAAGACCAAGCCGGAAACATGATGGGGGTTTGTTCTCTTGGAGCATATGATATCGGAGCCGCTTTAGTAAATGCGGGATGGGCCGTTGCATATACTCAGTACACAGATATCTATGTTCCATATCAAATCCAGGCTCAAAAAAATTCCCGCGGACTTTGGCAAGGAGAGTTTTACATGCCGTGGGATTGGCGCAAAATTCAACAACGCAAGCCAGATATAAAGATCATAAACAAACCAAAGAAAAAGCGTCGCAGTGTTTTTAATCCGCTAGGTTAAATTATGGAAAAGATAATAGAAACTTTTTTAGCTTCTGAAGCAGACACCGTTAATTGGGGGCAAAAACTTTCCTCAATTGCGCAAAAAGGCGATGTATTTGCTCTTTACGGAACTTTAGGCATGGGCAAGAGTGTTTTGGCCAGAGCTTTTGTGCAAAAACTATGTGGTCTGCAAGAGGTTCCCAGCCCAACTTTTACATTACTCCAAAGTTACGAAGCTCCAAACTTTGAGGTTTTTCATTTTGATTTATACCGCATCAAATCGGCGGAAGAAATTTTTGAAATTGGGGTTGAAGAGGCCATTTACAGCGGCGTTAGTTTGATTGAGTGGCCTGAAAAAATGGGAGGATACCTCCCTCGCGATATTTTTAAAGTTGAGCTTTTTCCGCAAGATAACGGTCGTCGCTTGCAAATAAGTGCTGTTTCTCAAAACAAAATAAGACGTTTGCAACAACTTTCAGAGGACTAATATGACAACAAATATTCACGCTTCCTGCGTATATATAAATCAAAAAGGCATTCTTATTTTAGGAGCCCCCGGAGAAGGTAAATCAGATTTATGTCTTCGATTAATAATGGACAAAGGCGGAACCTTAATTTCAGATGACAGAGTAGATTTAGTTGTTGAAGAAGGCTGCATAAAAGCGTCTGCTCCGACAAACATTAAAGGTTTGTTGGAGGTAAGAGGGGTTGGTATTTTGACTCTGCCCGTAATAGATTCGTGTTCTGTGAATATGGTTATTAATTTGGTAAGAAATCCAAAAGAAGTTGAAAGGTTGCCGGAGCCGTCTTTTTATGAATTTGGTGGGGTTAAAGTTCCGCAAATCAAGCTTTGGCCGTTTGATGTTTCGGCTGCAGATAAGGTAATAGCGGCATTGAGTTTGTTGTGAGGATTTTGAGCTTATTTGTTGATTCTTTGCAACAAAGGTCCTAAACTGAGGGCAAATAAACAATCTAAGAGAAAAGGTTTTTCCATGTTTGTATCTAAAATTGAAAGTTTTTTGCGTCGTCAAGGCAAACCGTTGGTCAAATTTTTCTTTAGCCTTGGCGAATTGTTTATGTTTGTGGCTCAAGCTGTTTATAACTGCCTTACTCCGCCGATTTATTGGCGTAATTTGTGGCGGCAGGTTATAGATATGGGATTTTATTCATTGCCGGTTGTTGGTCTTACCACCATTTTTGCCGGTATGGTTATTGCCCTGCAAAGCTATTCGGGTTTTATGCGTTTTGGAGCAGAAGGAGCAGTTGCTTCAGTGGTTTTAATTTCGGTTACTCGCGAGCTTGCTCCTGTGTTGTCTGCTTTAATGGTTGCCGGTCGTATTGGTGCGGCCATGGCGGCAGAAATCGGCACCATGCGAGTAACCGAGCAAATTGATGCCCTGGTAACTCTTTCTACCAACCCGTTTAAGTATTTAGTTACACCTCGGATTTGGGCCGGATTGATTGTCATGCCTTTATTGGTATTAATCGGTGATGTAATCGGCATTTTCGGCGGCTATGTCGTAGGTGTTTACAAGCTTGGTTTTAACCCTGCCAACTATGTAAATTCTACTCTGCAAAATCTACAATCCATAGACATCACTACCGGTTTGGTTAAAGCTGCGGTTTTTGGCTTCATCATTTCATTAATGGGATGCTATAACGGTTACAAATCAAAAGGCGGAGCTCAAGGTGTTGGTGCAGCTACTACCAATGCCGTCGTTTCGGCCTCTATTTTGATTTTGATTTTCAACTACATAATTACCGAACTTTTCTTTTCAAAATAAGCTTATGGAGAAACAAAAATGAGTGAAACAAAAATACAAATCCGCAATCTTCATAAAGCTTTTGGTAAAAAGGTTGTGCTTGACGGTGTAAACCTAGACATCAACAAAGGAGAGTCTTTGGTTGTTATCGGTGGTTCCGGTACCGGAAAATCGGTTTTGATTAAGTGTATTCAAGGCTTGCTCACCCCTGATGAGGGCTCAATTTTGGTTGATGAACAAGAGGTCGTTGGTATCAGCGAGCAGGAAAAAGAAGATCTTCATTCCAAAATGGGCATGCTTTTTCAAGGCGGAGCTCTTTTTGACAGCTTAAGCGTTTGGGAAAATGTTGCTTTTGACTTGCTGGAAAACCGCGGTATGGATAAAAAGACCGCCAAAAACGAGGCAGTAAGGGTTTTGCGTTCGGTAGGACTGGCACCTGATGTTGCTGACTTGTCCCCATCTGAGCTTTCCGGCGGAATGCAAAAGAGGGTGGGATTGGCCAGAGCCATTGCCTCCAAGCCGGAAATAATTTTTTTTGATGAACCAACCACCGGACTTGATCCGATTATGGCCGACGTTATTAATGATCTGATTATTGAGTCGGTAAAAGGGCTTGGGGCAACAGCCTTAACCATTACTCACGATATGGCCTCGGCTCGTAAAATAGCTGATAAAATAGCCATGCTTTACCATGGTAAAATCATTTGGCAAGGCACGGTAAAAGAGATGGAAAAAACCGATAATCCATATGTTTTGCAATTTATTAACGGTTGTTCTCAAGGACCGATAAAAGTGGAGGTTTAGCTTGGCAAAAAAAGATAAACAATATGTTTGCCAAAACTGCGGCTCGGTTTATCCTCGTTGGCAGGGCAAATGCGATGCCTGTGGCGAGTGGAATACTATTGAAGAAGAGGCCATTGGCGGTGGCGGATTCTCAAACTTCAATCCCAAAAAATCCAAAGGCAACATTATAGACTTTGTGGCTTTAAGCGGAGCTCAAGAACACCTAAATCGCTTAAGCACCGGCATCAAAGAGCTTGACCGTGTTTGCGGCGGCGGCTTGGTATCCGGTTCGGTAATTTTGGTCGGCGGCGACCCCGGCATTGGCAAATCTACCTTATTGTTGCAAGCCTGTGCAAAGATAGCCGAGCAAAAAAATTCGCCTGAGGTTTATTACATTTCAGGAGAAGAGGCAATTGATCAAGTTCGCCTGCGGGCCAAACGTCTGCAGTTGGAGCAATCACCGGTTAAACTTGCCAGCTCCACAGAGATAAAAGACATTGTTGCCACTCTTGAAAAATCAAAACCAGCGGTGGTTATTATTGATTCCATTCAAACTATGTATCTTGATGAAGTTGAATCCACGCCCGGCAGTGTTTCTCAGGTCAGAGCATGTAGTTATGAGCTGATAAAACTTGCCAAGCGTAAAGGATTCACCTTGTTTTTGGTTGGGCATGTTACCAAACAAGGAGCCATTGCCGGCCCCAGGGTATTAGAACACATGGTAGACACGGTTTTATACTTTGAGGGCGAACGCGGACATCATTTCAGGATTCTAAGAGCGGTAAAAAACCGTTACGGAGCCACTGATGAGATAGGTGTTTTTGAAATGCAGGATCAAGGCTTGATAGAGGTTGAAAACCCATCGGCTCTGTTTTTGGCAGAGCGTCAGGGCAATATTTCCGGTTCTTGCGTTTTTGCCGGCATAGAAGGTTCGCGTCCGGTGTTGGTAGAAATCCAGGCTTTAGTGAGCCCAACCGGCTATTCCAGCCCCAAGAGAGCGGTTGTCGGCTGGGACAGCAATAGGTTATCCATGCTATTGGCGGTTTTAGAGGCCAGATGCGGCATGAACTTGAGCTCTCAAGATGTTTATCTAAACATTGCCGGCGGTTTAAGAATATCGGAGCCGGCGGCAGATTTGGCGGTGGCCATGGCGGTAATTTCATCTTTGACCAACAAGCCTCTTCCGGCAGATATGGTTGTTTTTGGAGAGATAGGCCTCTCCGGCGAAATCAGAGCCGTAAGCCAACCCAGCCTGCGTTTAAAAGAGGCCTTTAAGCTTGGGTTTGCCAGTGCCATCACTCCACCCACCCACAGCAAAGAAAAAAAGACCAACGTAAACATGAACATTCATGAAATCGGCAATGTTCAACGCCTCATAAATTGGTTTAATTAAGAACAAAGGAAAAAGTTTTATGCAATTAAATAACCTTGATATTGTCATTTTAATCGTTATCGGCATCTCAGCCCTGATTGCTTTAAGCCGCGGTTTGGTAAAAGAGGTTTTATCCATCATCGGCTGGGTTTTGGCAACTTTGGCGGTTATTTATTTGCTACCTGTTTTAATGCCATTTGCCAAACAATACATTTCCAGCGGCATTTTGGCCGGCGTCACCACGGCAATTTGCATTTTGATATTGTTTTTCATTGTTTGGATATATACCACCGCCGGCATTGTCGGCAAGATTCGCAGCAGCAAACTCAGCGGGCTTGACCGCACGTTAGGCTTGTTTTTCGGCATAGTCAGAGCCATGTTGCTGGTTGTTTTGTTTTATATTTTAGTCAGCTGGATGATTCCGGTTGAAAAACAATCAGATGTCCTGACCCAATCAAGGTATTTTCAGCTGGCAGGTTCTTTTGCCAAACCGCTTGAGGAGATGATCCCTGAAGATACCCTAAAAATCATCAAAGAAAAAACCCAACAAGTAGGTGCCGAGAACGAAAAAGCCCTTAATAAAGAGGCTGAAAAAGATGAGGAAAAGACAGACACCTCAACCGACGAGCTGTTTGAAAAACTTGCTCAACCGCAAATCAAAAAAGCCGTAAAAGAAAAAGCCAAAACCAAAATCAAAGAAAACTTTGAAGGCTACAAAGAATCAGAACGCGACAATCTTGACCGCCTGATTGAAAATGTGGAATAAAAACCTCAAGAATTGTTATCGGTAAAAAAAGTCGGAATAACTTCATCAGGCAGATAAGCGGTTCGGCAATTAAAATCAAAGTCCAAAAACTTGCACAACAACACAAAATACCACAAGGGCAGGGGATTCTCGCCGTTTTCAAAACGGCGTAATTGCTCAACCGATATTTTCAATTCTTGAGCAACCGTTTGCTCGCTTTTAAGCTTTTTGATGCGACGTAGCATAAGATCATTGCCGATAATTTGATAAAATTGGCATTGACGTTCGGCATCATAATCAATTTTGAAAGCAGAAAAATCGTTTGGCATCTTTTCTCCCTGTTTTTAATAAGGGCAGAAAAAAACCACCTAAAAGGCGGCCGGGGAGTTCGCATTAACCATAACACAAGAAATGGTAACCTCAGGATTACTCCAAGAGGGCTCCCCGGCCTCAAAATCCATAGACCGGGGATATAATCCCGAGCAATAAAAAATAAAAGGACTATAATATTTATTTTTTATGCCAAGTTACAGCACAAATATCAGGTGCTGCTTGTGTTATAGGGATGAATGCGAATTCATCCGGACTATCTCTAGCCCTCAAGATAACCGTTGTTACGGCTATTCCTTGTATCAGATATTAACCTAATAATCTTTTTTTGCAAATGGTTTTAACATAAACCCCATTTTGGGGCTTATATTAAAATGCAATTTAATAAATGTCCAATAAAAATTTTTTATGGATTAATTTATGACAAAATCAATATTTACGCCACGCTATAAATACATGAGAGAAGTCTTAAGAGAAGCACGAGAAAAAGCGGGGGAAAAGCAAAAAGACCTCTCTAAAAAGCTTGGAATGCCAACATCATATATTGGAAAATGTGAGCTTGGAGAAAGGCGAATTGATGTAATTGAATTTATAGAAATTGTTAAAATGTTAGGCTTAGACCCAATAGAAATTTTTAAAAAAATTGTAGAATATAAATAAGTTTTTTACATCAAACGACTAATTTTATGAACAAAAGAGAAGCACAAAAAATAACTCAAAAGATTATCAATGCTCTTATGAAAGAAAAGGAGCGTCGTGGCATTACTAATTATACAATACCCCAAAAAACAGGGGTTAGCCAAAGCTCGCTTTCAAATATTCAAAAACATTTGCAAGATCCTTCATTATCAATGACTATATTGATAGCCGATGCAATCGGCATAAATCTTTCCGAAACCATTAAAAAAGTAGAAGATTATCAAAAATAAAAAGGCGACCGAGGAGGTAACGTTAACCATAACACAAGAAATGGCAACCTCCGGATTACTCCGAGAGGGCTCCCCGATCATAAAACCTTACGTGAATTAAGGGCCAACTGCAACGTTCCCTCATCCATATAGTCAAGCTCGGCACCCATGGGGATTCCCTGAGCCAAAGTGGTTATTTTAACCCCGCTGTCTTTAAAGCGAGAAGACAAATAATGCGAGGTGATTTGTCCGTCAATGGTTGCCGGCAAAGCTAAAATAAGCTCTTTTATGCCCCCGGAGGCGATTCTTTGAGCCAGCGGCTCAATATTAAGGTCTTCCGGCACGATTCCCTCCAGAGCCGATAAAACCCCGCCCAGCACATGATATTTTCCCTTAAACAAAGAAACTCTTTCCATAGCCCAAAGGTCAGCCACGTCTTGCACCACACAAAGCGTGCTGTCATCACGTTGTTTTGAGCAACAAATAGAGCAGGGGGATGACGTGTCAAAATTACCACAAACTTCACAAGTGCAAATTTTTTCTGCCACCTCATTCATTGCCTCCATCAACGGCAGCATAACCGATTCTTTTTTCTTGAGCATATGCAAGACAATTCTTCTGGCGGAACGTGTCCCCAGCGATGGCAGTTTGCTAATCAGCTTAACCAGTTTTTCAATATCGTTTCCGGCCATTTTTGTTCTCTAAAAAGGCAGTTTCAGTCCACCGAGATTAAGCCCGCCGGTCATAGCACTCATGCTCTCTTGCATTTTGGCATCTACCTTGCTTTTGGCATCATTATAAGCCGCCACAATCAAGTCTTCCAAAACATCTGTTTCTTCAGGGTCAAGCAAAGATTTGTCCAAGCTTAGCTTTTTCATTTCAAACTTGCCGTTCAAAACCAGCTTCACCATGCCGCCGCCTGATGTTCCTTCAACTTCTTCGGCCGCAAGTTTAGCTTGTTCCTCTTCCATTTTTTTTTGCATGGCTTGGGCTTGTTTCATAATTCCTTGAATATTCATCATGATTTATAAATCCTCGTCAAAATAGTTTTCACTCTCTTCAAAAGAAGATTCTTCAATATTTTCTTGTTTGTTGATTTTTCGGGTCAAAGTTTCAATCTTTGAGCCCTTAAACTCACTCAAAATTGCCTTAACCAAAGGCAAGTCAGACACATTTTTTTTGTTTTCGTTGTCTTGAGCTTTTTCACGGTCGGCAATGGTTTCGCCAAGTTGCCCGCGGCTGATTTCAATTTCCCATTTTATGCCGGTTGCCTCCGTTAAAACCCTCTGCAAATTGAGCAAAAAGTCATTATTGATTTTATCAGATGCCGCCATCTTAATCCGCCCTTGGGCAAATTCCTCAAAAGAAACATCATTTTTTAGGCTGTAAATCATCAGCATTTTTTTTGCCTCTTCCAAATAGGCAATCAAATCCTCGGGCTTATTAAAAACCGCACCGCTGACATCAGGTGTTTCTTTGGTTATGAGCTGTTGTATGAGAGGAGCTTTTTCTTTTATCTCCTCAGGCCTAGGTGCATTCGCCGTTGCAACGGCGGTTGGTGCGTCTAATTTAGAGTTTTTTTTTACGTCGTTCAAAATCTCATACGGCGTTGGCAAACTGGCAGAATAGGCGATTCTGATTAAAATCATCTCCAATGCGTCAATTTGTACCGGAGCCATATTAAGCTCGCTCAAGCCTTTAATCATCATCTGCCAAATTTTGGAAAGGACAGCTATTGATGTTGCCGGAGCCAGTTTGTTGCACAATTCTTTCTCCGCCTCGGACAAAGAATCATCTTTGGCAAAAGCAGGAACAATTTTTGCTTTGGCAACCATATGTGTGGTATTAATCAAATCCTGCAAGATTGTCAGCGGATTTGCTCCGTTTTTGTATTGAGTGTTCAGGTTGGCGGTAACAGCTTCCAGTTTTCCGGCCAACAGATTTTCAAACAATTCAAAAGTTTGGCTGCGATCAGCCAAACCAATCATCTCTTTTACAATTTCGGTCTTAATAACTCCGTTGCCTAAGGCAATAGCCTGGTCCAACAAAGACAATCCGTCGCGGCAAGAACCGTCGGCGGCTTTTGCAATCAGGTGCAAAGCTTCTTCCTCGGCTTGCAAGCCTTCGTTTTTAACAATATTTTGAAAATGTTTCATCAAAGTTTCAATGCTCAAACGCTGCAAATCAAAACGCTGGCATCTGGATAAAACAGTTACCGGAACTTTGCGAATTTCAGTCGTGGCAAAAATAAAAATAACGTGTGAAGGCGGCTCCTCCAAGGTTTTGAGCAAAGCATTAAAAGCACTCTTTGAGAGCATGTGCACTTCATCGATGATATATATTTTATAGCGAGCATTGGTTGGCTTGTAGCGAACCCCGTCTAGGATCTCGCGAATATCGTCAACACCGGTACGTGATGCCGCATCCAACTCCAAAACATCAATATGTCTGGATTCGGCAATTGCCCGACAATTTTCACAAATTCCGCAAGGGTTGATTGTTGGCCCGCCATGACCGTCTTTGCCGGTGCAGTTAAGAGCTTTGGCAATAATTCTGGCGGTGGTGGTTTTGCCCACTCCGCGGATTCCCGTCAAAATATAAGCATGATGTAGACGATTGTTTTTTATGGCATTGGTAAGAGTTTGCACCAAGGCATCTTGTCCCAACAGCTCATTAAAGTTCTGCGGACGATACTTGCGTGCCAAAACCACATAATCTTGTTTTTTTTGCGTATCTTCAGCCATAAAAAGTTCAAACCTAAAAAAGTGGTGGAGAGCAGGCGACCTTAACCTGTTTCGTTACGGCTGCTTCCTTCCGGACCTGACCGGGTTGGCGAACGGCTAACCCGCAAGCCCTCCAATAGCTATACTTAACAAATCCTAAGCGATTTTCAAGTAAAATTTGGTAAAATTTAGTTTTATTTTTCAATTAAGGGATAACAACCTCAAAATCCTCTGAGCCTGCAGAAGAAGGATAATACCCTCCTTGCGGAACAATTGAGCCGAAAATGGCAATTTGGGCGGTTGCCGCGTCTTTACCATAGATTTTTGGCGGGTTATACCCATTTAGATTAACCGGCTGCAATCTTTGTCCGCTACCGTCATCTTCAAACCTTTGCGGAGCCTCATCAATCACCACATCTCCCTCTGAACGGATTTCAACAATATCCAAGCTGTGTTGGTTGCTTCCGTCATCAAAAAATCTGAACGCACCGTTAATTCCGGCATAGCCGTCTGGGTTTGTTATCTCCATATTAAGGTTGTTGGTTTGTTGCTTTGAAAGCTCATTGGCTAAAGCCACGGCATCATAAGCAAAAGAATATAAACTGCTTGGTCTTTCTCCGAAAATATTATAATATTTATTGGCAAAATAAGAGCTGTGTTTTCTTGAAATTGCCGGATACCAACTGTTTACAATTGTCGATTCTTTATTAAATTTTCCGGTTTCCCAGATAGAAGTTCCCAAAAACTGGATTTGCGGATAAGACGCGTCATAATAAGCAAACATGGAAATTGCCGAGGTCAACTTTGCTCCGCTTTCGGGTATTATTACGGCATCAAAATCCAAATCACCCACGCCTTGGCTGGTTTCCATTCTTTTTAACTCACGCAAAGCTGCCTCATCACCGGCATTAGCTCTTGCTTTCAAAGAGTTTTTGATTCCGGCTGCTTTGGCATGACGAGAATTATAATTAGTCATTTGTTTTATTATGCTTGAGAAATCGGATGTTGCCGGCGGATAAAAGCCGATAACCGTAACCTCAACCCCATTTTTTTGAGCCGACTTAACTGCCGCTTTAGCCACGGCGATTCCGTTTGAATTGTCGGGCAAAAGCAGGGCAAAGCGTCTTCTGCCTTTTTGAGCGGCAAAAGTCATGATTCTGTCAACCTGTTCTTCTACCAACAAGCCCATGGTATAAACCGTCGGCTGTAAAACCTCTTGAGCGGTGGAAAAAGCAATCACCGGCACTCCTTGATAAATTGTTTCATTGGCAATAGCCTGCACTTCAGAGCTCATTAATGGGCCGATAATCAGATTTGAGCGTTGTCTTATGGCGTTGGCCACGGCGATTCTGGCTCCGCTGGGAGTGCTTTTGGTATCATAATACTGTAAAATAAGGTTAGGATTCTTCACGTCTTCCAAAGCAATCATGGTGGCATTTTTCATCCCTCTGCCATGTTTGGAGGCGGCCCCGCTTAAAGGCAGCAACACTCCAACCCTGAAACTGTTGTTAATCGGGGCAATATTAATCTCGCTGATATCGGTATTAAAAGCCTGACTGCCGCCTGTATCGGCAATTTTTGTTGCTCTGGGGCCTGAACAAGCAGCCACAATCAAACACAACCAAAAAAGACTAAATTTTTTTAACACTTGCTTTTTATCCTAAAATAAAACAATCTTAAATTAAGTTTTAGATGAAAAAAAACTTATTGTAAAGAGAGGTGTTTTTGAAAAACGGTATTTATATAGTCGCCACCCCCATCGGCAATATTGCGGATATATCCGAACGAGCTCGTCAGGTGTTGCAAGAAGCAGATGTTATTGCTTGTGAAGATACCAGAGTATCCAAAAAACTTTTTAATCTTTTGGGATTAGATAGTCACAAACCATTTTTCACTCTTCATGACCATAATGAGGAAGAACACGCCGCCAAAATAATCAATATGGTTCAAAGCGGACAATCCGTTGCCTTAATAAGCGATGCCGGAAGCCCTCTGATTTCAGATCCCGGATATAAGTTGATTCGTCGTTGCCGCCAAGAAGGTATATATGTTTGTACCATTCCCGGAGCTTGTGCCGTGATTTGTGCTTTGCAGCTCTCAGGCTTGCCCAGCAACAGATTCTTGTTTGCCGGCTTTATTCCCAACAAGGACAAAGCCCGTGGTGATTTGTTCAATGAGCTTAAAGATGCCAAAGCCACGCTGATTTTCTATGAAACAGCCAACCGTATTGTTAAAACCCTGCAAAAAGCCGCCGAGGTTTTTGGCAACCGCGAAATGGCCGTTGTCAGAGAAATCACCAAAGTCTATGAAGAATGCCAAAACGGCACGGCTTTGGAGCTTGTAGATGTTTTCACCAACAAAGAACCACGCGGAGAAATGGTTTTGTTGATATCTCCACCGACTGATGATACAGAACCAAAACCTGATATTGAAAATATTTTAAAACAAGAAATATCAAAATCAAGTCTTAAAACCGCAGTTAAAAAAGTGGTTGAAAAATACGGCTTAAATAAAAATGATGTATATGAACAGGCACTGAGAATAAAAAATGAACAATTATCATAGCGGACATTTTGCTGAATTTTTGGCAATGATATTGTTGATGTTTAAGGGTTATCTTCCGATTGCTCGCAACTTTAGTTGTGGCCAAGGAACCGGAGCCGGAGAAATTGATTTAATAATGCGTCGCGGCAAAACTCTGATTTTTGTTGAGGTAAAGAAAAGAGTTGATTTGAGAACGGCGGCTTTTTCCATTTTAAGCAAACAAAGAGAGCGTGTCCGTCGCTGTGCCGAAGCTTTTTTGCAGCAAAATCCTCAATATGCTGATTTTACAATCCGTTTTGATGCCTTTTTGGTAAAATTTCCTTTTTCTTTTCGGCACATAAAAAACGCTTTTTAGTAAAAAAACCGCAAGCTTAAAGACTTATGGTTTTTTATTAAAATTGGTGGAGGTAAGCGGGATCGAACCGCTGACCTAATGATTGCGAACCATTCGCTCTCCCAACTGAGCTATACCCCCAAAATCAAGGAAAAGCCCGTTGAGATCAACGGGCTTTATAAATTGGTGGAGCTAAGGAGGATCGAACTCCTGACCTCTTGAATGCCATTCAAGCGCTCTCCCAGCTGAGCTATAACCCCAAGAATTGCTCAGAATATAAAAGAGGCTTTCAAATAAGTCAACCCCTTTTTTTGCACAAAATCAGGAATCTCCGTAAAATCTTTTTCTGTATCCGCTTTTGCAGCCCAATGCCCAACTCATCATTAATTCTATTTCTTTTGTATCTGGACTTATTTGTTCAGAAATTATTTTGAAATCATTTTTTTGATAAAAAGTCAAAGCGGATTTATTTTTAGCAAACACTTTCAAGGTTAAATGAGAAGACATTTTCTGAACTCTTTTTAAAAGTTTTGAGCCTATCTTGTGCCCCTGGAATTCAGGTTTTACAAACAAAGCCCCGATATGACGATTATCAAGCAAAGCCAAAAAGCCTTTAATTTTTCGTTTGTCTTCAAATACCAACACCTGAGCTGACGGCAAATAATAGTCTCGCACTATGGGTAACATCTTTTGCCAATAAGTTTGCGGAACAAAGTCATGGGCAGCCAAACTTGCCTCGAGCCAAATGTTTAGAATTTTTTCGGTATCTTTGGTACAAAATTTTCTAATCATCAAATATCCAAATCATCAACAAACTTGGCACGCTCAATAATAAACTTAAATCTGGTCTCAGGGTTTTTGCCCATCAAACGCTCAACCTGCCGTCTGGTTTCAAAAGCTTCTTCTTTTCCTTCTTCGGTGTTTGTCGAAGGAATCATCACCCTCAGCAACATGCGATTCTTTTTATCCATGGTAGTTTCTTTAAGCTGTTGAGCACTCATTTCTCCCAAACCTTTGAAGCGGCTGATGTCTGGTTTTTGGTTGCCTTTAACTACCTTGGCCAAAATTTTATCTTTATCAATATCATCAAGGGCGTAATAGTTCTTGCCTCCGACGGCTATTTTATATAAAGGAGGGGTGGCAATATACAAATGCCCGTTTTCAATAAGCTTTGGCATTTGTTGGTAAAAAAAGGTCATTAACAAAGATGCAATATGAGCACCGTCAACATCGGCATCCGTCATGATAATGATTTTTTCATAACGCAGATTATCTTCGTTATAATTCTCTTTAATACCACAGCCCAAAGCCTCAATCATATCTTTAATTTCCTGGTTTTGGGTTATTTTATCAAGACTTGCGCTGGCCACGTTAAGAATTTTTCCTCTCAAAGGCAAAATAGCCTGAGTAATTCTGTCTCGTCCCTGTTTGGCCGAACCGCCGGCGGAATCACCCTCAACAATAAATATTTCCGTATCTTTAGCTGCCGCTTGCGAACAATCGGCAAGCTTGCCGGGCAACCGCAAACGCTTAGTAGGTGTTTTTCTGCTTTGAATCTTTTCTTCTTTTTTCTTTTTGCGAGCATCGGCCCTATCTATTACATATTCCAACAAGGCGGTGGCATTTTCAGGATCTGAGGATAACCAATGGTCAAAAGAGTCTTTTACGGCCGATTCAACTAATCTCACCGCTTTGGCAGAGGTCAATTTATCTTTGGTCTGTCCTTGAAATTGAGGATCACGGATAAATACCGAGAGCATTATACTGGCATCGCTCAAAAAATCTTCCGCGGTTATTGAGGCAGCTTTTTTAATATTTGCCATTTCGCCATATTCTTTAAGTCCGCGTATTAAAGCAGATTTAAATCCCGTTTCATGTGTTCCGCCAAAAGGAGTAACTACGGTGTTGCAGTAAGAATGGCAAAAACCGTTTTCATCTTCAGTCCATGTTATTGCCCACTCAACTCTTCCTTCGTCATTAGCCAGTTCAGCTTCACCAAAAAAAGGCCTGCGGTTAATGGTTGGTTTTGCCCCGATCTGATAATTCAAAAAGTCCAACAATCCGTTAGGAAAACAAAGTTCTGCACTTTGCGGAGTAGCTTCGCCTTCTTCCAAAACCTCAGGAGCACAACTCCAATTAATATGAATACCCTTAAACAGAAAGGCTTTAGATCTGGCCATACGATAAACTCTGTTTGGCTGTAAATTCGCCGTGGCTCCGAAAATTTCCGGATCAGGTTTAAAAGTTATCGAGGTTCCGCGGCGATTAGGAGCGTTACCAACCAGCTCTAAAGGTGTTATTGGTTTCCCTTTAGAATATTCTTGACGATAAAGTTTTTTATCACGGGCAATTTCCACCACTAATTTTTCTGACAAAGCGTTAACCACGGATAGTCCAACCCCGTGCAAACCTCCCGATACTTTATATGCTCCTCCGCCAAATTTTCCGCCGGAGTGCAACATGGTCATAATAACTTCCAGAGCTGATTTTCCGGGGTATTTTGGGTGTGGATCAACCGGAATTCCACGGCCGTTATCAGTAATCGTAACCGAGTAATCAGCATTAACCTGCACGTCAATTTTGTTGGCAAAACCGGCCACGGCCTCATCCATTGAGTTGTCCAAAATCTCAGCCACCAAATGGTGCAGGGCGGTTTCATCTGTTCCGCCGATATACATTCCAGGACGATGCCTAACCGGCTCCAACCCTTCCAAAACTTCAATACTTTCGGCGCTATATTCTTTAATTTCTTTTTTTTCGCCGTCGAATAAATCAGACATATTTACCTCTACAATTTCACAATTATCGCTAAAGTACAGCATTTGCTCAGATTTTACAAGCCCAAAACCGCAAAGATAAACAACAAAACAAGCATTTTAAATTATTGACAAAAAGTACAAAATAAATAAAATTAAAATAACAAAATATAAAATATAAATAATTATGAAAAAAGTTTTAATTTATCTACTTATTTGTGTGCTTTGTTTTTTTATATATAAATATATAAAAGAAGGGCTTTACACCATCAATAACATAAGCCTGTTAATAGGGTCTGCTTTTTCAATTATTATTTGCACGTTTAGTGAGAAAAAAATAATTGAAAAAATAATAATGTTATTTTTGGTTATTTTGATAGGAGCAGGCATAGGTTTAGGGCTTTTACTTTGGCCTTTAACAATATCAACGTTTTTGATTTTAAGGGTCTTAGACAGTCCAAATTGTCATAGCCTAAGTTACATTATGGCTCAAATAACAGTTGAAGGATCTATAATTTTGTTAATTTGTTTAACAATCTTTGGATTGATACATCTTATAAAATATATATTCTTTTAGTTGTTATAAAAATCTAAGCACGGAAAATTCCGTGCTTTTTTTATAAAAAACTCTTGCATTTTTAATTGATTAAGTGTAAACATTGCTCCGAAACGGTAATGGTGCCGTTTTATAATTCACACGCAGATTTATGCGGAAGGTTTTGTCTTTTCGCTCCGGTGTCAGTTAAGACTCAAGAAAATCTGCGGAGGTTTAACCGGAAAAAGGAAATAAAAAATGTCTCTTCCTAAATTTACATTGCGTCAGATGATTGAAGCTGGCGTACACTTTGGACACCACGCTCGTCGTTGGAATCCGAAAATGGCTCCGTATATTTACGGCAAAAAAGATAATATTCATATCATTGATTTACAAAAAACTTACCCCATGCTTTACACAGCATTGGCCACTGCACGTGAAATTGCAGCCAACGGCGGTAAGGTTTTGTTTGTAGCCACCAAAAAGCAAGCTCAAGACATCATCAAAGAGAATGCTGAGCGTTGCGGACAATACTATGTTAACCAACGCTGGTTAGGCGGTATGCTTACCAACTGGAAAACAGTATACAAATCAATTTCTCGCCTTGTTAAATTAAACGAGATGGCCGAGAAAAATGATTATGAAGGCTACACCAAGAAAGAAATGTTGAACCTTAAAAAAGAACAGGAAAAACTCAACAACGAACTCGGCGGTATCATGAACATGGGCGGACAACCTGACCTTGTTTTTGTTATTGATACCTGCAAAGAATCTTTGGCTATCAAAGAGGCCAAAAAATTGGGTATTCCGGTTATCGGTATTGTTGATACCAATGCCGATCCTGAGGTTGTAGATCTTCCGGTTCCCGGCAATGATGATGCTATTCGTGCCATTCAGTTTTATTCTGAAATGGTATCATCCGCCATTCTTGACGGTATTCAAGCCCAAATTGCCGCTCAAGGTGTCAAAGTAGAAGAAATGGTTGAAAAAGCAGAAAAGACAGAAGAAGCTCCCAAACCTGCAAAGAAAAGAGCTTCCAAAAAAGCAGCTGCAGCAGAGACTGTCGCCGAATAAGCTTTTCACCGTTTTGGAAATATTATCAAGTTCTGCGGCGGTATGGCTTTTATTATAAAAGTTTTATATCGCCGCAATTTTTTATAAAAAGGAATGCAATATGACAGAAATTACAGCCGCTAAGGTAAAAGAATTGAGAGAGATGACCAGTGCCGGTATGCTTGATTGCAAAAAAGCTTTGGTTGAAACCAACGGCAACATGGATGAAGCTGTTGACTGGTTGCGTAAAAAAGGTTTGGCATCTGCCGCCAAAAAAGCCAGCCGTATCGCCGCTGAGGGATTGGTTTCGGTTTATGTAGAAGGTAACAAAGGTGCCGTTGTTGAAGTTAACTCTGAAACCGACTTTGTTGCAAAGAATGAAATTTTCCAAGAATATGTTGCAGACGCCGCTATCGTAGCATTAAAGAGTGCCGGTCAAGTATGCGACATGAAAAAGTTTAATTGCCCCAAATGCGGCAAAACATTTGAAGAACGTTTAACCGACATGATTGCCAAGATTGGTGAAAACATGAATTTACGTCGTGCCGAAATGTTGGAAGTAAACGAGGGTATAATTGCTTCTTATATTCACAATGCCGCCGGTAACAACATTGGTAAAATCGGTGTATTGGTTGCTTTGGAATCCAAGGCAGACAAAACCAAATTGGCTGAACTAGGCAAACACATCGCTATGCATGTTGCAGCCTCTGCTCCTTTGTTTTTGAACATTGCCGGAGTTGATCCTGCAGCTGTTGAACATGAAAAAGCAATTTTTGCAGAACAAGCTAAAGCTTCTGGCAAACCTGAAAATATTATTGAGAAAATGGTTGAAGGTCGTGTTCGTAAATACTATGATGAAGTAGTTTTGGAAGAACAGGCATACATCATGGATCCTGACAAGAAAGTTAAACAGGTTATTGCTGATGCCGCCAAAGATCTTGGTGCTGAGATCAAATTAACCGGATTTGTTCGTTACAAATTAGGTGAAGGCTTGCAGAAAAAAGAAGAAGATTTTGCATCTGAAGTTGCTTCTCAGTTGAAGAAATAATAAAAATTTAACTTTCAAAAACCCCCTCTCTGCAGAGGGGGTTTATTTTTAGCATAACATCTTATGTTATGCGTCCAAAGGCTTTAATCTATAATTGACATAATAGTTTTGTTAGATTAAACTAACAACAGAGGCAGGCGATGAATATCGCCTATAAAACTATTAGTTTATGAAGGTGTCAGCCATGA
>CALXUM010000007.1 GCA_944391685.1 uncultured Alphaproteobacteria bacterium
AGTAAAGGTTCTGAGGGTTGGAATTTTAACACTAATGGTTATTCCGGAGATGAAATTTGCAGTAAATGTAGTCCCAAAGCCTGTGCTTCAGATTATACAACGGAGCATCAAAAAGTAGGAGATTGCGGTAGTAAAGGTTCTGAGGGTTGGAATTTTAACACTAATGGTTATTCCGGAGATGAAATTTGCAGTAAATGTAGTCCCAAGAGTTGTCCGGCAGGGTATAGTGCCGGTATAAGTGAATGTAACGGTAGCGGTTATAAATATAATTCGAGTGGTTATTCCGGGGATGAGATTTGCGGCATATGTCCGGAAATACCGTGTGCTACAGGAACTGTAAAACAAAGTGAATGTGAGGGAAATGGAGGCGTCTTAACTCCCAACGGCTATTTATCCGGAAATGAGAATTGCGGTAGCTGTCGTTACCTTCAGCCGAGTGGTATCAGTGATGATGCTTCTATCAGGAATACCAGCTTGTTTGATGGTAAAGCAAACACTCAAGCTATGATAAACCAAATAGGAGCTGATGCTTTGGCTGCCACGGCATGTAATCAATTTTATGCTCCCGGCGTTGATAAAAATGACGCCAACTTCGGACAGGGCAACTGGTATTTTCCAGCCATTGGTGAATTGATGGAATTATGTGGTTTTGATGTTGAAGGAATCACGGATGCTCCCTTCTCATCAGGAAACACCGGAGATAATAAAAATGCAATTAATAATACTTTTTCAATTTTGAAAAATAAAGGAGTTAATGCAGGAGTTTTGAATACGGATTATTATTGGAGTTCAACAGAAAAGAACAATACTGGGCCTTGGACGATTAAATTAGATTCTGGTTATCGTAATTATACATATAAAGGAGGTCAAGGTTATGGATTATATGTAAGATGCTTTTCCCAAGTAAATAATTTAGATACATCTAATAATATTCCAAAAATCGGCGATGTAATGTATTCAGATTTAAGCTATGGTTCTGCCAATAATTATGATGGTAGCAAAAATGTTGTTGGTGTTATTGCGTGGGGATCTGAAAATAGAAAAACAGTTAAAATAATTAACCTTAAAGATTTATGGTTTAGTTCAATAAGTAATATAAATAACTTTAATCCTGATAATCCATATATTGGAAATGTTCCTAATACATATCATACAACAGCTGCAAAATTATGGGAAGATTTCAAAGATATTGAAAATTACGAAATATCTAAATTTTTACAAGCCTTTAAAGAAGCTGCTAAAAGTTACAATTAATTACAAATTTATTAAATTTTAGCAGATTTAAGCTGTCCGCAGGCAGCCAAAATATCTTGTCCGCGAGCCACTCTAATTGGGGCCTCATATCCGGCAGCTTCAAGCTCACGGGAAAAAGCATGAACCTTGTTGTTTGAGCTGGGTTGAAAGTCGCACCCGGGCCATGGATTAAACGGAATCAAGTTAAACTTTGCCCCCAAATGATATTTTTTCATCAAAGCAATCAGTTCATAAGCATCATCAAGAGAATCATTAAAATCTTTAAGCATCAGATATTCAAATGTAATCATTCGGCTCATACCCATAACATCTTGATACTTTTGGCAAGCTGTCAAAATCTCTTCTATGGGGTAGCGTTTATTAATAGGCATAATTTGTGAACGCTTTTCATTATTTGGAGCATGCAGGCTTATAGCCAATTTAACTCCCAAATCTGTTGCCACGCTTGGAATAAGAGGAGCAATTCCGGAAGTTGAAAGTGTTATTCTTCTTTTAGAAATGGCGATTCCGTCACCGTCAGAAAGAATTTTTAAGGCCTTAAAAACGTTTTCCTGATTATGCAAAGGCTCGCCCATGCCCATTACGACAATATTTGAAATCATTCTTGTCTCATTGGTTGGGCTTGGCCATTCGCCGTAGGCATCACGAACCACCATAAACTGAGCCACAATTTCTCCTGCTGTCAAATTACGGGTTATTTTTTGGCTTCCGGTATGGCAAAATTTGCAACCGACCGCACAACCGACTTGGGTTGATATACAAACAGCTCCGCGGTCTTCTTCGGGAATATACACCGTTTCAATTCTTTGTCCGTCGGTAAATTCCAGCAACCATTTGTGTGTTTTGTCCTTGGAAAGCTGTTCGGTAACTATTTTTGGGCGAGTTATTGTAAAATTTTCTGCCAATTTAGCCCGTAAATCTTTAGACAAGTTGCTCATTTTGGCAAAATCGGTTTCACCGCGAAAATAAATCCATTGCCACAATTGCTTTGCTCTGAAAGGCTTTTCTCCGATATTTTCAATTTCGGAGCCCAATTCTTGTTTAGAAAGACCAATAAGCTCTTTTTTAGACATTATTTTTTCTTGCACTTGTTAGAAATTGCCCGATAAGCACTGGAAAAGCCGGAGAGAGAATAAGTGTCTTTAGTGGCAGTCCCTCTGCTAGATACTCCGTGAACAATCATTCTTGATCCTCTTTTCATAGCTTCAACTATTTCTTTATCGGTTTTTTCGCTGGTGGCCCAAGCTTTATCACCGTTTGTAAATAAGTGATCAAAAGTTTTAGCCCCTATTTTAATGGTTACCGGAGCATCGGTTTTATAAGTATATCCGGCATTAATATTCACTACGTCAAAGCTTTTTTCGGCCGGACGATGCGTAACCACTACATAAATATCCCCTCGTTTTGAATATTTTCCCTCATCTTTTTTGGGTGCTGATGCCATATAACAAACCTGACCGGCAGCATCACGATAATAATAAGCCACCCAATCGCCATATTCACCCAAAACTTCAGGAGCTTTTGCTTCTGCCGTAGAAAAATTAGTTAAAGCGGCTAATGCCGTCAAAAATAAAAACTTTTTCATACCGTTCTACCCACATAAAGTTAAAATTTAACATAATAATAATTGAAAAAAATATAAAAACTGTTAACTTCAAGAAAATTTGAGGAAAAAAATGATAAGAGATAATTACCTTGACATTAATAAACTGATAAAAAACAAAAAAATATTACGTTTGTTTTTGGTTGTTAAGCATCATGGCGGTGTTTTACGTTTTGTTGGTGGTGCTGTCAGAGATGCCCTTCGCGGAATAGAGGGGTCAGATTTAGACTTTGCTACAGACTTATCTCCTGATGAATTAGCCGAAGCTTGTGCTGAGGAAGGCTTAAAAACGGTGCCTATCGGCATAAAATACGGCACTATCGGTGTAATGATAGATGATAAGTTGGTTGAAGTAACTTCTCTGCGTAAAGACGTTAAAACCGACGGACGTCATGCTGAAGTAGAGTTTACTGACAATTGGGAAGAAGACGCCTCTCGTCGTGACCTGACCATAAATGCTGTTTATGCCGATGAAAAAGGCAATGTTTTTGATTACTACAACGGCATAGAAGACCTTGAAAAAGGTAAAGTTCGCTTTATTGGCTCTGCCTCACAAAGAATCAAGGAAGACTATTTGCGTATTTTAAGGTTTTTTAGATTCTATTCACTGTTTGGTATCGGAAAACCGGATAAAAAAGCACTGGATGCCTGCATAGAAAATCGCGAAGGATTAAAGAATCTTTCGATGGAAAGAATTAAAGAAGAGCTTTTTAAATTGATGCTTACACCCAAAGCGGCAGAAACCATGCAGATAATTCAAGATAACAATATCTTGAGTTATGTTATGCCCGATGCCAAAAGAATAGACGCTCTAAGCTTTTTAATGAAATTAACGGCAAGCAAAAATATTCCGGGTAAACCCTTGCGTCGTATTTTTACTATTTATCAACCAGATAAAGATTTGGCTGAAAACTTAGCCGTTCGCATGCGTTTTAGCCGCAAAGAAAAGCAAGAGTTTATTCGTTGGGCAGAGATAGACATTCCTATGCAAAACTTTTTAGAAGACAACAGCCTTCGTCGATTAATTTATATTTATGGCAAAGAATTTGTTGCTGATAAATTTTTGCTTAAAATGTCAAAAGACAAAGAGGTTCCGCCAGCATGGGAATTTGTGTGGGACAATATTCAAAAAACAAGTGTTCCGGTGTTTCCGCTTAAAGGGAAAGACCTGTTGGACAAAGGAAATATATTACCGCAAGAAGTCGGAAAACATCTTAAAGCCCTTGAAGCTTTATGGATAAACAGCAATTTCAGCATGAGCAAAAAAGAGCTGCTTGACCAAATTTCTTCCCTTTCAAAAGCGATTTAGAAATTATATTTAAGATCCAAATTAACGGAAGTGTCTTTATAATCGCTACCGAATGTATAAGCAGCAGAAGCAGATAAGTTCCATTGCTCATTTATGTCAAATCCGCCACCGATTTCCAATCTTCCAAGAGTTTCATCATCAAGTGAGCTAACATCACCCAAATCGGCAAATTGAGCGGATCCGTCACCAAATGTTTGGACTATAGCCGGTTTAACATAGGCATTAGCCTTACCCTCATCAAGTTTCCAGTCTTTTTTGAGTTTTACGCCCACCTCAGCCTCAGTACGGCTAAAGTCTCCGAGCTTAACATTCTTTTTCAAGTCATCATGAATGTCATCATAATCAACTCTTGCATATCTTAATGCAACACTTGGTTCAACACTGATATCTTCACGAGGCTTAAACTTCATACCAACCTCAATTCCGGCACCAAACTCGGTTCCATCTGTATCCGTTTTAATTCCGTCATCAGATTGAATATCCGCACTTTGCAAACCGCCGTAAACTCCAGCAACCATAAACAATTTTTCACTATCATAACGATAATACAAACCAGCGACATAGCTGTCTATATCAATTTCAGAACCAATCTTTGAATATATCTCTTTTCCACTACCGTTCAAATCATAATTACCTTGACGATAAGACAAGAACATACCCATTTTATTATAAAGATCTTTTTGGATTTCAAATCCGGCTTCAATTCCGGTTATATCGGCATCATATTTAACGGGAGAGCTAACTTCTGCCGTACGATAAACCGGAGCCACCCAAACATTTCTGTTATAATAAGGATTAAGAGCCTTAACCGAAGCACTGTGCTGAGCCACTTTGTCCAACAAATCTCTGTTTTGTTCCAAAGCTGCAGAACCTAAAGCCGCATAGGCAACAGCTTCTGCCACAACAGAAGGCTTAGGTTTTACAGACGGATTATCACCATCTCCGTCGCCGTCACCATCACCCTCATCAATTTCTCCGTCGCCATATCCGCCCAAAGAGCCGTCAGGAATAACATCATCAGTACCTATATACCATTTATTATCCTCATATATGGTGTTCCAGTTATAAGAGCTTCCTTCCACACGCAAAACATTAAAATAAGCACCAGTACTCAGATCATCGTTAGGAGCTTCCACAAACAAAATTTTCTGGCTTGGCATCAAATCGGCGGTCGCTTTTCCGATAACACTTGTTGTTCCGGCAACATCACCCTCAACCACCATTTTATCGGCAGTATTGGTTGTCGGGTTAATATCAATTTCCATTGTTGCTCCGGCCAGAGCTTTATATGCCCCCTCAATTGTGGTTATATCATCGGCATCATCGCCTGCATGCCAAAAAGTCACCATACCATCATTCACCAAAGAGCCGGTGATGGTATAATTTGTTGGTGAATTTCCTGATAAATCTAATGTTCCACCATTATCAACATAAACAAATTTATCTTTATCCGGCATCACTAAATCATCTTCCAATTTAAGCACGGCATCTTTGGTATCATCGGTTTGGGTAATGGTTATTTGGTTCCAACCGTTAACTTTGGTTCCTTTGCCGTCAACACTTGAAACATTGTAGCTTCCATCAGCCAAAACCAAGTTTTTATTTGCGGTTGGGTTTTGCAAAACTTCTTCCACCACCGAGTTCACACCACCGGTCAAGGTTAAAGAACCTTTTTCGTCATCTTGTTTGAAAAAGTTTTTATAATCATATGTTCCGCCCATAACGGCATCTTTATCAATGACAATATCACCTTTTAGAACAGCCCCGCTTTCAATATCAAGAACGGCTCCGCCTTTAGCTAGCAGATTGTTCAGTCTGGCTTGTGCCTCGGCAGACAATTCTCCGCCGCTGTTAACCACGGTGTCATTTGCGGTTGCATCAGCTTCAACCACAAGCTTTCCGCCGTCATTAACCACGGCATTGTTAACCACGCCGCTTTCAGCACGGAAAGTATAGTTATTTATTTGTGATTTTTCACCAAAAACAACATTGGTATTTTTTAAGCCGACTTCAAGGGCATTTTCTATTTGTTCGTTAAACTCCACCGTTCCGCTGGCATCACCGTCTATATTGATGTTATATCCTACCTTGACCCCGTTATCTAAAAGCTGCCCCGCTACATCTTCTGACACCAGCATATACTTGCCATCTTCATAAGGCTTAAGGTTATAAGTGTCTGAACCAATAGTTACCTGTGTACGCTCGGCATTAGCCCAGCTCCAAGTCTTTCCCGCTAAAGCATCTAAAGATTGCTCAATATTGCTTGCATCCAAATCAGTAGTCATAATTTGATGCATTTTTATTAAACCATCATCTGTTTTTTCAATAGAAAAATACGGTGTTCCATTCTCTAAAGCAATGGTTTTATTATCATTAAGCTGGAAGCCTAAAAGAGAAAAATAATCATATATATCCATGTTAAATCCATCAATTTGGTCATTAAAAATAACCTTTCCGCCATTAGATGCCAAAAGTTGCAAAGGTTTGCTCTGGTAGTCTGGATTTATCATAGATGTATCAACACCATCTATTGTTGTGTTAATAACAGTACCGACAAAATCTCCAACCATAAATATAGCGTTTGATTCACTCTCCAAGCTTTCTAAATCATTGGGGTCATCTTCAGCAGAATTATAAAAATATTGTTTGTTGCCTGTAAATTCTGTAACACCTCCATTTGCCTCAACAGTCAAATTATCAGCACTATAGATAGCTCCACCACCCATGGAAGTAGAAAAAGGATCTGACGAGTCAATCAAAACATAATTATTATTGAAAGTAGAATTAATAATTTTTAAATTATCCCCGCCATTATAAATAGCTCCACCACTATGATGAGCTGAGTTATTAGTAAAAGTTCCACTTATAGAGCCAATCGTTTCACTATTATAAATTGCCCCGCCTCCTAATGTTGCAGTGTTCGAAGCAAAAACCCCTTCAATAGAGGTTATTGTTCCGTCATTAATAATAGCTCCCCCGCGTTCAGCGGCAGAATTATTTTCAAAAGTTCCGTTTATGCTATCAATTGTTTTTCCATTATAAATAGCTCCAGCAAGTTTAGCAGAATTATTTTTAAAAGTTCCGCTTATAGTATTAATTGTTCCCAAGGCATTAGCAATAGCCCCACCGCCATATTTAGCAGAATTATTTTCAAAAGTTCCGTTTATAGTATTAATTGTTCCCATGTTATCAAAAATAGTTCCGCCATAATAACCACCATAACTATTTACAAAATTTCCATTTATTAAACTGATGTTATTGCCTGTGCTAAAATTATATTTTTCCTGTCCATCCACAACCATATTTTCAGGGAATTCAAAACTTTCTCCATCAGGAATAGTAATATCAGAGGTTAAATAAACTGTTTTACCCTCAGCAGCGACAGCTTTGAGTTCTTCCCATGTGCCCACACACGTATTAGCACCGCAGTCAACTGCAGCCTGAGCAGATATTGCAAAAACACTGCATATTGCGGTTATAAACAAAACTTTCTTAAGCATCGTCTTCCCCCTACTGGTTGAGAACAATCATTTTTGCACACTTACCGCACACATAGACTATTATACCATAAAAAAAGACCATTAACAACCATATAAAACAGTTCACAATCTTAACTTAAGAAAAAAATATTAATCTATGGTTAATAGAAAACAACAGTAAAACCGCCGATTCTCAGCAAACCAAGACTCAGATTCGTTTTGAGTCACATCAAAAAATTTTTTATAAAATGTTCTTAAAAGTTAAATTTATGCCACAAATTTTGAGAATCGCTTCAGAATCGCAAATACAAGTTAGTCACGTTCTCTTTGCCCGCGAGCCAAAACGTTGGCTTCCATCATATGTTGACGCTGCTTTTGCAGCTCATATTCTTTCTGTCGCTGCTCTCTTTTTCGTTGTTCTTGCGGGGTTTCACGATAGTTTGCCTTTACCTCTCTCAAGGCCATAAGCCGATTTAGAATTTGCCTCTGTGACAACCCTTTAGTATTGTTTTTCAAAAAGCCCACAATATTTTCCGGCGTTAAGATTGTTTCTAAATTTTTAATATCAAGCTTTTCTCCGTTTGCCAAAATTTTATTAAGTTCAACGTCTATTGCTTCATCAAAATCCCCGTCGTCATCATCAAGAGCATCTTTAATAATTTTAACCAAAAAACCCTTAAATAGTTTATTGACCAATTTTATAAAATTGCGATTGGTAACACTTTCGTTTTTTGATGCATTAATCAAAGCAAAAAGCAGCAAATTTTTTACATATTTTTTCTGAGCGTCTGAAAGTTTCAGATTCCCTTTAATACCTTCTTTTGCAGCTCTAATTACGGAGTTGCGCTCTTTGGCAAATCTTTCTGCCATAATTAGCCTCTTTTAACAATAAGCGGTTTAAAGTTATCAATTACCTGTAAATAAACATCTTTTTTAAATTTTACAATCCTTTTTGGGGCTTCATCGGGTTCAATCCATTCAAAAGCCTTAAACTCTACTTCTTCTGGGTTTTTTAAAAAGTCAATTTCACGATCATTGCCAAAAAAATAAAACAATACCCAATGCTGTTCTTGTCCTCTGAATCTTTTGTCCTTATAAAAAAGAGCCTTTGGAAAATCGTATTTCAAAGAATGTGGTAATTTTGCAATTAATTCAACAGATGTTATGCCTGTTTCTTCAAATAATTCTCTTTTGGCCGCCTCAACAATATCTTCATTTTCCTCTATACCGCCTTGCGGAAATTGCCATTTGAAGTCTTTCTTGTCTGCTCTTGCACACACTAAAACCTTCAAGTCATGACGAAAAACTACGATTCCAACATTCTTACGATATACAAAAGCCATTATTCAACCACCAAATTTGAAACCGGAACCAAAGCCAAAGGCTTATCAATTTCCATACCATGAGCATCTTCATAAGAAACTTGAGGAGAAAAAGAATCAACCCATTCTTTTACTGCCAAAACAACTACCGGCTTAGGGTCGACAACCAATAAAACCTGTCCTTTTAAAAAAGCAATATTTTCTGCCTTTTTTATTGCCTCGTTTATAGCCTTTTTACTAAAATCCTCATCAATAATCACATCGGCTTTTCTTCTTGCCAGTCCAGAAACGTCAATATTGGCAATACCATCTTCTTTGGTTGCATCAATCATCAAAAGGCCGCGATTTTTGATTTCTGACAATAGAAAACTTAATAATCCAACATTATCCTCATCGGCAATCCCATCATTAATTACAACACCACCTATAGGAGCACCTGTAGACAATGTTTTTTGCAATCTTTCCAAGGCTTCATCTTTGCTTATGGTAATGCTCATAGACATTGGTCCGCTGTCCGATTTTAAAAAGTCTTTTGAAGATAACAACATATCAACATATGTTTCATGTCCGAATTGTCGTGCTGATAAAATTTTTGTTCCTCCGTCAACGGCATAAGGAGTAAAAGAAAAAGAAACTTCAGATGCAAAACCTTTATTTATGTAATTAGTTGCTTCAGGATTTAATCCCATATTTTTAAAAATAATGGCAACTTTTTTAAAATTAGGCAAAATTTCAACATTTTTGCCATATTCTGCCCAAGGTTTTTTTCCGTCTTTGGAAATTTTAGGCAAAATCAAGTCACCGTTGGTTTCCGTTAATTCTTGATCTATTGTAATAAAATCTAAAGTTTGAGTAGGCTCGTTAGCTTGCAATTTTGACAGTAGTGGAAGTCTTTCAATAATTTCCTCAATTGTTAATTCTTTTACTTCCTGATCGGTAGCAACCTGGGGAACAACAATATCTGTTGTTACTTTAGGTTTTGGTGGTAATTTTTTTTCTTTTTGCTCAGAAAGAGTTAATATAAATTTTGGAGCTTTGTTATCCCTATCAAACATTAATTGGTCAATTTTTGATGCATATTGCGGTTCGCTTTTTTTATCGGCAAACCAAAATCCTACACCCAAAACAATTGCCAAAACAACAATAAAAACCACAAACAAAATTTTATATTGTAAAATATTTTTTACCAAAACACTCTCCTATTTTGCCGAGCCGTAAATTCCCAAAGCCTTAACCAAATCAACAGCTCTTGAAAGTTGATAGTCTTGTTTCCATTCCTCTTTTTCTTTTGTCTCTTTCTTATTTTTATTTTTTTCTTCCTTTTCATTTTCATTTTTTAGAGCGTTACGATATTCAGCTTCACTGAATTCAAAGGCTTTCTCAATTTCTTCCACTTTTGCCTGATGAACTTCTACATCCGGTTCAATTCCCTTTGCCTGAATAGAACGACCGGATGGAGTGTAGTAGCGTGCGGTAGTCAAACGCATGGCTCCATAATCTCCCAACGGTACCACTGTCTGAACGGAGCCTTTACCAAAAGACTTTTCTCCCAGTAAAACAGCTCTCTTGTGGTCTTGTAACGCTCCGGCCACAATTTCTGACGCCGAAGCCGAACCGTCGTTAATCATTACAACAATCGGCAAACCTTCAATAATATCACCTTCTTTTGCGGTGTAACGAACCGTGTCTTCTTCATTACGAGAGCGTGTTGAAACAATTTCCCCTTGATTTAAGAATAAATCGGCAACATTAACAGCTTGATCCAGCAAACCTCCGGGGTTGTTTCGAACGTCTAAAATAACGCCTTTAAAGTTATCTTTATATTGTTTTTGAGCCTTTTTAATGGCTTTTTCCACCATTTTATCGGTTTCTTCGGTAAAAGAAGTAATGCGTACATAAGCCACATCTTCAATTTTTATATCGGATTTAACCGATTGAATTTTGATTTCTTCTCTTTTCAATGTCACTTCAAAAGGTTTTTCGTTAATACGGCGAATTGTTAATTTAACTTTTGTTCCTACTTTACCGCGCATTTTATCAACCGCATCGTTTAAGCTCATTCCGATAACGTTTTCATCATCAATATTGGTAATATAATCACCTGGTTTTAAACCTGCTCTTGATGCCGGTGTATCATCAATAGGTGATACTACTTTAACCAAACCTTGCTCCATGGTAACTTCAATACCAAGCCCGCCGAATTTTCCCTTGGTTTGTTCGTTCATATACTTAAAGCTCTGAGCATCTAAATAACTTGAGTGAGGGTCCAAAGACATCAACATCCCGTTAATAGCCGATTCAATCAATTTTTTATCGTCAACTTCTTCCACATAAGTAGCTTTTGCCCGCTCCATAACTTCGCCGAATAAATTCAACATTTCATAGGTGTCGGTTTCTTCCTGAGGCTTGGTTTCTTTTTTTGCACAAGCAGAAGAAATAACCAATAAAAGACTAAAAACAACAAAAGTTAAAAGCGACAATTTTTTAGACATCTTTTTTTCCTAAATAAAAATTAAACTTTCATCCAAGCCATAGGATTAACCGGCTGGTTATCTTTTCTTATTTCAACGTATAATTTGGCATCGCCTTCTTCGGGCATTTGTCCTACCGGTTCACCCGCCAAAAGCATTTGTCCCAGCTCTACATCCATGCTGCTTAATCCGGCCAAAAGCGATAAATATCCATCACCATGCTCAATAATAATAAGATTACCGTAACCACGGAAAGGTCCGGCAAAAATGACCGAACCGTCAAAAGGAGCAATAACCTGAGCCTGATTACGAGTTTTTATGGTTATTCCTTTTGAGGAAACCCCTTTAACCATTTGCTCACCGTAATTAACCACAATTTGTCCTCTGGCAGGCAGCGGCAAAGTCCCTTTTGCTTTGGCAAAACCCTTTCCTAAATCAGTTATAAACTTTTGAGGTAATTTAATCAAGTCAGCAGTTTGTTTTTCTTCAGCTTTTTGCTGAGCCAATCTTTTTTCTTCGGCAAGTTTTTCTTCTCTGGCTCTTCTTTCTGCCTCTTTACGTTTTTTTTCCAAACGTTGTTGTTCAAGTTTTTTCAACAAATCCCTCAAATCTTGTGCTTGGGCGGCAAGTCGTTCAACATTTTTTTTGGCTTTTTCGCTTTTTATTTCAACAGCTTTGCGGATTTGTGATTTTTTTTGCACCAAAGCCTTCATTCTCTTATGTTCTTTTTCTAAAACCTTTTTTTGCTTGCTTATTTGTGCATATTGTCTTTCAACCAATTCTTTTTTATGGGTTATTATATCAAGCTCTTTACGAATTCTTTCTGCGTTTTCTTCCAAATAAGGCACGGTTTCACGCAAAAGCATGGCACTTCTGATAATGTCTACCGGTGTCAAAGGTTGAACAATCAAAGCCTCGGTCGGTTTTAGAGCTAAACTTTGTAAAGCGGACAAAGTTTTAATTAAATTATCGTCTTCTTGCAAAAAATTTTCTTCGGCATTTTTTAAATCGGTTTTAAGTTCTTCTAAGCGATTTTCCATTAAAGATATTTTTTCTTCGCTGTTTTGAACTTTTTTTGCCGCTTGCACCATTTCTTGACTTATGGAAGAAAGCTCCATATTGATTTGTGTTGCTTGAGCTTGCAGTTTTTTATGTTCCATTGCCTGCTTTTGGACTTGCTCTTCCATCTTTGCCAGTTCGTTTTGTGAAACCGTAACTGCCCACACCTCATTTTGCACTGCCATCAATATGGCAATACAAAATAAGGTGTTTTTTAAGGCAGTCACAATTTTCATTTAGTTTCTTACCAACAAAGATTTTCCGGTCATTTCAGCGGGTTTTTCAATATGCATTAAATCCAGCATTGTCGGAGCAATATCTGCCAATTTACCGTCTTTCATGCGGCAAATGTGTTCCTGGCAGTTAACCAAGATAGCGGCAACCTTACCCACGGTATGAGCGGTATATGGTTGTCCGGTTTTTTCATCAACCATTTTTTCGGCATTTCCGTGATCGGCAGTCACAATCATCACTCCGCCCACGTCTTTAATGGCTTTTTCCACTTTTCCCAAACATTCATCAACCGCGGCAACAGCTTTTAATGCAGCTTCCATAATTCCGGTATGCCCAACCATATCGCCGTTGGCAAAGTTACAAATAATCACATCAAAACGTTTGTCTTCAATAGCTTTAACCAGCTGCTCGGTAACCTCATAAACACTCATTTCCGGTTTAAGATCATAGGTTGCAACTTTGGGGCTGGCAATCAGGATTCTTTCTTCCCCTTCAAACTCCTTTTCCTCGCCGCCGTTAAAGAAAAAGGTAACATGGGCATATTTCTCTGTCTCGGCGATTCTCAATTGTGTCATACCATGGTTGGCAACGATTTCACCCAAAATGTTTGTTAAAGCCTCTGGCGGAAACATAGTATGCATAAAACGATTGTGGTCAACCGAATATTCGGTCATACCCACGCTGTCAGAAAGATTTAATACTTTCTTGCGTTCAAATCCTTTAAATTCGGTATCGGCAAGTGCATATAAAATTTCTCTTGCTCTGTCAGCACGGAAGTTTGCCATCAAAATAGCATCTCCGTCATCAATTCCTTTATAGTCACCGATTACGCAAGGAATAACGAATTCATCGGTAACTTTATCATTATAAGATGCTTTTATGGCCTCATCTGCGGAGGCAAAATGTTTTCCTTCGGCAAAAGCAATATTATTATAAGCCAACTCAACTCTATCCCAGCGTTTATCGCGATCCATTGCATAAAAACGTCCTTCAATGGTAGCTATTTTTACGTTGTTCATATTGGCAATTGATTTTTCAAAATCAGCCAAATAATCAACGGCAGAAGCCGGCGGAGTGTCGCGTCCGTCCAAAAAGGCATGAACCCAAACTTTTATTCCGTTATCGCTCAATATTTTACACAAAGCCACAATATGATCTTGTGATGAGTGAACACCGCCCGGAGACATCAAACCCATAACATGAGCAGACTTTCCGTTAGTTTTGAGTGTTTTAATCATATTCAATAAAACCGGATTCTGTGCTAAAGATCCATCTTTGATTGCCAAATCGATTTTTGGCAAATCCTGCATTACCACGCGTCCGGCTCCCAAATTGGTGTGCCCCACTTCCGAGTTGCCCATTTGTCCTTCAGGCAAGCCAACGGCCAAACCATAAGTTTCAATCAAGCAGTGCGGGTTATCTTCATACATCCTATGCCAATTAGGAGTATTTCCCATCTCAATGGCATTATCTTTTGTTTTGGGTTCACGATATCCCCAACCATCTAAAATCATCAGCAATACAGGTTTTTGTCTCATTGTTTTTTTCCTTAAAATTTAATCTAAAAGCTTTTATGCATTATATATAATTATTTGCAACATAAAAGCACTATTTTTGAATTATTTTTCGCCAAATTTCCGCAGGCAGATTCGACCCTGAAACTCCTTTCATCGGGCTGTCGTCGTCATTACCCAACCACACGGCACAAATCAAATCATCATCAAAGCCCACAAACCAGGCATCACGATTATCTTGTGAGGTTCCTGTTTTTCCGGCGGCAAACCCGCTGACTTTGGCTTTTTTTCCGGTTCCTGAGCGAATAACTTCTTCCAGCATATAGGTCAAATTTTCCACATCTTCGTCTTGCAGTATTTGCATGTCGCTATCACTTCCTCGTTGATAAAGCTGATAACCGTCTCGATCATAAATTTCTCTCACCGCATACGGCCACACGGCATAACCTCCGTTAGCAATTGTTGTATAAGCGGTTGCTAAGTCAATTACCCTCACTTCAAAAGTTCCCAAAGGAAGAGAAGGTGTGTTTTGCATAGGTGTGGTTATTCCCATTTTTTTTGCATTACGAATAATTTCCGAACGCGGCAATTGTTCAGCTAAGTTGATGGTTGCCAGGTTCAAAGATTTTGCCAAGGCTTGGGTCAGAGTAACTTCCCCGTAATATTTTTTATCTGCATTCTCAGGCTTCCATCCTTTTACCGATATTGGCACATCCATAATCTTGTCATCGGGCTTCCAACCGTTTTGCAAAGCGGTCAAATACACAAAAGGCTTAAAAGCTGAACCGGGTTGTCTCAGAGCCTGCGTTGCCCGATTAAATTGGCTTTTATTATAATCAATTCCGCCGCTTAAAGCTTTAATTCCGCCGCTTTTATCCAAAATAACCACTGCCCCCTGGGTAACATTACGGTATTTGTTGGCAACAATTGTTTGACGCAAGATCTTAGAGGCTTTTTCTTGTAGTTCTTGGTCAAGAGTTGTTATGGCATAAATATCGTTATCTCTTTCGCCGATAAGCCCATTAATTTCACTATAGGCCCAATCAGCAAAATATCCGGCATCTTGTACGCGGGCATTTTTTTCTCTACCCAAAGGCATCTTCAGAATTTTTTGACGCATGTTTTCGCTTATAAAGCCGTTTTCTTGCATAACCTTCAGAACTACTTTGGCTCTTTCCAAGGCTCTTTCTTTTGATGCTATAGGATTGTAGCGGGACGGGGCTTTTAACATTCCGGCAATTACTGCGGCTTCAAGCATATTAAGATCACGTGATGATTTTTGAAAGTATTTCTGGCTTGCCGCCTCAATTCCATAAGTTCCGGAACCAAGATAAACCCTGTTCAAATAAAGAGTTAAAATTTGTTCTTTGCTAAACTTATATTCAAGCCAAAAAGCCAACAAAAGCTCTTGTACTTTGCGTTTAATGTTTTTTTGGGAGGTCAAAAACAAATTTTTTGCAACTTGTTGAGTTATAGTGCTTCCGCCTTGTACATATCTTCCCGCCACGGCATTGGCAATCATGGCACGAGTGAAAGATATTATATCAAAACCAAAATGCTGATAAAATCTGCGATCTTCGGTTGAAACAATAGCATCAACCACAAACTGAGGCAGTTCTTCGGTCCTAACCACTTCCGAATATACGGTGCCAAAACTCCTTATTTCGTTGCCGTTTTCGGCAATAATGGTCGTTGAAGGCTGTCTTGAGCGGTTAATCGCCTCATTCATATCCGGCAAGGTAAGCAAGCAATATGCCGGATAGATTAATAAAGTTATCACCAACAAAACAAAAATTTTTAAGATTCTTATTCGATTCTTAAAGCGTTGTTTTGACTCTCTTTTTTTTGTCTTCTTTTTCTTTTTCTGAGCTTTTGCCACGATTCTCGCCCTTTTCAGTCTTGTCACGATTCGCAAAATATTTTATAAATAATCCTATTAAATAACACAAATAAGTTAAGGAAGATTTTATGCGTCAAATTTCTGTATCTTTATCTGATGATTTGCAAAACAAAATATCAAAAATTGCAGCCAAAAGCGGCAAGAGCCTTGACGAATGTGTTGCTCTCGCTCTCAAAGATTATGTTGAAAATTATGAAGATGTTTATAAGACTGACATCTGTGCGGTTGATAATCTTGAGCGTAGTTTCTTTTTATCTATTGGCGAATAGAAGTTTATCTTTTATATTATAAACACTTCGTTCCTTAATCTGGAGATGTTTAATGCCGCAAAAAGTTTGCCTCATAGACGGTTCTGGCTATATTTTTCGAGCCTTTTATGGGCTTCCGCCGCTAACCGCGCCTGACGGGACACCGGTTAATGCCGTTTATGGTTTTACCAATATGTTTTTAAAGCTCACCGGCAAAATCAATTGTGATTATTGTTTGGTTTTGTTTGATGCCAAACGTCAAAATTATCGCAATGACATTTACCCCGACTATAAAGGCACCCGCAAAGAAACTCCTGAGGAACTAATTCCTCAGTTTCCGATTATTCGTGAAGCGGTAGAAGCTCTAAACCTTAATTACCTTGAAATGGAAGGGTATGAGGCAGATGATTTAATAGCTACCTATGCCGAACAAGCCTTAAACGAAGGCAAGGAAGTCGTTGTCGTTTCCGGCGATAAAGATTTAATGCAGCTTATTCGCCCAGGAGTAGAATTTTATGATCCTATGAAAGATAAATTTTTTACTCCTGAAGATGTTAAAGAAAAGTTTGGCGTTTATCCTGACAAAGTTGTTGACGTTCAAGCCTTGTCTGGCGATAGCATTGACAATGTTCCCGGTGTTCCGGGTATTGGGCCAAAAACTGCCGCTCAATTGGTTAATGAATATGGCTCGTTAGAAGGTGTTTTGCAACATGCATCAGAAATCAAGCAGGAAAAACGCCGCCAAACTCTTCTTGACAATATTGATAATGCTCGTATATCTCTGCAGCTGGTTACCTTAAAAAAAGATGTGCCGGTAGAGCATCCTTTACAGGAATATCGTTGTCGAGCTCCCAAAGTAGAACCATTGCAAAAATTTGTTGCAGCCTATGGCTTTAATTCCCTCAAACCTCGTCTGGAAAAGTGGATTTCTGAACGCTGTTCATGCTTTGCGGAATCGGGTGTGAACAATGTATTTAAAATGCCGGAAAAAAAGTATGAACTGGTGCAAACCGAAGCCGGATTAAAAAAGTGGGTTGACCTTATAAATAAAAACCGCCGTTTTTCTCTTGCGGTTATAAGTCAAGAGGGCAGTTTGTCTGAAGGAAAGCCTTGCGGAATATCCATATCTGTTGCCGCTGGACAAGCATGCTATATTCCGCTAAATCATGATAAAGATGCCGAAAATATGGATTTGTTTGCAGCTCACAAAAGGGTTGAGCAAATTCATTTCGATTTATTTAAGCACTATTTCAAGCCTTTGTTTGCATCCAAATCTATTTTGAAAATCGGGCATAATATCAAAAATGCCATGCATGCATTAGCTTTAGTGTTGGGTGAAGATACGGTATTTTTTCCTATTGATGATGTGTCTGTAATGTCTTATGACTTAGATAGTTCTGAACACGGGCATTCATTGGAAGAATTAAGCAATTTATTTTTGGAACAGACAATGTTTTCCTTGGATGAACTTTTGGGTGCTGGCAAAAACAAAATACCTTTTTGCAATCTTGAAATAAACACCGCTTTGGAATATATGGCTCAAAGAGCAGATTATACTTTGCGTGTTTATGATATTTTAAGATCTAGGTTGGTTTCAGAGCAAAAAGTTGCCGTTTATGAAAATTTTGATCGCCCGCTCATCAATACCTTATATGCCATGGAAAGTCGCGGCGTTATGGTTAATTCAACGGCATTAAGAGAGTTAAGTTCTTATTTTGATGGCAAACTGCACGAATTTGAACAGCAAATTTACCGGCTTGCAGGGGAAGAGTTTAATGTTGGTTCTCCCAAACAAATAGGTGAAATACTGTTTTCAAAACAGGGTCTAAAGGGCAAAAAAACAGCCACTGGTGCATGGCAAACCGGAGCTGATGTGCTGGAAGATTTGGCAGAACAAGGAGTGGATATTGCCGCTAAAATTCTTGATTGGCGAGAATTTAGCAAGCTAAAATCCACTTATACCGATTCTTTGTTCTCGTTACTGGATAAAAACAACCGCCTTCATACCACCTACTTGCAAACGGTAGCCAATACCGGCAGACTATCTTCAGTAAATCCAAATTTGCAAAATATTCCCATTCGTAGTGATGAGGGCAAAAAAATTCGCAGCTGTTTTGTGGCTAAACCTGGATGCAAACTTATTTCTGCTGACTATTCACAGGTAGAACTGCGATTGTTGGCCGCGGTGGCAGATGTCAAAAACTTAAAAAAAGCATTTGCTCAAGGCATTGATGTTCATACGGCCACGGCCTCTCATGTTTTTGGGGTTGCCCCGGATAAGGTTGATGCCAATTTGCGTCGCCACGCCAAAGCCATTAATTTCGGTATTGTCTATGGAATTTCGGCATATGGTTTAGCTAAAAATATAGGAGTTGATGCTGCAGATGCCAAAGCTTATATTGATGCTTATTTTGCACAAATGCCGGAAATTAAGCAATATATGGAGGAAACAATAGCTTTTGCTCACAAACATGGTTATGTGCTAACCCCGTTCGGTCGTAAGTGTTCTGTTTTAGGAATTAATGACCAAAACAAAAGGTTGGTAGCTAATGCCGAAAGAGCTGCCATTAATGCCCCGATCCAAGGCGGAGCAGCTGATATTATAAAGCTTGCCATGAACAAGATTGAGCACCTTTTGAAAGAAGGTAGCTATAAAACCAAAATGTTGTTACAGGTTCATGATGAACTCGTCTTTGAAGCACCTGATTCTGAGGTTGAAAAAGTGTGTTCTCTAATCAAAGAAACCATGGAAAATATTGTTCAATATGATGTTCCTTTCAACGTTGAAGTAGGTGTTGGAGAAAACTGGACTGAGGCTCACTGATTTTTTGCCTAAAATTATGCACAAAAGCTTTGAAAACTTTGATTTTTTGCTTGGGAAATCAAACAATTTGTTGTATATTTTTGATAGTTTTTTTCGAGATAAAATAAGGATGTAAAAAAAGATGAGTTCAGAAATGACTGCAGAAGAAATTGCCAAAGAAGAACAAGAGTATAGTGCTGATTCAATCAAAGTTCTAAAAGGACTTGATGCCGTACGTAAACGCCCCGGTATGTACATTGGTGATACCGATGATGGTTCCGGCCTGCACCACATGATATATGAGGTTTTGGATAACGCTATTGACGAAGCTCTGGCCGGTTATTGCGATAAAACCGAGGTTATTTTAAATCCTGACGGATCTGCCACTATTCGTGACAATGGACGCGGTATTCCTGTTGGTATGCATGAAGAAGGCGTCTCTGCAGCAGAAGTTATTATGACCGAGCTCCACTCCGGCGGTAAGTTTGACAACAATTCTTATAAAGTATCCGGTGGTTTGCACGGTGTTGGTGTTTCTGTGGTAAATGCTTTGTCAACCTGGCTCAAATTGCGTATTTGGCGTGAGGGAAAGGAGCATTTTGCTTCTTTTGCCAATGGTAATGTTACCGAACATTTGAGAGTTGTCGGTGATGCCCCTGGTCGTCATGGTACGGAAGTTACATTTTTGCCGTCGCCGGAAACATTTACCATGACAGAGTTTAATTTTGAAACTCTTGAGCGTGCCATTCGTGAAAAAGCTTTTTTGAACTCAGGTGTTTATCTTAAACTAATAGATTTACGCGGAGCAGAGCCCAGAGAAGTCGATTTTCATTATGAAGGCGGTTTAATAGCATTTGTAAATCACCTCAACAAATCAAAATCCCCCTTACATGAAGAGGTAATTTCTTTTGGCGGAGAAAAAGACGATATTCAGGTTGATTGTGCCATGCAGTGGACCAATGCCTATAATGAAAGCATGTTGTGTTTTACCAACAATATTCCTCAACGTGATGGAGGTACACACCTTGCAGGTTTTCGCGGTGCTTTAACCAGAAGCATTAATAACTACATCAACGAAAATGGTCTTCTCAAAAAGGACAAAGTTGTTCTTTCCGGTGATGACATGAGAGAAGGACTAAGCTGTGTTTTGTCGGTTAAGGTTCCGGATCCCAAGTTTTCATCTCAAACCAAAGATAAGTTGGTTTCATCAGAAGTTAGACCGGTTGTTGAAAGCATCGTTGGCGATAAGCTCAAAGAATGGTTAGATGAACATCCAAATGAAGCCAAAGTCATTGTTAGCAAAATTGTTGAAGCGGCCACCGCTCGTGAAGCAGCTCGTAAGGCACGTGAGCTTACGCGTCGCAAAGGTGTTTTAGATGTTGCTTCACTGCCAGGAAAGTTGGCTGATTGTCAGGAAAAAGACCCTGCATTATCTGAAGTTTTCATCGTTGAGGGAGATTCTGCCGGTGGTTCGGCCAAACAGGGACGCCATCGTCGTAATCAGGCAATCATGCCTCTTCGTGGTAAAATTCTCAATGTTGAAAGAGCTCGTTTTGACAAGATGCTCAATTCTGCAGAAATCGGTACCATTATTACAGCCTTAGGCACAGGTATAGGTCGTGATGATTTTAACGCAGATAAATGTCGTTACCATAAAATCATCATCATGGCCGATGCCGATGTTGACGGTAGCCACATTCGCACTTTGTTGCTCACGTTCTTTTATCGTCAAATGCCGGAGCTCATAGAAAGAGGATACGTTTATATTGCTCAGCCGCCTTTGTACAAAGTTAAAAAAGGCAACTCCATTTTATACATCAAAAATGAGCGTGAAATGGACGAATATTTGATTCGCGGTGGTTGTGATGATGCCGCCCTGATTTTGGCAGACGGAGAACAAATTGCCGGACAAGATTTGGTGTCTTTAGTTGAAAAAAACCGCAAAGCCCGTAATCTTATTGCAACTTTGAGTAAAAATGTTCCTGAAAAGATTATTGAACAAATGGCAATTTGCGGTCTGTTTAATCAAGAACTTTTGCATGACAAAGCCAAGCTTCAAGCAGAGCTTGATAAATTAGTTATTCGTCTTGATAATTTGGAAGCCGAATATGATAGAGGTTGGCAAGCCAAAGCAGAAGAAGACGGAACACTGTTATTTAGCCGCACCCTGCGAGGCGTGACTGAAAAGCATCCAGTCGGTGCCAATATTTTAGATAGTGTTGAAGCTCCTGTATTAGATAGCTTGAAAGATGTTTTGCGTGAAAATTTTGCTCAAAGCAGCACTCTTGTTTCCAAACAAGGGCTTGAGAAAAAGATTTTTGGTCCGGTAAGTTTTGTTGATGCTATTTTAGCCACCGGCAAAAAAGGCATCACCATTCAACGTTATAAAGGATTAGGCGAAATGAACCCCGAACAATTATGGGAAACAACTCTTGATCCTGAGGCGCGTTCTTTATTGCAGGTTAAGATAGACCGCATGGAAGAGGCTGATGAAACTTTCGCCACCTTAATGGGCGATGTTGTCGAGCCTCGTAAAGAGTTTATTCAAGAAAACGCCCTAAATGTTGTTAACCTTGATATCTAGAACTAAGCCCGCGTTAATTAAGCGGGCTTTATTATTGACTAATCAGATGTTTGCTCTAAACTTAAAGTTCAATAATTTAAGGAACATAACATGAAAATTTGGCCGTTTTTAGTTACAACACTTATTCTTCCTCAGGCAGCATTAGCCGGAGAGTGGAATTTTGATATTTCTGGACATGCTCAAGGTTTGTATGGCTATACAGATGTTTCAAAACAATTTGAACATAAAGATAAAAACAATCATGGTGTAGGGCAGGGTGATGTTAATTTTGTTGCCGCTTATAACCATAATGATGAATATAGTATGAGCCTTCATCTTGACCTGATGGGAGGAATAGATCAGGAGTTGGAAGATTATAACCAAGGCCGTTGGGGAGAAGAGGCTTATGCTATTGGCGATTCTCCGTATGGACGTTTAATGTTGGGGCAAACCTTTAACGTTGCGGCACAGTTTCATGATGGAGCTCCGGCTGTCGGTGCTTTAAGCAGTAATGCTGATGTCGTTGATTTTATTTCTAATCCCAATTGGAAACGTGATGGCAAGACCACCAAGTTTGCCACCCTAAACACAACTTATATTAATACTGACGGTGTTGCTCCCAAGGTAAGTTATATAACCCCTTCTTTTTATGACACGGTCATAGGCTTTACATATGTGCCTGACGCATATAACCGTCGCGGTCTTATCAGTAATCAGGCTTCATATTCTCACAAAGACGGCTACATTGCCGCTATCTACAGCGAGCAAAGTTTCAAAGGCTTTTCAGCGGCTTTAAGTGGCGGTTATGCCCTTTTCCATGACAATGATAATGAGTTTTCTGCCTCGCTTAAATTAAGTCGGGGCAATTGGAGCTTGGGCGGTGGCTGGCGAAAAACATACATTGATGGTGAAGATAAACAAAAATCAACCTCAAGCAATTTGCCGGAATTTTTTGACGGCTATCGAGAAGGAGAGGCCTGGGATATTGGTGTAGGGTATGAAATAGGACCTTATCAAATGGCCCTTTCTTATTTTGAATCTCAATCATCTCGCACGGATAACAAAGACAAAATTTGGATATTTTCAAACCAATACCAATATAATCAATATCTTGATATTTATCTGGCAGCTGCTCATGTGGATTTTGCCGGAAACAATAAAAATGTTGCCGATAATAATCAAGGGTATGCCTTTGTCAGCGGATTAGGAATTAATTTTTAAGGAATAAATTATGCCAAATGTTTTACTAATATCTGATGATGAAGCTTTTGCCGAAGATTTAAGCAGTCAAATAACTCATCATGCTAAAGATTTTTCAATCATAGAAGCTAATAATACTGATGCCGCTGCTGATATTATAATCATTGATGAAAATTTATCTGAACTGAAAAAATATCAAGAGCAAAATCTTAAATCTCCGTTGTTTTTTTTAACATCTGATGCAAATAAGGTTAAAAACGAGAAAAATATTAATCACCTTATTATCAAACCATTTAAACTGAGCTACTTTTTGGATGAACTTCAATCAAGTATCAATATTTTTGAAAACAGCGAAAATGGCTACCTTATATTTAATCGCTATATTGTCCGGCCTGTTAAAAAAGACATTTTTAATCAACGCAACGGAGAACTTACTAAACTTACGGAAAAAGAAGTTGCGGTTATAAAATATTTATATAAAGCGGGAAATAAAATTGTCAGTAAAAATGATCTTTTGCAAGACGTTTGGGGATATGCACCGGATGTAACAACCCACACCATAGAAACTCACATTTATCGTTTGCGACAAAAAGTTGAGCATGAAGATCCTGAAGCACAGCTTATCTTAACGGTTGACGGAGGTTATCAACTTAAATTTTAATCTCTGCCATCACAGGTACATGATCTGATGGCCTTTCTTGACACCGCATATAATTAATAATTTTACAAGACAACAATCTATTTTTTAAGTTTGGTGTAACCCAAATATGGTCAAGTCTTCGACCTTTATTGTTGGTTTGCCAATTAGGATTGCGATAACTCCACCAAGAAAAAACCTTTTGTGGTTCGGGATAAAAGATCCTAACGGCATCAACAAAATTAAGAGAATTAAATAATCTTTTTAGTCTTTCCACCTCGATAGGTGTATGTGATACGACTTTTAAAAGCTGTTTATGGTTCCACACATCATTTTCAGACGGAGCAACGTTAAAATCTCCGCATAACAGCATTTTTTTATTTTCAAGCTCTGGTTTGTGCTGTTCAAAATATTCAGCTACATCATCCATAAAACAAAGCTTATGAGCAAAAGAAAGGTTTTCAATAGGATCAGGAATATCGCCTCCGGCCGGAATATACATATTATTTATTTCAACATCATCAAAAACAGTCGCAGAAATATTTCTGGCATCTTTTTTGCCGACCCAATCATGTTTTTCGCTTTTTTTGAACGGATATTTGGAAAGAATTGCTACTCCGTTATAACCGGGGATTCCATATAATGCTATATGGTTAAAACCTAAAGCTTTTACTGCATCAAAAGGAAAATCAGCTTCTTTAGCTTTTACTTCTTGCAGGCACACAATATCAGGATTTTCTTTTTCGCATAACAAACGCAGCAAATCCATACGTATTCTTATGGAGTTAACATTCCATGTAACCAGTCTGAAAAAGTCCATTGTCTACCTTTTCTTTTTGTAATTAAGCGGAGAAGAACTTTTTTTCTTAAACTCAAAAATTTTATCTGATAACTCAACATCTTTTTGAGCATCATATAAAGATACGATAACCTCCACGCTTTGAGGATCTATAATTTTCCATTGTTTTAATTCCATGGGATTGTTTGAGAACACCAAAGTAATTGGACCCAAATCCCCTTTTCCGGCATAATCAAGAGTTATTGATGTTGATCCGGAATCTTGATAAAAGTCGGTTATTTTAATATTTTTACCGTCAATTTTTATATCATTAGCCAAAATAAGACTAGCAGGAATATCGTCATAATCAATATGAGTCACTTGATCAAGTTCCAAATCATTATAAACAATAAACTCCCCGTCTCCTACAATTAACACATTTGTAGGATCGGCATATTCCATACGAATTTTATTTGGTTTTTTTATAAACAAACGCCCTTCTGCAGTAGCACCATTACTGGCCATTTGCACAAAGGTTGCTTCTAAGCTTTTAATATTATTAAGATAAGTTTCAATCTTTTGAATATTTTCTGCACTTTGTGCTTGTACATTAAAGCTGCACAAACAACAAATAACACTCAAAAACCACTTTTTCATTTGGATCCTTACTATTTTGTTTCACTGTTTTTAATATAAACAATAAAACAAAATAGTAAACATAAAGATACTCCCTGTCAGCAAAAACTGCCAGGGAGTTGTTATAATCAGGAGTGTTGAGTATTAATAATTTTTAGAGCATCCGCATCCTTTTGTTGCTGTATGTGTCGAATTTTTTTCAGAAGAAGATTTGTTGTTTTCCTTCTCTGAAGTATTCATTTTATTATTTTCAGACGCAGATTTAGCAGTCATTTTTGATTGATTGTTTTTATTGTTATTACAAGACATTTTATCCTCCTAAGAAGTTTATTTTATTACGGAACATCCCGTAACAAAGAAGATGTATTATCTTTCTTTTGCTAAAACAATAGAACCTATCCTAAGAGATAAATAATCAAAAGTTTATATTTAGAAATTACGTGCTTTAAATATACCGTTTTCAAGGCCTTGGATTTGGTTGTTTTCGTCTGCTATTTTTAGACGTTTTATAGCAAGTGCGGCATATTCTTTTTCTTTTTCGATTCCCATAAAATTACGATTTAGCTTTTTTGCTGTTACTGCTGTCGTTCCCGATCCGAGAAAGGGATCAAACACCATATCTCCTTCATTACTTGAGGCAAGAATAAGTTTTGCCAAAAGTTTTTCGGGTTTTTGGGTTGGGTGAGAAGTGTTTTCAGACATTGACCAGAAAGGAATAGAAATATCCGTCCAAATATTTGATGGATGAGTTAATCTGAACTTTTCTTTACCATTAAAAGACCAGTCTTTGGGATTACCTTTTTTATCCCTGTAAGGAGCTATCACCGGTCTTTGTACTTTTACCGCCTCAAGATTAAAGGTATAGTTTTTGCTTTTAGTAAAAAACCAAATATCTTCCAAACAGTTTTTCCAGTTGTTTTTTGAGCCTCGTCCTTTTTCTCTTTCCCAAGATATTCTGTTCTGCAAAATAAAATATTTTCCAGCAATTTCAGGAATACAAATTGATGTTTTCCAGTCCGAACAAATATAAACAGAGGCATTGTCTTTTAATAAAGGTAAGGTTTTTTTTATCCAAGTTTCAAACCATTTTTTATAAGAGTCAAAATCCATTTCTTTGAACACGCTTTGCCCAAAATTTTTAGTTAAGTTATAAGGGGGATCAACAATCATTAAATCAACGCATTTCTCCGGTAGCTTGTTCATTATTTTTAAGCAATCACCCCAAAAAACGCGGTTTTTGGCCTCAGATATTTTTAACTTAGCTTTGGGCCTTAATGTTTCAGATACATATAGAGCCGTTTCCTTGGGAGACAGCTCTATGGTTTTGTTTCTGGGGGCTTTGATTTTAGTTGTTTTCAAATTTATTCTTCCCCAAATTTATTATTTAACAATTCTTCCAAAGCAGCCATAACTTCCTTAGCCTGTTTGCCTGAGGCTTTAACATGAATAGTGGTTCCTTTTGCTGCCGCTAACATCATCAATCCCATAATTGAACAACCGCTTACACACTGCCCGATTCTTTCAACTTCAACTTTAGCATCAAAGGGCTCTACGGTTTTTACAAAAGCTGCCGCCGCTCTGGCGTGCAGTCCTTTTTTGTTTTTTATTTCCAAATCCTTGGCAATCACTTCTTCTGTCATTAGGTTTACGCTCCCAAAAGCTGAGAGGCAATATTGATATATTTTTTTCCGGCCTCTTGTGCACCTTCAACTGTTTCTTTCAGGTTTTTTTCTTTTCGTAAAGAGGCAATTTTAATCAACATCGGTAAGTTAATTCCGGCAATAATTTCTACTTTGGCCTTATCCATAATTGAAATTGCCAAATTTGAAGGAGTTCCGCCAAACATATCGGTTAACACCACCACTCCGGAGCCGTCATTTACTTCGCCGACTTTTCTTAAAATCTCTGCCCTACGCATTTCCATATCATCTTCCGGACCAATACACACCGGAGCTACTTGCTCTTGCTTGCCGACAACATGTTGCATTGCCGAAATAAATTCATTCGCCAAATTACCGTGCGTAACCAAAACCAAACCAATCATTACTTTTCCTTTTATTTATTTTGTGGTCCGCTTGACCAAACTTTTACGGCACCGAAACTTTTCAAAAGATCCTCTTTGCTTTTGGCCTTAACTAATTCATCGGCTCTGGTTTGTTTCCCTTCAAAGATAATTTCTTCAACATTATCAACCGGAACACCGTAAACACGCTCCACCATTTTGCCTTTAAGTTCTACAATCATCACAAACTCTGATTCAGCCAACGGAGCAACCGTTTCTTCATTAATGTCATCCAAACGAACCGATAATCTGGCATCACGTTTTAAAAGGGCTGTTTTTTTACCGTCAAACTCCAGCACCGGATTTTCAGGACTACCGTCGCGAGCATCAATAAAAATAGCCAGCTCTCCATACTTGTTTTCAATTATTTCATAAAAATCCTGTTTTTCAATCAGAGTATAATATTGCGTTTCCATAACATTTCACCATAAAAAAGGTTTAGTAAATATTAAACATATGTTATTACAATAACAACAATGTGTCAATTTTGAGTTAATGAAAATGGAAAAAACCGCAGCTAAATTTATCTGGCATTATATCAAGATTTTCAAGTGGTTTATTTTAGGTATGTTGTCTTTATTGATAATAGGCCAAATTTGCCGCCAATTTGCTCCTTATTATTTATCACGAATTTTTGAGGCTGTCTCTATATTTGAAGATTCGCCTGAAATGTGGCAAAGAATTTGGACCTGTGTAATCTTGTGCTTTGTTCTCCAATTTGCCGGACAAATAATTCCCAATTTAGGCTTTTTAATTACTGCCAGAATTACCCCGCAGCTGCGTACTTTGGTCATCAGAGATTCTTTTGACTATGTTAACAAACATTCCATTGCTTATTTTAATGAAGAAATGGCGGGTAATATTTCTAATAAGGTTCAACAACTGCAAAGTAATACTTATGACCTTTTTCGCCAATCTATGGATAGTAGCTGGACATTTTTCTATGTTCTTATCGGTTTGATTGTTTTGAGCTCAACCAGTCTATGGCTAACGCCGGTATTTATTCTTTGGGCTGTTATTATGGTTTTTATTGGTTTTTCAATGGGCAAAAAACTTCATAAATTATCTAAAGATTCCGGTAACAAGCAAAGCCAGGCCAATGGGATGATAGTCGATTCCATTGCCAATTACAGCGAGATAAAAAGCTTTGCCAATTTTCATTTTGAGAGATTAAATTTGCTTAAAGCTCTTCGTATGCTAAGAAAAGCAGAAAGTAAAGAAGAGCAAGGGAGAGCGGGAATTATTGTAGTTATGCATTCATCGGTGGTTTTTTCAATGTTCTTTTTTCTGCTCTATACAATTTGGCTTTTTTCTAAGCACTTATTGTCGGCCGCTGATGTCATTTTTGTAAACACGTTATTTATGAGCATGGGCGGAGCTGTTTTCAATATTAGCTGGAACTATAACAACCTGATGCGTATCTTAGGACGTATTAATGCCGCACTTGAAACCTTAGCTGTTGAACCTGAAATTAAAGATAATCCCAAAGCTCAAAAACTTGTTGCCTCAAAAGCTGAAATAAGTTTTGAAAATGTTTGTTTTTCATATCATGATGGCAGAAAAATTTTTGATAATTTATCGGTAAAAATTAAAGCAGGGGAAAAAGTCGGTCTTGTCGGAGCGTCCGGTGCCGGCAAATCAACCTTCATAAAATTGTTATCACGTTATTTTGATATCAATTCCGGTAGCATCAAAATAAATGGAGTTGATATTCGCAATATTACTCAGGATTCTCTGCACAAACACATAGCCACCATACCTCAAGATGTATGTTTGTTTAATCGCACGCTTTATGATAATATCCGTTATGGTAAAACCACGGCTTCGGAAAAAGAGATTGTCGCCGCTGCCAAAAAAGCCTCGGCAGATGAATTCATTCAAAAACTTCCTGACAAATATCAAACCAAAGTAGGGGATCGCGGAGTTATTTTATCCGGTGGCGAGCGTCAACGCATTGCCATTGCCCGAGCAATTCTCAAAAACGCCCCCTTACTTGTTTTTGATGAAGCAACTTCAGCCTTGGATAGTGAGAGTGAAAAACAAATTCAAAAATCATTGAGTTTGCTCATGCAAGGCAAGACCGTTATTGCCATAGCTCACCGTTTATCTACTTTGCGAGAAATGGATAGGATTTTGGTTTTTGATAAAGGAAAAATAGTTGAAGAGGGGACGCATTTAAGCTTACTACGGCAAAAAGGAATTTATGCCAAATTATACAAGATGCAAGCTGACGGATTCCTCAGCTGATAACATTATTATTTTCCACTCTTAAAAATAGGGCATCATTTTTTAAGGATGCAAATAATTCCGGATTAGTTGTTGTAATCCATGCTTGCACTTCTAAATCTTTGATTTTTTCCAGTAAAGCTTCCCTTTTAATGTCATCTAAGTGAGCAACCACTTCATCAAGCAATAAAATAGGAGCAAATCCTTTATGCAAAGTCTGACATTTGCTTTGAGCCAAAATAATACTGATTAGAAGAGATTTTTGCTCTCCGGTAGAACACATTTCCGCAGGCATTCCCTTTTTACGATAATAGACCTTAAAATCAGTACGATTCACTCCGTCAATATTGTCATTATATAAAACATTTTGCCTTTGTGAGCAAAGTAGCTGCTTGTATCTGTCTTCAACTTCTACTGCCGGCATGGTATCTAACATTTTTTCAATTGTTCCGTTAAGTTCAAGCCGCACACTCGGAAAAACATCATCCGGCTCATGCTCAATAAATGTGTTTAGCCTAGCCGTTTGTTCGCGTCTTGCCGCTGCAATGGCCACCCCTGTTGCTGCCATATTTTCTTCTAATGAAGTTAGCCAAAAATTATCTTTTTTCCCTTCTTTTAAGATTCTAAACCATTCTTTGTATAAATGATCAAATGTTGCCGTACGCTTTGCGTGCTCGGTATCAAAAGCAAAAACCAATCGATCCAAAAAACTTCTTCTCGGCTGACTCCCTCCTCTGAATAATCTGTCCATTTGCGGAGTAAGCCAAATTGCAGAAATATATTTTCCCAGTTCCGCTTGCGAAGAAATTTTATTTCCGTCGATTTTGACGATTCTTCTTTCAAAACTGCGTAGCTCATCATCGTCATCACTGCTTTCGCGAGTAGATTGTTCTACGGCCGTTCCTATATTAATAATTTCGTCACCTTTGCAAATCTCAGCAGCAATTGCCCAGTTAAGTGGTGTTATTGCGGTAGGACAATATTCGTCATTCATATATTGCGGCACCATTCTCTTAATGTCGGCAAGTCTTGCACCTCGCAAACCTCTTCCGGGTGTCAAAAAAGAAATTGCCTCTAAAATATTTGTTTTGCCGCTACCATTTTCTCCGCTTATAATAATCGGACATAGTTCCGCATTTATGCGTAAAAACTGATAGTTTCTAAAATCAGTTAAAGTCAGGCGTAAAACGCCTGACTTTTCCTTAACAAATTGATTTAAGTTATAGGCCAGATTGTTATCCATTAACTTTTCTAGACCCTCATTGGCATTAAAACATAGATAGCGCTGGCATCGCTTGTATCATGAATTACGGAAGGAGAAGATGCATCTGCAAAAGAAATTTTAACACTTTCTCCTTTAATTTCTGCCAAAATATCCAACAAATAACGGAAATTATAACCTATTTCCAAAGGCTCGTTTTCATATTTGGCTTCCAATTCTTCTGATGCACTGCCTAGATCAGGGCTTGATGTAACAATGGTAACTTTGTTTTCGTGTGTTAACATCTTAATTGCACGAGTTCTTTCTGCCACTACTGAAACACGATCAACCGCAGCCGCCAAATCTTTAACATTAAGCTCCAAATTTTTATCATTATCTGTCGGAATAACTCTTTCATAATCAGGATAGGTTCCGTCAATTAACTTAGAAGTTAAAGTAACATCAGATAAAATAAAACGAACCTTATTTTCAGATACTTCTACCGTAACATTTTCAACAGCATTATCATCAAGAAGTTTTCTGATCTCGGTAACTGTTTTACGAGGAATAATCACCCCTTTAATATCTTCTGCTCCTTGTGGTAAAGGAGTTTCCACACAAGCCAAACGATGTCCGTCGGTTGCAACCACTCTCAAAACACTTGAGCCGCCTTCTTTTTTTGCATGAACATAAAGACCGTTTAAATAATATCTGGTTTCTTCGGTAGAAACGGCAAATTGTGTTCTGTCAATAACATCTTTAAGATCATCTTTTGCCATTACAAAGCTAATAGGCAATTTATCACCAGAAATAACTGGAAAATCCTCAACCCCTATAGTAGAAAGTGAAAATTTTGAACGGGCAGATGCAATTGTCAGCTGTCCTTTTTCATCAGGAAAAGTAAGCTCAACTTGTGAACCGTCGGCAAGTTTTCTGACAATATCATACAACATATGTGCCGGAGCCGTTGTTGCCCCCTGCTCAATAATTTTAGCATCGGCAATTTCGGTAATTTCGGTATCCATATCAGTTGCCTTAAAGCTGATAGCGTCTCCTAAAGCCTCGATTCTAACATTGGAAAGAACCGGAATTGTATTTCTTTTTTCCACAATGCTTTGCATATGGCTCAATGTTTTCAAAAGAATAGCACGTTCAATAGTAAATTTCATATTTTTCACCAATCAAATTAAAATAAATCACTTTACAAGTATTCTAACATAAAGCTCACAAATCAGAAGTCAAAACAATGAGTCGTCAACAGCTTTTTTAAATAAAAAGAAGGGCAGAAATTATTCTGCCCTTTAATTTGATTTTTATGGAGCTTAAGCATCAAGAACTCTTCTCAAAGTTTCAATACTTTCTGCTAAAGACGTATCTTCAACCATTAGTTCTTCAACTTTACGAACTGCATGCATAACCGTGGTATGATCACGATCAAATTTACGTCCGATTTCAGGTAAAGATCTGGAAGTCAATTGCTTTGCCAAATACATTGCAATTTGACGCGGACGAGCAACGGTGCGAGCTCTGCGAGAAGACTGCATTTCTTTAACCGAAATATTAAAGTGCTCAGCAACTTTTTTCTGAATCTCATCAATTGTTGTGCGTTTATCAAAAGAACGTAACATATCCTTCAAAACATCTTGAGTCATATCAAGAGTAATTTCATGATCGTTAAGAAGTTGTGAATGTGCAATTACTCTACGTAAAGCCCCTTCCAATTCACGAATATTAGAAGTAATTTTCTGAGCCAAAAATTCAGCCACTTTAACCGGTAACTCAATCCCTAATTGTTGAGCTTTATTGTTCAAGATCCCCATTCTCAAATCAAAATCAGTAGGATGAATGTCGGCAACCAAACCGCAGCCCAAACGAGATTTTAAGCGGGTTTCGATTCCTTCCAAATCAGCCGGAGATTTATCTGCGGAAATAATAATCTGTCTTCCTTCTTCAATTAATGAGTTAAAGGTGTAGAAAAACTCTTCTTGAGTGGTATCTTTTCCACCCATAAATTGCACATCGTCAACCATCAAAACATCAACTGAGCGGAACTGTTCTTTGAATGCTGTTGTGTCTTTATAGCGTAATGCTCTAACAAATTTATACATAAATTTTTCGGCAGACAAATAAACAATATTACGTGAAGGGTCTTGTTGTTTAATGTGCCAAGCGATGGCATGCATTAAGTGAGTCTTTCCTAGGCCTACTCCGGAATATAAGAACAAAGGATTAAATGAAACGTTTCTTGATTCTGCTACCTTACGGGCTGCGGCATAAGCAAATTCATTTGTTTTTCCAACCACAAAATTTTCAAAAGTATATTGCGGATTCAAAGGAACAGATAAAGTATCGTTTAAGGCAGTATCGTTATTGTTGGCAACTACAGCACTAATACCAGATTGATAAACATTTTGTGGTGCCGGAGTTGAAGTAATTTTTTTCAAAAGAGAACGGCAAGTCGGATTATAAAGACTTGGTCTCTCTTCTTGTACTGCTTGCACAACAAAGTTAATGTTTTTAATTGCGGGGTTTTTCTTTTCCCAAATTTTGTGGATTCTATCGCTGTAATGAGTAATTACCCAATTTCGCATAAATCTTGTCGGAACACAAATGTTCATGGTGCCGTCATTGAAAGAACCTAAAGTCAAAGGTTTTAACCAACTGTCAAAAGCTGTTTCTCCGACTTCGTTTTTTAATTGGCTGCAAATCTGCCCCCATTGATCTTGAACAGAATTGTCGTTATTTATTGCTTCTTCAGCCATTTTTACTCCCCAATTCAATCAAAAAATTAAACTCAGTATTAACCAACATTTTATTTTAATAATAACTTCAAAAATTTTTAGATTTTCATCTCAATTGAATTTTTAATGGTTAAAAACAATCCGACTATTAACAAAAATTTTCATTTAAGTCAGGTCATAAAACAACCAATCCGAAAAATTCATTCAGATGTCCGTCCCCAAAAACAAATTCCCCATAAAGTCATAAAATGTTATTGTTAACAGATTCTTTTTTATTTTTATTTGTTTGTTAACTGCTACTGCGGTTAATCAATTTCTTTCTTAACAAACTCTTAAAAAACAATTTGATGTTAAAGTTAAAAAAATATAATTACAACAGAACATTTATCGAACATTGCAATTAATTTTCTTGACATAGATTCTTTGCAGAGTCGCCCAGATTCTCTTGGTTTCAGCATAAAAAAACACAAACCGAAAAGACCCGTTTTTCAAAGAATTAGGTCCTTGGTTTGTGTTTGCAAAAGAGCTATGCTCTAAAATAATTAAAGAGCTTTAACCTTTTTGGAAAGGCGAGATATGGTGCGAGCGGCTGTATTCATTTTGAACACACCTTTACGAACAGCAATCATCATTTCAGATTCTGCAATTTTGAAAGCGTTTGCGGCTTGTTCCTTATTTCCACTCAAAACAGCAGCTTCAACTTTTTTTACAAAAGTACGAACGCGGCTTCTGCGTGCACCGTTAATAACGGCTCTTTTATTATTTCTTACGATTCTGTTTTTTGCCGATTTATGATTGGCCATTTTTCTAATCCATCTTAAAAAAGTTAATTACAAATTTTTAAATGTAATGCTTTATAAACTCTAAGTGCTTCTTAAGTCAACAACATTTTTTGCAAAAACAGCCAAAAGCCTAAATTTTTTGCAAAAATTGTTGTAATTTATCCTTAAATTCTTGGGTGTTCATGCTCAAACGACAACTTTTCGATTCTAAATCCATGCCGTTTTGCAGATTCGTATTTTCTGTTTGTTTAATGGTTTCTTTTGCTTGCATAACGGCTTGATAAGGTAAAGAAGCGATTCTCATGGCAACTCTTAATGATTCGGCAAACAAATCTTGTTGGCTGACCACTCTGCTGATAAGTCCGCAGGCATCTGCTTCTTGAGCAGAAATTGCTTTTCCGGTTAATACAGCCTCCATGGTTTTTGCTTTACCGATTGTATGCACCATTCTTGAGCATCCGCCAAAAGAAGGAATCAGTCCTATGCTAACCTCAGGATACCCAAAACTTGCAGCATCTGATGCTAAAATAATATCACATGCCAAAGCCAAATCACATCCGATTCCCAGAGCATATCCGCTTACTGCTGCTATAATAGGTTTTGAGCAGTTGGCAATTTTCATAAACTCATCTTGCCAAGTTTTGAGAGCAAAACTTTGTTGTGAAACTTCCATGCTTAACTCATTAATATCGATTCCTGCAGCAAAAACGCTTTCACTTCCTCTTATAATAATTACCCTTATATTATCATCATATTCCCAAGTTTGAATTTGATAAGAAATATCATTAAGCATCTCCAAACTTATAGCATTTAACACATCAGGACGGTTAAGGGTTATAATTCCCACACTGCCGTTTGTTTCTGTTAAAATATTTTCTTCTTCCATCGGAAAAATCCTCAAATTTTACTTTTAACCGTTATACGAACTTTTAAAGGATTCGCACCTTCTTTTGAGATCTCTACCACTTCTCCTTCTCGTTCAAAAATGATGGTGTTTTCTCTCATTCCCTGATATGCCCATCCCATTTGCGGCAAAGTATTTTTATAAAAGTTTTTTACCTTATTAAAGTTCAATGTTTTACTGGTTAATACGGCCTCAACCAATCGGCTTTCTTCATTACCGAAAGAAATGGCATCATTAGGTTCTTGTGTTAATCCTTCCATAACCGGCAAGTCTTCTAAACCCTCAACAAAAGCAGCCTCAACTTTGGTAAAAGACAAAATCAAACCAAAAAGAACAAGAAAAACATATTTCATTTTAAAAAATCCTATTTCTGTTTGTGGGGACAATAAAAAGTGGAGCGCCCCGCTTGAACGATTTTTTGGATTCCTCCGCTCTTACAAATATCACAATTGCATATTGGACATTTTTGCCCGTTTTTTCCATAAACGCAATGCTGATTTTGAAAATATCCCAGACTACCATCAGGTTTTTCATAATCACGCAGGGTCGATCCTCCGGCAGCAATTGCTTTTTTCAATACTTCACGAGTGTTTTTGATTATTTTTTCACATTCTTCAAGGCTGATTTGCTTAGCTTCTCTAAGCGGAGAAATTCTTGATCCGAATAATATTTCTGAAGCATATATATTACCGATTCCCGCAATAATTTCTTGGTCAAGCAAAGCTACTTTAATTGGGGTTTTTTTACGTAAAAATTTATCTTTAAGATATTGAGCGGTTAATGACTCATCAAAAGGATCTTTGCCGATCTTTCTAAATAACGGATTCGTAAAGATCTCATTCGTTTTTATGTATGTAAATAGTCCAAATCTGCGAGGGTCATTATAAATAATAAAACCGTTTTGTGTTTCAATAATAACATGATCATGCTTAGCAAGAGGATTCTCCGGTTTATCACAAAGATGAATTTTTCCACTCATCCCCATATGCATAACCAAGCTCAAACCATTATCCAAATCAACAACAATATACTTGGCGATTCTTCTATATTCGAGGATTCTTGTTTTAGATATTTTTCTTTCAAAATCTTCCGGTATAGGTTGTCGCAAATTTCTGTTGCGAACTTCAACATTTATAATCTGGCAACAACCGACAGATTTTTCAATAGCGGTTTTTATGGTTTCAACTTCTGGCAGTTCAGGCATTAAAAAATTGTCCTTAAAAAAGTTTTTTAAACATTATAAATAATTTTAACCAAAATACAATTTATAAAAAACATTGTCAAAATCTCGTTGCCAAGCTAAGTAAAATAGGCTACATTAGCAAGAATTTTAACCATTATAAAGATGAGTTTATGCGAACAAAAAGAACAAAACGTCGTAGCAAATATTTTGCACCGCAAAATGAAAACATCGCTCACAAATGTGATCACCCTGGGTGTCAAGAAGCGGGAGAATTTCGTGCACCCAAAGATCGCTCTCTGAAAGATTATTATTGGTTTTGTCTTAAACATGTTCAAGAATACAATGCCAAATGGAATTATTATGATGGACTTGAAGATGATATAGATGAAGAACAAGAAAAAATACGTCGTCGTCGATTCCGCTTTAACTCTAAAATCAAATATAATTTTGGATTCGATATAAATGGTAATTTTGAATTCTTTGATGATTATCGTCCCGATTTTTCGGTTATTAATGAAGCACGCTTTACCAAAGAAGAAAGAGAAGCTCTTAAAATCATGGAATTAGAGGTAGATTTTGTTGATGTAGAAAGCCTAAAAAAACATTATAAAAAAGCGGTTAAAAAATATCATCCCGATATCAATAAAGAAGATTCCGAAGCTGAAGAAAAATTCAAACTTTTAAGTACGGCTTATAAAAGTTTATTAAACAAACTCTCGTAAAAACTAAATCAATCAAAAGACTATAAACTAAAACATATAAGCAAATCCTGTGGAAAAGCATTTCGGCGTTTGTTGTCATGTGATAAGATATATCATATACAGAAAGTATGAGTATTAAAGAGAGGGTGATATGGAAAAGATCAGCCTGACCGCGAGTATGCGATCTAATTTGCTAAGCTTGCAAACAATCAGCAAGCAGGTTGACTCTACCCAAAACAAACTCTCTACCGGCAAAAAAGTCAATTCCGCAATAGATAATCCGAATTCTTACTACACCGCCCGAAGTTTAACCAACCGAGCGAGTGATTTGGATGCTTTGCTTGATAGTATGGGACAAGCGGTATCCACCATCAAGGCAGCAACGGAAGCCTTAGAAAGTGCGGCAGATTTTTTGGAGCAAGCCAAAGCGGTGGCGACCCAAACTTTGGAAAATACTCAAGAGGTAATAACTTATGTATCTACTAAAGATGAGCTTACGACAGCCTTACAAGATGAAAAAATAAGCCAAATTATTCTCACTCAATCAATAACCTTCGACATAGATGATACCTTAGTCATAGGTGAAGGTAAAACCTTGTCTGCAGCATCTACAGATGTAACGTTAAATTTTACGGCTCCATCACATGATTTTTATTATGCCATTGAATTAGCAGATACAGCCATTATCCGTGATATAAATATAAATTACGATGGTTTCACATCTCCAGTAACCCACTCAATTATTGGCGGAGGCAGCATCAAAGGTATCGTTAATATTCGTGCAACTAATTCAGTTGTTGCCGTCCATTCATGTAATATCACTGAAGGAGCTGTTGTTAACATTGATGGTTCTGGAATATATGCAAGAGGTTTGTACAATTGTACACTTAATGGTACTGCCAATATTAAAATTAAAGATGGTATCTATGCTATCCGAGATAGTAATGTTAATGGTAATGCTAATCTGATTATTTCAGGTAACGGGGTTCACGGTTTCTCTGAAGTTCTAACCAGTCCTCAAATAACCCAAATTGATAGCTCTGCTGTTGTCAAGATTTATAGCTCAAATGGTGCTAAGCCTCTTTATATTACTCAAATTAACTCTGGTGCAGAAGTCTGGCTTAATAACGGTACGGATATGGTACAATATAAAACAACTGCAAACCTGACTCAAGCAGAGGCATCCTCATTATCTGCATATGTAACAGGGGAAACGACATCAGCAGATGATTTTAAAACAACTATTGAAGAAATTATAACTAATAACAATATTGAAAAAAATCCAGATGCTAAAATTGATTCCTCTCAATACATCTCCATCATCAGCCAATATGATTCATTAATCAAAGATGCGTCATACAAAGGCGTAAACTTACTGCAAGAACAAGATTTGAAAGTAACCTTTAATGAAGGTAGAACCGCATGGCTTGATGTGATAGGTAAAAATGCCTCATCTGCCGCCCTTGGCTTAACCACCTTAGAGTGGAATACTAAAGCAGATGTTGAAAAATCAATTGAAGAGCTGACCAATGCCATGAACCAAATCCGCTCGATGTCATCGGAGTTAGGAAGTTATTATAACATTGTTTTATCTCGTCAAGATTTTACCGAGAATTTGATAAATGTTTTGGAAGAAGGGGCGGATAAATTAACTTTAGCCGATATGAACGAAGAGAGTGCCAATATGCTTGCTCTGCAAACTCGCCAACAACTGGCGATTAACTCTTTATCTTTAGCTTCACAAGCCGCTCAGGGTATTTTGAGATTGTTCTAAAACTTTTATTCACGATAAAGTTCTTTAGATTTTAATAAATCTTTATTTTTAGTTTTTGTTAGCGGTTTTTTAGCTTTTTGAGCAATTTGCTTGGCATCTTTTTTATTTTTTCTTCCTGACTTTTTAAGGATTGTTTCTGCCACTTGTTCATCTTTGGTTTGATTGCTTCCGGCATTCATCAAATCTTCAACTTTCATTCCCTCAAGAGCTTTAATTTGTGATTCTTCAGCTGCTAAAGCAATGTTTTGGATTCTTTTTATTCCTCTTAATAAGGTAACGGTTTCTTTTTTTGATAGTTTACGCCGATTAATTTTAACTTTTTTTGCCACATTATCTTTTAGAGCTTCGTCATAAGTTGTTGATTCTTGACTTATTGTTTGCATATTTTGATTAATGGTTGCTTTGTCAAGCCCCTTTAGCCCGAGCTGTTTTGAAACCTTGTCCGCAACCGCTAGAGCTTCCATTTTACCGGCGTTTTGCTGCATACGCTGATTATCAATAATTTCTTGTTGTTTTAATTGACGTTTTTCTTCTTCGTTTAGTGCATTTAAAAGGGAGTTATTTTGTTCTAAAGGAGAAAAATCATAAAATTCCTCTTCCTCATCTTCCTCATCATAAACATCTTTTATTTTTTTTCTGATCTTTTTTAATCCGTTAGGAAGCTCTGCAGGGCGAGGGGTAAAAGAGGTTTGCAGTGGCTTTTTTTCAGTAGCCTCAAATTGCAAGGCTTTTTTTATGTCCACTCTTCTGGTAAGCTTTTCAGTTTCGCCAAAGCCCTTATTTTTTTTCCATTCAATATTTGATTCAGAAGATTCTTCTTCCATAAAATTCTCCGTCAGGTGGAATATCTGTCCAACCTCCTTAATGGTGTCACATAAAATATTATTTGTCAATCATAGGGACTAAAGCTTTTTATAAACAATCATCATAGAGCCGTCAGAAAGATTCTGTGCCGAAACTTCCACATCTCCGTTTATTCCGCGACCTAAAATAAAAGTTTTTGTTGTCATGGACAATAAATATCCGGCAATTTCTTTTTTTAAAACATTCCAATCTTCATCTTTGCTAAAAAAGCTTTTTTGCGATTCTAAAAATTCATCAAGATCTGGTTGTGATTCCAAAAATGTTTTAGATGAATTCCAAAGTTTCAAATACGCCTGATTATAAAAACTCAGTCTTCCGTTAGATCCAAAAATTACAACCGCGTCAAATAAATTTTCTAGCATTTCTTCTTGTACGGAGAGCAAGGCATTATATGCACTTGTTGTTGCTAATCTGTCAGAAATATCTTCATAAGCAAAAATAAGTCCGCCCATCGGATAAGGAGCTCTTACGCGTCTTAATGTTTTTCCGTTGGGAAGATGCAACATATCATTTTTGGGTTCTATAATTTGAGAAAATTGTTTTTGTTCTTCGTTTTTAAATAGGACATAGTCTGGTACTTCAGGTAATAATCTTCGTTCTCTTGTTGCATCTAAGAACATTGAGTAAGAGGGATGTTCATCTAACCAAGATTCATCAAGTTGCCACAAATCACAAAAAGACTTATTGTAAAAATTAAGTTTAAAATCTTGATTAAATACGGCAAAAGCGGTTCCTAAAGAGCCCAAAATTTCTAATTGAGCAACTTGGTGCCTTCTTAAGTTTCGTTTAAGATCATCAAGTTCGCTTACATCAACCAAGGCCCCCACTGTATAAATTTTTTCTAGCGATTCTTCGGCATGAAACGGAGTTTCAAAAGCCTCCATAACCAAACGTTCTCCGTCTTTTATTACACTGACTTTCTCCTTTTTGGGTTTGTTAAGCAAGTGAGCAACTTGGGCAAGCCGTTTGGCAAAACTTTCCCCGTTTATATTGTTTATTTCAACATCATCATTGGATGTCTTTGTATCTGTAAACTCCGTAAATTTTTTATTGAAATCAATAATTTTTAAATTATCATCTCTCAACCAAACCGGAAAAGGAATATTATCAATCAAGTCTTGTAATTGTCTGGCTTTTGAAGATGCTTCATTTTTTTCTTGCTCGAGATTAATAATCTTATTGGTTTCAAAGCTCACATCTCTGAACCAGATCATATCACAATAAACATCGCCGTCTGTTCCGCTAATTCTTGCTCCGCAGAGCCTTAAACATTTTCCGGTAGATTTTAATATAAATTCATCATCAAATGACACCCCGTCATCTTGCAGAAGAGCAACATATTTTCGAATTTTTTTTTCATCATCTTTATAAAAATTTTTCAAAATTTCCTCAAAAGAAGATCTTGTTCCGTTCGGCAAGTTCATTATTACAGCCAAGCGTCTTGAGCATCTTTCTACAATGTTTTGTCTGGGGTCGTTTACTTTGTCATCGGGATGAATAAAAGCAAAATAACCATCTTTTGATGCATATAAAGTTTCGGCATATCGCTCTCTGTCTCTATTTACAAAATAATTTTTTTGCTTAAGCCGTAAAATTTTAAATAACTCGCTTATAATAATAACAATCAATACCAGCACCAGAAAAATCAGGGCATACCACAATTCGGGTGCGGCATAATACATATCTGTTAACAATTCAAAATCAATCATTGTCATCTTTTTTAGAAAAAACGTTGTTTATTTGCCAATTTTATTATATAAAAAGCATTAATTAAACTTAAATTTTTCTTATAAGTGGAAAAGATGTATATTTTAGCTTTTGATACAACTGCAGCACAATGCTCAATTATTCTTCAAAAAGATAATCAGGTTTTGAGCCGCTATAATGAATACATGGATTTTGGCCAATCAGAGATTCTTCTCCCGCAAATAGAAAAGATGCTAAAATCTCAGTCGTTGCAGTTTAGCGATATAGGTCTTCTTTTAGTATGTGTAGGTCCGGGTTCTTTTACCGGAGTTAGAGCATCTGTTGCTGCAGCAAGAATATTTCCCTTAGCCTGTCCAAAGCTTTCGGTTGGAGGAATAACGGCATTTGATGCCTATATAAGAGGATTCTCGCCTGAAGAATTGGGAGAAATTAATGCAGTTATTATTGAAACCAAAAGAGAAGATTTTTATGTTCAATTGTATGACAAAAATCTTCACAAAATTGAAGAAGCTTGTGCCATGAGCTATAATGATTTGATCAATGCTCTTCGTTACAAGAAAGTTTCTTTAATTGGTGATGGTGTGGAAAGGTTTTTAAACCGTCCCAGCGGGCTTAGCTTGCATTGCATAAAAATGCCTGAGGCATTACCAATAGATTTGCTGGTAGAATGTGGTTTGCAACAATATCGTGATAAAAAGCTTGACTTTCCCAAACCACTATATCTTCGTGCTCCGGATGTAACTTTGCCTAAAGCTTAAGCAATATTTTTCTCTTTACCCAAAAGTTTTTGGATCGTAAGTAAAATATCATTTTTATGATTAGCTTCAATAATGTTAATTATTTCTACTTCTTGCCTGTCAAGCCGTCTGTTAATACCTAAACTGTCGTAATATTGTTTTGAGCTGTTATATAATTTTGCGGCTTGCAAACTATTTCCTTGAGAATACAAATGTTCAGACAATCGTTTGCTGGCATTGGCCACTTGTCTTATATTAATTTCATCATCGGCGAAATTCAAAACATTTTGATAAGCCCAAACAGCCTTATTAAAAGAAGATGCTCTCCAATACATATCACCCAAACGGCTCCATGCCAAAACATTGTTTGGTGTAAGTTCAATTGAAAGCTCAAAAGCCCCCGTGGCCAGATGGATGTCGTTGATTGCAGAGAGTGTTCCGAATACACAGGCTTGTTTTGAAACATCATTATAAATAGCCTCTTTTTTTGCTCCGGCAATAGATGTCTTTTCAATATTAAAATCCATTAAGCCTTCCAGTAGAGCTAGAGCCAGTGTCGTATCTCCTTGAGCAAGATGTAATAAAGCATCTTCTTCAGAAGGAAGAGGCGGTGTGTTTTTAAGGTTTTGGAATTTTTGCCCCACGCATAAACCAATAAATTCTTTTATTGCGTCAATAGTTTGTAAAACCTCATCTTCTGAGTATATGCCATGGTTTTTAAACATTATTGTTTGGGCTATTTTTAGGTCATCGATACCCCTGCCCAACATATCAATAATAAGGCCTAAAAGTTCAGGCATTTCCTTTATTGTTTGTTTATAAGAAAGAACAGTAGGCTCGGTTTGATTTTGTTGTTCTATTTCTTTTATTTTTCCCTTTTTCCAATCAAGCTCAATAGAAAGAGTCTTTTCTTTATGTTTTTTTTCTTCCGTTAAAATTTTTTCTTTTGTTTTCTTGGCTTCCAAATTGTCCTTTTTCTTTTTTTCAAAAACTTCTTTTTCTGCCTTGTCCCTATCAAGTTCTCTTTGCAGCTCTTTTTCTAATTCCTGTTCATCCATAATTTGTTTTAGCCGAATTTCATCTTCTTCATCAAATATATCATTTTCATTGTCGTCGTTTAATGATTCTTTTTTCACATCATTACGTAAAAAAGAAACAATTGATTTTACATAAACGATAACGATTAGGAATAAAAAAAGAATAAGGGCTAATGTTATTAACACGATTGACACTAAACGTAAATGATTCGCTCCTGACATATATTTATCAATAAAAGAAGCAACGATATCAATATTTGATGAAAGCAAACCAATAATTTCATCAGTAGTAGCAAAGTCTTCAAACATATTTTATACTAACCATTTACAAAATAGATTTTAGGTTTTAGAATAACAAACAACAAAAAGTATAACTGTTAAAAGTTAAAAAACAGCTTAATAAAAAAGTAAAAAAATGGGATATTTAAGTCAGCGTAAAAAAAATCAACGAGAAGAAAGCTTTTTAAAAATTTCTGCAATAGTGCTGACGTTTTTAAGTGTTTCCGTCTTTTTTCCGATTTTTCCTGAGAGTCTGCAAAACGGATTGTTTCATATTTATCTTGCCAACATAGTTGTTCTTTTATTAGCAGTTTGCTTCTCTCGTTATGGATATGCCGTGTTTTTTGCGTTGATACTTATTGTCAATTATTTTCATGTATCTGCCTATGCCAATGTTTTTGTAAACTCTAAATTAGCATCTGAACACTCACTAAAAATTTCATACATACCGGAGAAACCGTTTGATATAGAAGCTTCAGAAGGGATGTTGTTAAAACGTCGACGTGTGCAAATAACCAAAGGGGTTGAAGTTCCGGTTATAACAATTGACAAAGCAGGGCACATATTTAACATTTTACGAGTTGATTTTTCTTCTATAAAAAAATCAGATCAAAAAGAAAAGGCAATTAAACAACTCTCATCTTTCATCTCTTCTCAGGATGATCCTGTTATAGTTTTTGGAGATTTTGGAGAGCCGGTTTGGTCGAATACGATGAGAAAGTTTTTATCAGATACTAATTTACAGGTAAAAAATCGTGTTTTATTAACCCAAAAAGGAAATCGATTTGATGTATTTTCTGCACCATCGTTTTACGTCTTAGCGTTTCCTAATGTTGGAATAAATAGGCTTGAGGCAGATTTTGCTAACGGCGAAAACTATCCTCTCGTTAATGTTGAGCTTGGCTTTTTTTAATTAAATTAAACACTTCTCCTTCTTCAAACACCTTTGCATATTCTAAGGCGGTAGCAAAAGTTTTTTTGCTTTGATCCTTTTGGTCGTTCATGTAATCAATTAAAGCAATATTAGCATAATCAATTGCCGCACCATCAGTTCTATCATCGTTAATTTCATGTTGTAATGACTGTTGAAAGATTCCTTTTGCTCTTCTCAAATCTCCTTTTTTAAGATAAATCAAACCCAATAAATTATATGCATTTGCCACATGAAAAGCAGAATTTTGTTTTTTACTATCATCAATAATATGGCGTAAAAATTTTTCACTTTTTTGCAAATTATTTGTTTCAAACATTCCACGAGCCTGTAAAAACAAAACTTCTCTCAAGGCAGCAATATTTTTGGTCTTTACATAAAGCTTTTCTGCATCAGAGCTGAATTTTATAACATCTTTCCATTTTTTTTGTTCAACGGCATTATGTGCCAAAATTTCAAGACTAAAAGCCTCCCCTTCAAGATTCTTAATCTCTCTATGTATCTTTAGTGCTTTTGTGGCTGTTGCCAAAGCTTTTTTATTATCCCCCTGAATAAGAAAACTCAGAGCTTGTTGATTTAATATTTCAGCAATCCCTTGCGATAGGTTGTTTTGTAAAAATATATTTTTAGCTTCTTCAAAATATTCTTCTGCTTCATCAAAAGAATTTTGCATAACCATAAGCATTCCCAAATTTCCTACAACTTCAGCTTCAAGATGTTTAGCAAAGACAGATGCAAAAATTTTTCGTGAAGTAAAAAGCATTAATCTTGAAATATCTTGTAATCCACATACACGATAAACCGTTCCGTTCATAAGATAACACATTGCCTCTTCAAAAGGGGTTTTTATTTTTTTGAAAATTGCTGCGGCAACTGCAAAATTTTCCGATGCGGATAACAAATCTCCTTCTTGCATTTGTAAACATCCGTTGCAATAATTTCTCAGAGCTTTCAGATAATGATTTTTGTTTTTTGAGTCAGCTTTTAAAAGTTTCTGAGCTTTTGAGAAGTTTCCTTTCTGCAAAAACAACCATATTTGGGATTCGATTGTTGATGCCAAGTGTGCTTTTCCGGAAAAAATTGTATCAAAATCAGCTTTCAGAGAGCTGTTTTTTTTATCATCTATTTTTTTCAGTAACGGATTAAAATCATTTTTTTTAATGGCGTTTATAATTTTTTTTATATCTTTTCTTTTTTGTGAATTTAAAAATAAAGCCAAGCTTTCTATTGTTAAAGAAGAAAAATAAGCTTTTTTCCTTGTGGTATTAATTTTTTTCCAAATAGCAGCATTTAAGATTTTATATATAAAATCAAATTTTATTTTAGAGCAATATCTCCAAGCCCCCCATAAGGGCAGCACAAAAGAAATAAAAATTATTATAGGCAGTAAATATTTCATAAAATCACAAATTCTTTACTCAATGTTAGTTTTTACTGTTTTATTATCTAAAATAACTTATCAAAAATTTAATGTATAGGGATTTTTTATCATGAGCATAACCAAACTTAAATCAGAACAACTATACACCAAGTGCGATCCTAAAAAATTCAAATTTGCCACCACGGCAGAATTGGAAGAAAGATTATCGGCATTAGGACAAGACAGAGCTTTAAGTGCGGTTGAGGTTGGCATAAATATTCAGTCCAAAGGATATAACTTATTTTGCTTGGGTCCTGAGGGTACCGGCAAAACCAGCTTGGTTAAAAGAGTTTTAGTTAATGAAGCCAAAAAACGTCCCACTCCGGATGATTGGGCTTATGTTTATAATTTTGATGAACCATATAAACCTCAAGCCATAAGCTTTCCCGCCGGCACGGCCACAGAATTTGCTAAGGATGTCGATAAGTTAATAGAAACTTTATCATCTAGTATTCCAACCATATTAGAAAGTGATGAATATAAAGCAAGCTTGAACATTATCCATGAGAAATATAAACAGCATAAAGAAGAATATATCAAAATCTTGCAAAAAAAAGCTAAAGGCAAAAGTGTTTCATTATTGCATATGCCTGTAGGTTTGGTCGTTGCCCCAACCAAAAACGGAGAGGTTTTGAGTCCCGATGCTTTTGACGAACTTCCTGAAGACGAGAAAAAACAACTCATCAATGATCTGAATCAGATGCAGGAAGAGATTGAAAACACGGCTCAAGATTTGCCACAATGGGAAGATAAGCAACGCAAAGAAACTAATGATCTGCGTGAAAAATTTCTTAAAGCAACAGTCAAAAATCCTATAGATGCTCTTCATGCCAAATATAAAGGCCATAAACAAGCCAATGATTTTTTGAAAAAAATTCAAAAATACATTCTGGGTAATGTTGATGAGTTTTTACCATCGCAAGAGGGCAGCTCTTCAGAAGGTAATGCTGAGGATCCTTTGTCGGCACTTCTTTCCAAAATCAAACAACCTGAAGAAGATAAATATGCCAAATTTAAAGTTAATGTAATTGTCAAAAATGAAAAAGATGCCGGAGCCCCGATAATTCATCTTGACCACCCAACTCAAGGTAATCTTGTCGGACGAGTTGAAAGAATACAACAATACGGTGCCCTGTTAACCGATTTTACTTTGATTAAAGCTGGTGCATTGCATCAGGCTAACGGCGGATTCTTGCTTATAGATGCCCGTAAACTTTTGCTTCAACCCTATGCTTGGGATTCTCTAAAAAGGGCACTGGCTTCAAAAACCATAAAAATTGAGGCTCCTAGCGAAGATACAACCTTTACAACTATCTCGCTTGATCCTGAGCCGATTCCGTTGAAAGTAAAAGTAATTTTGACCGGAGATGAAGAATTATATGAGATTCTCTCTGAAAAAGATCCTGATTTTTCTGACTTTTTCAAAGTTGAAGCTGATTTTGGTATTTTAATGGATCGTACTCCGGATAATGAAATTGAATACGCCAAACTTATCGGCTCATTGTCTAAAAAGAAAAAACTGCGTTCGCTCAATCGTCAAGCGGTGGCAAAAGTCATAGAATATTCCTCTCGTTTAGCCGAGGATTCACAAAAACTGACCGCTCATATTGCCTCAATAGGTGACTTACTGAGAGAGGCCGATTATTGGGCTCGCAAATCCAAAGCCAATCAAATCGGCAAAAACCACATAGAACAGGCAATTCAAGCTCAAATATATCGCAGCGATAGAATTAAACAGGCTATGCTTGAGCAAATTGATAAAGGTACTATTTTAATGGATGTCTGTGGTGAAAGAGTAGGACAAATTAATGGTCTTGTCGTTTACAATTTCTCTCGTACAAGTTTTGGAAAACCGGCTCGCATAACCACACAGGTTCGCATAGGTAACGGGGAATTTATTAATATTGAGCGTGAAGTTGAAATGAGCGGACCGATTCACACCAAAGGAGTTTTGATCTTACAAAGCCTGTTGGCTAATCGTTTTGCTAAATTTTCTCCATTATCATTGGAAGCATCAATAGTTTTTGAACAGTCTTATGGCGGTGTTGATGGCGACAGTGCATCGTCAACAGAATACTACTGCATGCTTTCAGCCATATCTAACCTTCCGATTAAACAAAGCATTGCCGTTACCGGATCAATTAACCAGTTTGGAGAAATTCAACCAATTGGTGGTGTAAATGAAAAAATAGAAGGCTTTTTTGATGTTTGTAATCATCGAGGCTTGACCGGGAAACAAGGCGTGATAATTCCTCGTACAAATGTTAAAGATTTAATGCTCAGAGAAGACGTTTTAAAAGCTGTTGATGAAGGGCGATTCCATGTTTGGGCAATTGATAATGTTGATGATGGTATTGAGATCTTAACCGGTATAAAAGCAGGCGTCATGGATAAAAAAGGACGCTATCCTAAAGGCACGGTTAATTATGCCGTTCAAAAAAATCTGGAAGCGTTTTACAAACAATATGTTCGTTACGCAAAAGAAACACACGGATGTTTTGGTAAGTAGGAATAAAAGAGCCGGAATTATTTCCGGCTTTTTTATTATTAAAATCTATTTTGGGGCTTCTATTGATAATGTATTCAACTGTGGCTTTTTATGTGTGAGAATGCTAATAACCTTAATCAACACATCACGTAGTTCCGGCCTTCTTACCACAATATCTACCATGCCGTGCTCTTTCAAATACTCTGCTCGCTGAAAACCTTCTGGCAATTTTTCTCTGATGGTTTGCTCAATTACACGAGCTCCGGCAAAACCGATGACACATCCTTTTTCGGCAATATGTACATCACCAAGCATTGCAAAAGAAGCAGAAACTCCGCCTGTTGTAGGGTCTGTTAAAACAGAAATGAAAGGTAAGCCTTTTTCTTTAACCATATTAACAGCAGCTGTTGTGCGAGCCATTTGCATTAAAGATAATATACCTTCTTGCATACGAGCTCCACCAGATGCTGTTATGGTAATTAGAGGATAGTTTCCTCGCATAGCCAATTCACCGGCTTTTACAATTCCTTCACCTACATATGTTCCCATTGAACCGCCCATAAAACTAAAATCCATTGCGGCTACGACACATGTAATGCCGCCGATTTCTCCCTGAGCAACCTTAATCGCATCTTCATTTCCGGTAGCTTTGCGATAAGATTTTAAGCGATCGGTATATCTTTTTGAATCTTTAAAATTTAAAGGATCTTCCTTGAGTTTAGGTAAGGTTATCAATTTATATTTGCCACCGTCAAACAACATTTCAAAACGTTTGTTAATCGGCAAACGCAAATGATGATCACAGGAAGTGCAAATATAATTGTTTTTTTCCAGCTCTTTTGTAAAAAGCATCTGCCCGCATTCAGGACACTTGGTCCATAAATTATCGGCAATTTCTTTAGTGGTTATTTTTTTTATTTTAGGTCTAACAAAGTCAGATAACCAATTCATTTTTTTCTACCTTAAAGTTAGATTATTTTTCAGCCTTATTTTCTGCTTGATCGGTTTTTTTACTTCTAAACAAGTTCTTTATTTTTTCACCCAAAGAAGGCTTGGGCAATTGAGCCTCAATCTCTTTCAAATTTTCAAGGTTTTCATGCAAACCTTCCATCTCTTTGACCAAGCGTTGTTGCTCCTTGTTTAACTTTTTATTTTGCTTCTTTTGTTGTCTTAATGCTTTACGTAGCGGAGCATAAGACAGCCAAGAAAAGAAATCTCCCATAATGAAACCGAAAATAATAAAGAAGACAATAGCCACGCTGAGTGAAACGGTTATTTCAATATAAAAAGGCCACAAATCAAACGTAACCAAATCGTTGTTGACAAAGGCAAACACCAAAATCACAACCAACAACGGCAGTCCGATCAGCATTTTTATAAAACCCATGAGCCAAGCTCCTTAATTTTTAAGCTGTAATAAGCTTTATTTATTTAACAGTTCAAACAATTGTTTTCCGGTTTTAAAGTGAGGAATGTTACGCTCTTCCACTTTCACCTGTTCGCCTGTACGAGGATTCTTTGCAATACGCGGAGAACGAGTGCGAACGGAAAAAGCTCCAAATCCGCGAAATTCAACTCTGTCGCCGACAGCCAATGAGCTGATAATTTTATCAAAAACAACATTGACGATTCTTTCAACATCTTTAAGCATCAAGTGCGGATTTTTAGCAGCAATTTTTTCAATTAATTCAGATTTTGTCACTTTAGTACCTCATTATTATTTATTGTTGTCGTTAACTTACCTTTTTTTATTATAATTATCAATATATCAATTTAAAAAAAAGCCCAAATTTAAACCGTTAGTTATCCAAAGGGAATTATTCATCATTTGCCAAACGAGCAACGGTTATTTGCGGGTTGGATTCTCCCAATTCAATATCCTCTATTCTTTGGATTCTTTTTCCGATTTTGCCTGAAGAAATTTTGATGTTTTCAACATCTTCATTGGCTTGTTTGAAGTGGCGGCTCAAATTATCGATTCTTTCATCCAGACGACCGATATCTTCCACTAAAGTGCCGACTTCTTTTTGAATAACTCCGGCTTGTTCTCTCATTTTGGCATCTTTTAATATTGCCCGAATAGTGTTTAAGGTTGCCATCAATGTTGTGGGAGAAACAATCCAAACTTTTGCTCGGTAAGAACTCTCAACCACATCGGTAAAATTTGCGTGTAACTCGGCATAAATTGCTTCACTCGGCAAAAACATTAAAGCCGATTCCGCCGTTTCTCCCGGTAGTATATATTTTTCAGAAATGTCTTTTATGTGCTTAAGTACCGAAGCTCTGAAAAATCTTTGAGCTTCGATTCTTTCTCTGTCGTTAGATGCTTCACGCAAAGCGTGATAACTCTCAAGAGGAAATTTAGCGTCAATGACGATTGTTCCCGGAGGATTCGGCAGTTTGAGCTCACAATCGGCACGCTTTCCGTTTGATAAAATTGCTTGGAATTCATAAGCATTGGGTGGCAAAATATTGGTTACCAAGTCATTAAGCTGAATTTCTCCGAAAGCACCTCTGGCTTGTTTGTTTGATAATACTTCTTGCAGGGAAACAACTTGCTCCGAAAGGGAAGAAATTTTTTGCTGAGCAACATCAATTTTAGCCAAACGTTCTCTCAAATCGGTTAATGTTTCAGTGGTTTTGGCTGTCGTCTGTTGCAGACCTTCGCCCACGCTTTTGGTAACGGCCAAAAGTTTTTCATCCATAATTTTTAGAACAGCCATTTTCTGCTCATTAATTGCCGCGGCAATCTTATTTTGTTCTTGGGCGTTATATTCGCTTAACTGAGATAACCTTCCTGCCAACTCGGCTTGACTTTTAAGCAGGAGCTCACTTAAGGATTCTTTTTCTTTTTTATATTTTCCCAAAAACCAAAAAAATAAATTTCCTGCCAGCAATATTAACAGCAGAATGATCAAAACTAACCCTAAGTTAGAACCTGCTAAATTACTTAGATTCTGCAAAATGGCGTCCCATCCTCAAAAATTTTTCCGTGCGGCGTTTTTTAAGTTCATCACCGCTTTGCGTCATAAGTTCTTTTAAATGTTTTAATATACTGTCGCCAACTCTTTCAATTGCTTGTTCACGATTCCTGTGAGCTCCGCCCAAAGGCTCCGTAATAATCTCATCAATTACCCCCAGACGACGCAGGTCTTGAGCGGTCAAACGCAAAGCTTCGGTAGCTTCTTTTACCTTATCGGCAGAACGCCAAAGAATGGATGCGCATCCTTCCGGTGAAATAACCGAATATATGGAGTGTTCCAACATCAAAACACGGTTTGCGGTAGCAATGGCAATGGCACCGCCTGAACCGCCTTCTCCGATAACGACCGACACAATCGGTGTGCGAATTTTTAGGCATTTTTCAATAGATGCGGCAATGGCTTCGGCTTGCCCTCTGGCTTCGGCTTCTACACCGGGAAAAGCTCCAGATGTATCAACAAAAGCAATAACCGGCAGCGAAAATTTATCAGCCAAATCCATTAAGCGTTGTGCTTTACGATAACCTTCAGGCTTGGCCATTCCGAAATTATATTTCATTCTGGATTCAATGTCGTGACCTTTTTCTTGCCCGATAACCACAACCGAAATTCCCTTAAAACGACCGATACCGCCGATCATGGCTTCATCATCGGCAAAGCAACGATCTCCGCACAAAGGAGTAAAATCTTCAATCAAGGCATGAACATAATCCAAGCAATGCGGACGCTGCGGGTGTCTTGCTACTTGGGATTTTTGCCAAGGAGTAAGGTTAGAGTAAGAAGCCCTCATTTGTTTTTCCAATTTTTGTTGCAGACGAGCCAACTCTTGCGAAATGTCTACATCTTCACTTTGGGTTAAATATTTAAGACTTTCAATTTTTGATTCAATCTCAAAAATGTTTTTTTCAAAATCCAAAACTAAAGTATCAGAATCACTCATTACAACACTCTTTTTTTTATTACACAAATTTTTACCACATCCATAACACGTTTTTTTCAAAAATTCGACTCTTATTTTTCTTTTTGTGCAAGAAGTAAGGATTTTTGTTGGAAAAATAGTTAATATTTATTAATATTCAAAAATAAAATGCATTTTATTTAGAAGGAGAACTCGTTTGCTGGCTATATCCTTTTTTACGCTTATTTTCTCGTCCTTACTTTGGCTTATCTACTCGCTTCGTTTTATATTTGACAACCTTAAGGGAATATCTTTTTTTGATGCCGGGTTGGCAAACGTTTTGCTTTATACGTTGTTGGTTTGTTTGCCTATATTTTTGATGTGGATGGTTTTTGCCTTCATTAACCAATACCTAAGCAACCGTAACTTTGGTATACAAATGCAAAAGCTTTTTCAACAAATGAAGAAAAACCAAGATTATTCTGATCTTCTTGCCAGAGTTATGATTGAAACCGAACAGCAGGTAAAAGACGGCTTTGTCTTAAATCGCTTTGATTTGCTGATTGCCGATATGAATGAGCTTTTGTCAGAGATTATTCGCGGTTGCAAACTTGCATCCGGAGAACAAATAGAAAATTTATGGAGCAAAGTTCAAAACGGCGGCAAGTGGTCTTTCGGCAAGGTTATTATTGAGGTTAATAATACCCAGCCTAATTTTCAGATGCGTATTTATGAACGCTCAATCCGCGACAGTGTTGTCGGGGGAACCATAATGGAGTTTTGTGCTCGTTATTTAGCTGTTGTTAAAATGCTTGAGAAACATGATCAAGATAAAGTCTTTTTGAATATGATAGAAACCGGAGTTATGGGTAAAGTCTTTTCTATCCTTTCTCCGGTTGCCGAGGAAGTTCGCCGCAATCGAGAAAGTAAAGCAACTTTTGTTCGTTCTGAACCTGAAGTAAAGCCAACCCCTCAGCCTCGTCCTGCACCTCGTCCTGCTCCGCAAAGACCTGAGCCTAAACCAATAACAGAACCACAAAAAAATATTTTTGATCGTTTTAAGGAGTGGAAACGCAAAAAAGAAGAACCTGAAGCTCCTATAAACAGAGATCCTTTCTCAATAGCTCTTGAAAGAAGCTTTGGAGACAATAACGATGATTTTGAAAGCTCTTCTGAACCTTTGTTGAATTCGGAAAAACAAGACGTTGTTGAAGAACCGCATTTTGAAATTTCTCCTCCGGCAGAATTTAATCACGAAGAAACTGTCTTTCTAAAAGATGAACAAGAAACAAAAATTGCATCGCCGATTGTTGAACCTGAAGAAATAAGTGATACACAAAAAACTCTGGATTCTCTCAAAAAAGAATGGGAAAATTTTCCGATTACTGAAAAGGGAAACCAAGAAGAGCCAAAGGAAACAGAAGAAAAATCCCCTGCAATGAATGAAGAGAACTTGGCTTATCCTTTTGGTGGCTGGGTGGATGAGCAGAATTACAACAAATGAAAAAGTTTTTAACCTTTTTAATTCTTATTATCTCTTTCCCTATACAAGCGGCAGAAATCAGCTTGAGCGATTCTTTGGCACTGTATGGCAAACCCGAATATGATTCAGGATTTAAAAATTTTAATTATGTAAACCCAGATGCTCCCAAGGGCGGTCGGATAGTCATGCCTGCATATGGTGGCTATGATAACTTTAACCCTTTTATTTTTAAAGGAATAGCCGCTCCTGAGGTTGCAGAGCTAACGCTTGATAGTTTAGGAGTTTCTCCGGTTGATGACGTCGCAACGGTTTATCCATTGGTTGCCAAGCAATTTGAATTGCCAAAAGATAATTCATTTGTCGGATTCCTTCTAGATGAGCGAGCCAAATTTAGCGACGGCACCCCAATAACCGCCGATGATGTCATTTTTAGCTTTAATGCTTTGATAAATAAAGGAGCTCCTTTATATAAGGTTTATTACGCCGATGTTGAAAGAGTTGAAAAAGTCAATAACCGTCACGTCAGATTTTGGTTCAAAAAAGACAGCAAAAATAAGGAACTTCCTCTAATTTTGTCACAATTTAAAATTTATTCGGCCAAAGATTGGAATGGCAAAGATTTTTCTACTCCAAGCCTAAGAATTCCTTTGGGAAGTGGGCCTTATAAAGTTGATAAGTTTTCTCCTGGTAAATATACGGTTTTACGCCGCAATCCTGATTACTGGGCTAAAGACTTGCCAAGCCGTAAAGGTTTTTTTAATTTTGATGAAATCAGATATGATTACTATCAAGATACTACGGTTACCCTACAGGCTCTGTTTGCCGGTAGTATAGATATAAGAGAAGAATATATTGCCAAAATTTGGGTTAGTGGTTATGACAACGATATCGTCAAACAAGGTAGAATAATAAAAGAAGAAATCCCACATAATCGCCCTGCTACACTACAATATTTTGGCTTTAATACCAGATTGAACAAGTTCAGTGATCGCAGGGTTCGTGAGGCTATAGGCTTAGCGTTTGATTTCAATTGGGCCAATGATAAACTGTTTTACAATCAATACCAAAGAATTTACAGCTATTTCAGTAATACAGAAATGGAAGCGACTGGTTTGCCGCAAGGCAAAGAATTGCAAATTTTAAATAAATATAAAGAGCAGTTGCCTCCACAAGTCTTTAATAAGGCTCCCCAATTACCGTCTCATAAAGATTATATGGAAAGCAGGAAAAATCTGAAAAAAGCTGTTGAACTGCTTAAAGCCGCCGGCTATGATTTTGTTGATGGCAAAATGACCAATTTATCAACCGGAGAGCCATTGGAAATAGAGGTTTTAAGTAATTCAGCCAATGGCTCCACTTTCACCAGAGTCATGCTGCCGTTTATTGAAAACTTAAGAAAAATTGGTATCAAAATGACTTTCCGCAATCTGGAGGTAAATGTATTTAAAAATCGTCTTGATACATTTGATTTTGAAATGGCAATTTTATCTTTTCGCATAAGCTCAATGCCAGGTAATGAACAGTTTGAGATGTGGGGTTCTCGTTCAGCCAACATTCATGGCAGCTATAATATGATGGGAATTGCCAATCCGGTTGTCGATGATTTGATAAAAGGTCTGGTTGAAGCTCATGATAAAGAAACATATCAGGCTTACGTAAGAGCACTTGATCGAGTTTTACTTAATGAACATTACATGATTCCGCAATGGTATTCTCCGCATGACAGAGTTGCCTATTGGAAAAAATTTAAACATCCTGAAACGAGTGTAAAAGCCGGATTCAACCCCTTTATCTGGTGGTCAGAAGGAGCTCAAAAATGAGAACATATATCCTAAAAAGACTTTTGTTGATACCGGTTACGTTGTTGGGGATCCTGACTCTCAATTTTATTATAATTCAATTTGCTCCGGGAGGCCCCATCGAACACACTTTGGCTAAATATCAAGGCATGAATGTTGATTCTAAAAGTCAATTTTCAGGTACGGCTCAACTGAACAGCTCTTCTCCTTCAACTTCAAAATACCAAGGAGCTCAAGGAGTTCCTCCTGAATTGATAGCAGAACTGGAAAAACAATTTGGGTTTGACAAACCGGCGTATGTCAGATTTTTTAAGATGATATCTGATTATGCTCGTTTTGATTTTGGAAAGAGCTTTTATCAGGACAAAACGGTAGGGAATTTAATTTTGGAACGTATGCCGGTTTCAATTTCTTTAGGCCTTTGGTCAACTCTTATAATCTATCTTATATCGATTCCATTAGGTATAAAAAAGGCCGTTCGCGACGGTTCTTCTTTTGATGTCTGGACGTCTTTTTTGGTTATCTTAGGTTCGGCAATCCCTGTATTCTTGTTTGCGGTGTTCTTAATAGTGTTTTTTGCCGGCGGTACATATTTGCAATGGTTTCCTTTACATGGGTTAACTTCAGATAATTGGGACAGTTTATCTTGGAGCGGCAAAGTTTTGGATTATTTTTGGCATATAACTCTGCCGGTTTTTGCAATGGTTATAGGAGGCTTTGCAAGCTTAACCATGCTAACAAAAAACTCTTTTTTGGACGAGATTAATAAACAATATGTTTTAACGGCTAAATCCAAAGGTTTAACCGAAAATCAAATATTATACGGACATGTTTTCCGCAATGCTATGTTGATAGTAATTGCAGGCTTTCCGACATTATTGATAAAAATGCTTTTTACTGGATCATTGCTTATAGAAGTTATCTTTTCACTTAATGGACTGGGCTTGCTGGGTTATGAAGCCATTATGACCAGAGATTATCCGGTAATTTTTGGCACCATGTATATATTTGCTCTTTTAGGGCTAATATTAAAGTTGATATCTGACATAACTTACTCAATAATAGATCCAAGAATTAACTTTGATTCCAGAAGTTAACCAATATTAAACAACCATTGTTATAATAATATATTATTAGCTTTTATAACCATAAAATAAGGGAAGAAATGCTTAAACTTAAACATTTTGCAGTAAGTTCTTTTAATGAAAACTTAGCCTATATACATAAAGACTGCACAGCATATCACATTGATAACGTTATGACATTAACCAAAGTTGAAATTCATGGCGGAGTAAAACCGGTATATGCTTTTTTACAGATTGTTAGCGATTCGTCATTGTTAAAACCAGATGAACTAGGTCTTAATACAGAAGCTTTTAAACAGATAAATTTACCTGAAGGTGCAAACATTTCCATATCCATAGCTCCTCAAGCTCCAAGCTTGATATCAGTAAAAAGAAAAATTGCCGGCAATATTTTAACTTCTTCAGAATATGATGCCATAATAGGAGACATAAGCGCCAGACGCTATTCAAACATGGACATAACGTCGTTTTTGGTAGCCTCTGGATCTTTCATGACCACATCTGAGGTTTTGGCGTTAACCGAGGCGATGGTTGGAGAAGATGTTATAAGATGGGATAATGAGGAAATAGTTGTTGATCATCATTGTTTTGGGGGTGTTCCAGGAAATAAAACAGATATAATCATTACAGCTATAGTTGCGGCTTATGGTTTGCCGATGCCCAAGACGGCCTCCCGTTCTCTGACTTCTTGTGCTGGTGTTGCCGATACTTTTTCTGTATTGGCTAACGTTGATATTGATGAAACCAAGCTCAAAAAACTTATAAAAGAAAATCGTGGTGCCATAGTTGATTATAATTCTCTACCGATAGCCACAGCCAATAAAATTATCTCTGAAGTTGAAAGAAGTATAGGCCTAACACAATTACAGCATTTGGCCGCCTCAATTTTAGCAATTAAACTTGCTGCCGGGATCACTCATTTGGTTATAGATATTCCGGCAGGCCCCAGTGCACGTGTAAAAACCACTACCGAGGCAATGAGAATTAGAAAACTTCTGGAATATATAGGAGATATGCTCTCACTAGGAGTTGATGTTCATATTACAGATGGCAGGGAACCTATTGGTAATGGTATCGGAGCAGTATTGGAGGCACGAGATGTTATGAAAGTTCTTCGCAATAAAGAAGATGCTCCTGAAGACTTAAGAGAAAAATCTCTATATTTGGCAGGCCATATTCTAGAATTTGATCCGCAATTACGAGGAGGACAGGGTTATTTTGCCGCTCGTGAAATATTAAATTCAGGCAGGGCTCTGGAGGCCATGAATAAGATAATTTATGCCCAAGGTAAAGCTCCTCAACCGCAACTGGGTAATTTAACCAGAGATATTGTCGCAACCCAAAGCGGTGTTGTTGAAAGCATTAACAACGAAAGAATTAACAAAATAGGTGTCCTTGCCGGAGCTTCACAATACCCGGGAGCCGGTCTGGATTTATTTAAAAAAGTCGGTGACAAAGTAGAACAAGGAGAAACCTTATATAGGATTTATTCTGTTAACTCAACAGACTTTGCTTTTGCCAATTCAGTGGTAGATGGCAATACCGGCTATGAAATAAGTAGTAAGGGAAGCTTTTAGTTTTAGACTTTGGGGCGTAAAATGAAAAGAATTCGCATAGCCATTATCGGTTGTAAAAATATGGGACAAAAGCATTTACGCTGCCTTCAAGAAAACTTTGCCGATGAAGTAAAAATTGCAGGTATTCTCAACTCAACACTTAAATCATCAGCTGAAAGCAGTAAAAAGTTAGGAGTTCCGTATTTTGAAAAACTAACAGATATCAACCGTCGCAGAGTTGATGCTGCCATTATTTCCACTCCTGCAGAAAACCATTATGAAATTGCTAAGGCTCTGATTAATAGGAAGATTCCTTTGTTAATAGAAAAACCCTTAGCCTCAACAGAAGAAGAGTGTTATGAGTTACGTGCATTAGCAAAAGAAAAACAAGTTCCGATACTTGTAGGGCATACTGAAAATTATAATCCGGCAGTAATCAAGCTAAAAGAAGAATTATCTGCTCCCATAAGAACAATTTCAGCTTATCGTTCGTCAAATAATCCCGGTATCAAACAAACCCATATTATTTCAGAATTGATGATTCATGATATAGCAATTTTAAATTCATTAAATGGGGCTGATATCAAGAAACTTTCTGTAACCAAAGATGATAAATGTCGTTGGGATGAACATGCCGTTGTTGAAATGTTTTTATCCGACAACAGTGCCGTCAGGTTTGAAGCTTTAAGGGCAGATTGTCTGGTAGAACGCAGGATGAGGATTATTGATAAAGATAATCACATTTATCAAATAGATTTTTTGGATCGCCGTCTAATTAAAGATGGAGAAATATTATGTGAGGGAGGCAATTCTCTTCTTGCTGAACAACAAGACTTTATTTCAATGGTTCGCGATGGAACAACTCCGCTATCAGGAATTGATGAAGGAGTAGAAAATGTTGAAATCTGCCGTTATTTGGAATCTTTTTCTAAATAAAAACAAAAAAAATCAAAAAAATTCAAAAAAAATTTGCCAAGACTTGCATCAGGGATTTTTCGTTCCTATATAAGCAATTAGCAAGATATGTTTTTTAAGAGTGTTTTTTATAACAAAGGAAGAAGATTATGAGTAATAAAGTATTAGGTATTGACCTCGGTACAACAAACTCCTGCTTTGCCATTATGGAAGGCGGAGAAGCCAAAGTATTGGAAAACAGTGAAGGTGCCAGAACAACTCCGTCCATGGTAGCCTTTACTGATACAGAGCGTTTGGTAGGATTTCCGGCTAAACGTCAGGCTGTTACCAATCCAGAAAATACATTGTTTGCCATTAAACGTTTAATTGGTCGTCGTTTTGATTCTCCTGAGGTAGCCAAAGATAAAAGCTTGGTTCCATTCAAGATTATTGAGGGCGACAACGGAGATGCTTGGGTTGAGGTTAGGGGACAAAAATATGCTCCTTCACAAATTTCAGCCATTGTTTTGCAAAAAATTAAAGAATATGCAGAAAGCTATTTAGGCGAAAAAATTGAAAAAGCGGTAATTACGGTTCCTGCGTATTTTAACGATTCTCAACGTCAGGCAACTAAAGATGCCGGTAAAATTGCTGGACTTGATGTATTGCGTATCATCAACGAGCCGACAGCTGCTGCTCTTGCTTATGGTATGGATAAAAAAGCCAACGGAACGATAGCTGTGTATGACCTTGGTGGTGGTACATTTGATATATCTATTTTGGAAATCGGAGACGGCGTTTTTGAAGTAAAATCAACCAATGGTGATACTTTCTTAGGCGGTGAGGATTTTGACCAGCGTATTGTTACATACTTGACAGACGAATTCAAAAAAGAAAGCGGAATTGATTTAAAGAATGATCGTCTGGCTTTGCAGCGTTTGAAAGAAGCTGCTGAAAAAGCTAAGATTGAATTATCTTCAACAACCCAAACAGAGGTTAACCTGCCGTTTATTACAGCAGATCAGACCGGACCTAAACACTTAAATATTAAATTAACTCGTGCAAAATTAGAGTCCTTGGTTGAAGATTTGATTGATAAAACGGTAGAACCTTGCAAAAAGGCAATGGCAGATGCTGGTGTAACGCCGTCAGATATCAGTGAAGTTATCTTGGTCGGTGGTATGACTCGTATGCCTAAGGTACAAGAAAAAGTAAAAGAGATCTTTGGCAAAGAACCCCATAAAGGTGTAAACCCGGATGAAGTAGTTGCCGTCGGTGCAGCAATTCAAGGCGGTGTTTTAATGGGTGATGTAAAAGATGTATTGCTTTTGGATGTTACTCCGTTGTCCTTAGGTATTGAGACTTTGGGTGGTGTGTTCACTCGTTTGATTGATAGAAACACCACTATTCCTACCCGTAAATCTCAAGTTTTCTCAACTGCAGAAGACGGACAAACCGCTGTTACAATTCGTGTATTCCAAGGTGAACGTGAGATGGCTGCCGATAACAAATTGCTTGGCCAATTTGACTTGGTAGGTATTCCGCCTGCACCACGTGGTATGCCGCAAATTGAGGTTACTTTTGATATTGATGCTAACGGTATTGTAAACGTTTCGGCTAAAGATAAAGCCACCAACAAAGAGCAGGCTATTCGTATTCAAGCCAGCGGTGGTTTGTCAGATGCCGATATTGAAAAGATGGTAAAAGATGCTGAAGCCAATGCTGAAGCCGACAAGAAGAAAAAAGAGCTTGTTGAAGCCAAAAACCAAGGTGAATCTTTGGTACACTCAACAGAAAAGACTCTAAAGGAACATGGTGACAAGATTTCATCAGCTGAAAAAGAAGCTATTGAAAATGAAATCAAAGCCTTAAAAACAGCTTTAGAGGCTGATGATTTGAGCGTTATTAAGGAAAAGACCGAAAGCTTAATGCAAGCCTCAATGAAACTTGGTGAAGCTATGTATAAGTCTCAACAGGCAGATGCATCTGCGGCCGGAGCTCAAGCCGGAGCTGATACAGGAGCATCATCTTCAGGTCAAAACGGCGATGAAAAAGTTGTCGATGCAGATTTTGAAGAAGTTAAATAATCTGTTATAGTTAAAAATAAAGCCCCGTTATAAAAAGCGGGGCTTTATTTTACCAAAAAATTAGCAAATTACTTGCTTTTTAAAACAAAAAAAACTAAATACAAAGTAAGTTCAAATAATAAAAGCATAAATAAAATGACAGAGAAAGACTATTACGAAATATTGGAAGTTTCCAAAACAGCCAGCGGCTATGAAATAAAAAAATCTTTTCATCGTTTGGCCATGCAATATCATCCAGACCGTAACCCTGGAAACAAAGAAGCTGAAACCAAATTTAAAGAAATTAATGAGGCCTATGAAGTCTTAAAAGACGACCAAAAACGAGCAGCCTATGATCGCTATGGACACCAGGCTTTTGCTAATGGAGGCATGGGCGGAGGCAATCCGTTTGGCGGATTTGAATTTAATTTTGGTACAGGTGGCTTTTCTGATATCTTTTCTGATATTTTCTCAGAGTTTATGGGGGGAGGACGAGGTAGCAACCGTACTTACGCACGTCCGGGATCTGATGTCCGTTATAATATGGAAATAACTCTTGAAGAAGCTTTTTCAGGAGTAGAAAAAGAAATAAAAATACCTTCAAGCAAAACTTGTGAAACCTGCCACGGACACGGCACTAAAGATGGTAAAGAGGCTCCTATATGTCCACACTGCAATGGAAGCGGCAAGGTTAGATTACAAAAAAGTTTTTTGGTTGTTGAACAAGCTTGTCCTCATTGTCAAGGCAGCGGTAGAATGGTTAAAGATGCTTGTCCTGATTGTAAAGGGGCAGGAGCCATTCGTGAAGAAAAGACAATAAAAGTTAAGATTCCGGCAGGTATAGAAGATAACACTCAAATGCGTGTTCCAGGCGGAGGAGAAGCTGGAACCAGAGGCGGTAAAGATGGAGACTTGTACATTTTTATCAGCATAAAAGAACATAAATTATATAGCCGAGACGGAGCCAATCTTTATACTCAGATTCCGATATCAATGTGTTGTGCCGCATTGGGAGGAAAAATTGAAATTCCTTCAATTGACGGAGAAAAAATAGAATTAAACATAACACCTGGCTCCCAAAATGAGCAAGTTGTAAGGGTCAAATCGCAAGGAATGACCATGATGCGATCTAAGGGCAGAGGCGATTTATTTGTAAAATTAAGAGTGGAAACCCCGGTTAACCTTTCTGCAAGACAAAAAGAGCTGTTGGAAGAATTTAGATCCATCAGCCAGGATAATTCTTGTCAACCGGAGGCTAAAGGTTTCTTTGATAAAATAAAAGATTTGTTTGTTGCTTAGAGCCAAAATCTACACAAGATATAAAAATATTTATTGCCAATAATAGATTGCTGCAATAACTTTATTTTATATTAATCATAAAGGAATTTTTCTATGACTGAAACTGCCAATATTGTTTGCATGAAATGGGGTAATTATTTTGGTCCTGAATATGTAAATGTTCTTTACCGCAATGTTTCTAAACATATCAATCGTCCATTTAGGTTTATCTGCTATACCGATGATAAAAGAGGCCTCGATAAAGGTATTATAGCTTACGATTTGCCCGAGTTTAAAAGTATAGCCAAATCTAACGGAGCTCCATACCCAAAACAAACATTATTTCGCTCGGATTTGGAAGGTTTTAAAGAAGGAGATAAATTCTTATTTATGGATTTAGATGTCGCTGTTGTTGACGATATAGATTGTTTTTTTGATTATATGCCCGAAGAGGATTTTATTATTATAAAAGATTGGCGTAAAGGTGATAAAAATGTTGGTAATTCTTCTGTATTCAGAGCTAAGGTTGGTCCGTTGAATTATGTTTATGAATATATGGAAGAAAATTTAGAAGATATCATCAAAAAATATGGCACATCTTCCCAACAATATTTATCGGCAAAAATTTGTGAAAAGTATGGTAAACCTACTTGGTGGCCAGCAGAGTGGACATGTAGCTTTCCTATTCAATGCATGCCCAATAAATATTTGAGATGGTTGCTTATGCCAAAACGCCCGCCTAAAGGGACCAAACTTTTGGTCTTTCACGGACAAGTTCATCCCAAAGAAGCTGTTGAAGGAAGATGGCCCAGAAAAGAACCGTGGTATAAAAAATGGTACAAAACCGTTCGAAAGACGCCATGGGTGGAAGAATACTGGCACGAATGATCATTTTATAAACAGGTTTTGGTTGATTGTTTTTAGCTATTATGTATAATGGTAGAAACAGTCATCAAATTGGTTTGTAAAAAATGAAAGATAAAGACAGTAAAAAAACAGATTTTCAAGAAAAAAACTTAAGAAAAGCAAATGACATAGACTTCTTTGTCGGTCAAAGGATACTCATGCGTAGAAATTTGCTAGGATGGGATCAAAAAAAACTTGCCGATAAACTTGGAATATCTTTCCAACAACTCCAGAAATATGAACAAGGGAAAAATCGAATTAGTGCCAGTCGCTTGTGGGATATTAGTAGAGCTTTAGGTGTGCCGATAGATTTTTTCTTTTATGATGTTGAAGAAAGTTCTAAAGAGAAAATCCTATATAAAAAAGAGACAATAACTCTTGTCAGTAGTTTTTACAAAATTCCCAATCGAGACATTGCCAGTCATATTTTTACGGTTGCAAAGGATTTAGCCAAATTTAAATCTTTTAAAAAATCATAATATTTTCAGAACGAACCTTGGTTCGAATACCGCCGTGGAGCAAAAAAAATCCGCCAAAAATCAGGCGGTTTTGATAAAGATGGCGCACTCGGCGGGCTTGAGTATAAAAAACAACCGTTGCTCCGGTTGTTTTTTGCCGAAAGGCGAAATTTTGTTAGATTATCAAGCTTTTGTAAAAAAGGTTGATAAAAGTTACAAAAGGAGAGACCGCAGCGAGTTAGTGTTTTTATAAAACACTTATGAGCCAGAACGAACCTTGGTTCGAATACCGCCGTGGAGCAAAAAAAATCCGCCAAAAATCAGGCGGTTTTGATAAAGATGGCGCACTCGGCGGGATTCGAACTCACAACCTTCTGATCCGTAGTCAGATGCTCTATCCAATTGAGCTACGAGTGCATCACTAAAAAGACGTATAGCCTTATTACAGCTTTTAAATTTTATTTGCAAGAAAAAATTTAAAATAATTTAAAAGAATTTTAAGCTATTTTATAATAAATTGAAAACGAACATAAAAATATAGACGTATAATCGTAACTTCAGGCTTGTTTTTTATAAAAATTCCTTTACAAAAAAACATAAAGGTGTAAAAAACAATTGTATGTATTTTTTTTAAGGTGTTTTATTCATGACCAAAATAACAGTAAAAATGTTTTTATCCAGCTTGGCAATTTTTGCTGCCAGTGGATGCACGTATTCTTCAGATGCTTTATTCCCTTCTTTATTTGGCACAGATGCACAAGAAGATATGGCCGTTCAGGAAAATGTTCCTGAAGGAGCTGTTCCCGCTTTAGGTTCTACCAATTTTGAACCGGTGGAAATCAAAGAAGGTAGTGCAACCGGAACTTTGGTTGGTCAAAAAGTTGTTACTTTCAGAAATGAATTGTCACAATTGCAAACATCAATCAGCAATAATAACACACAATTACAACAGATTAGAGCATCTGTAATTAACAATGCATTGCAGTATCATAAAGTTATTGGAATGATTGAAGCTAAGTTGCAAGTAGGTACGACACCTGGCAACCCTCAAATGTTTGGCATGCTGCAAAATGCTCAAAACAATATTCAAGTCATGAATGCAAACGCCAATACATTAAGCCAATTGGCCGCTAAAGTATCTTCAGATGCTGCCAATACAGATTATTTGGTGGATTCTATTCGTGCTGCTTATGCTATTTCTGGTGCAGTTGATGAAGATCACCGCCAATTACGCATTTTGGAAAATGAAGCAAACCAAACATCAATTTTGATGAATAGTTTGTTGGGCGAAATCAATAGTGATATTTTACGTCAACAACAATATATTGAAACAGCTAAAGAAAATATTGTTGGCTTAAGCGAAGCTATTAAAACAGGTAGTTATGGTGTTAACAACGTTCCCTTGGTAGGAGTTGATAGCCAATCAAGATTTGGTATGCAAACAGGAGTATCTGGAAAACCATTGTTTGTTGCCAAATTCAACAAACCTGGAGTTAACTATAAAGAAGGTTTAAGGCAGGCTGTCAGCAGTGCCGTTTCTAAAAAGCCGGGAGTGATTTTTGACGTTGTAGCGGTAAGCTCAGCAAAAGGAAGTCCGGCAATTGCAAAAAATAATGCTACTCAAATCTTTCAAGAAATGATTGATATGGGAGTTGGAGCAGACAAGATAAATCTTTCTGCCCGTACCAGTGGCAGTGTTGAAACTTCAGAAGTTCAAATCTTTGTAAGATAATGATTTATAAAAAATAAAAGGTCCGCTTTTAACAAAGCGGACCTTTTTTAGCATATTAATTAAGAGAGGGGTCTCTTCTGCATCGTTCTTTGCAAAGCAAAGAAAAAAGCTCATCTGCGACTTTTTCGTCATTAATATACTTATAAAAATTGCTTATTGTAAACAAATCATCATCACTGAAAACACCCCAATCTTTAAAAGAGCAAATTATTTTTGCCGTATTTTCTGCTCCGAAAATTGGTGCGATTCTTTCTATCAATTCAGCTATGCTTGATGCTTTTATCTCAACAAAATTATTATCTCTATTAGATAATATTTTCTTTACTTCTTTTTGCAATCCTTTCCAAAATTTTTCATCCTCTTTAGGTAATAGTTTATAGGCAAGAAATTCTTTGCAGGCAAAGCTAATCTCTTCTAACAATAATGAATCAGCAAGATTCAAGTCCAAAAGACTCAAAGCTTTTTTAAGCTCATTATAACATTCTTTTGATGTTTTCATAATTATAACATTTTACATAAGTTTGACATAAAAATTTATTTATAAACTATTTTATATTATATAAAAGGAGTTTATTCAACACTTATTTGTCAATATTGGTCAAAAAACTCCCGTTTGAAAAAACGGGAGTTTTTTAAAGCTTAAGCTATGATCCTTTAAGCGTTCTTTTTCAAAGCTTCACCTAAAGCATCACCGAGAGCAGAGTTACTGTTTTCGGCTGCAGGAGAATATTCCTCCAAAGCTTTCTTTTCTTCTTCAATTTCCAAAGCTTTAACTGACAAACCAAGTTTGTTGTTTTTCTTATCAACAGAAGTAACCTTAGCTTCTAAGACATCTCCTTCTTTATAATTTTCAGGATTTTGTCCGGCTTTATCTTTTGACAAGTCAGCTTTTTTAATGGAAGCAGCAATACCATTTACTTCAACGTTAACAGCTTTGTCTTCGATTCCGGTAACAACAGCCTTAACCACGTCACCTTTCTTCAAAGCTTCCAAAGCAGCACCTGTTGTGTTTTCGGTTAATTGTTTGATACCTAAGCTGATGCGTTCTTTTTCAACATCAACATCAATAATCTTAGCTTGGATATCTTGTCCTTTGGTATAGTCTTTAACGGCTTCTTCACCGGCTTTATCCCAAGAGATATCAGACAAGTGAATCATACCGTCAATTTCATCGGACAAACCGATAAACAAACCAAACTCGGTAATGTTTTTGATTTTACCTTCAATAACAGATCCGAGCGGATGCTCCTCAATATAAGCAGCCCACGGATTTGGAGTGCATTGTTTAATTCCAAGGCTGATACGACGTTTGTCAGCATCAACTTCCAGAACTTTAACTTCAACTTCTTGTGAAGTAGAAACGATTTTACCCGGATGAACGTTTTTGCGGGTCCAGCTCATTTCAGAAACATGAACCAAACCTTCAATTCCGTCTTCTAACTCAACGAAAGCACCATAATCGGTAATATTTGTTACTTTACCGGTATAAATTTCGCCTACTTTATATTTATCGGCAACATTTTGCCATGGGTCATCTTCAAGTTGTTTCATGCCCAAAGAAATTCTTTGGTTATCTTCATTGAATTTAATAACTTGAACTTTAACGGTTTGACCAACAGACAAAACTTCAGCCGGATGATTAATACGTTTCCAAGAAATATCGGTAACGTGTAACAAACCGTCAACACCACCCAAGTCAATAAATGCACCATAATCGGTAATATTTTTAACCACACCTTCAAGGATAGAACCTTCTTTCAAGGTGTCAATCAATTCAGCACGAGCCTCAGCACGAGTTTCTTCCAGAACTACACGGCGAGAAACAACAATATTGCCTCTAACTTTATCCATTTTCAAAATTTGGAATGGTTGAGTAATCCCCATTAACGGAGTAATATCACGGATCGGGCGAATATCAATCTGAGAACCGGGTAAGAAAGCAATTGCACCGTTAAGGTCAACGGTAAATCCACCTTTAACCCGGCCAAAGATAACACCGTTAACTCTTTCGCCTGAATTGAGGCATTTTTCCAAATCTTGCCAAGCTTCTTCACGACGAGCTTTTTCGCGAGATAAAACAATGTTTCCATCTTTGTCTTCATAACGGTCAACATAAACTTCAACCACATCTCCGACTTTGAGTTCAGGCTTTTGACCAAATTCGCGCAAAGGAATACGCCCTTCAGATTTTAGGCCAACATCAACAATTGCAAAGTCAGGGGTTAATTTGATAATTGTTCCTTTAACAACTGAGCCGGTAATACCATTATCACCAAACTGTTCATTTAACAGGGCTTCAAAATTTTCAGTCATTTCAGGGATTTGAATTTCACTAGTCATATATAAAATCATATTCAAAATGCCGGCTCTAAAAAATAATTTAAGAGCGGACTTGTGCGAGATTAAACCAATAAAACCAATAGCTACATCGCACCATGTAGCTTTAGAGTGTTTCAATTTATACACGCAAATATTTATTTTTCAAGATTTTTTTATTTTGAATCAATAATTTTACAAGCTTTTTGAAAAACTTCATCAATATTTAAGTCTGATGTATCAAAAATTATGGCATCATCAGCAGGTTTCATAGGTGCTGTAGCTCTTTTGCTGTCTCTTTCATCACGGATTCGCATGTCTTCTAAAACCGCCTCGAAAGTTGTTTGCATGCCTTTAGCCTCAAATTCCCTAAAACGCCGCATAGCTCTAACTTCTGGAGAAGCTGTAATAAAAAACTTAATATCAGCATTAGGACAAACCACCGTGCCGGTATCTCTACCATCATAAATAGCTCCTCTAGCAGAATTGCCATCAGCAAAGACAGGATTCTTAGCAAAGTCTTGTTGCATTTTTAATAAAGTTGCTCTGACTTTTGGATGAGCAGAAACAACAGATGCAGCTTGACCTCCTACATTACTTCTAAAATCAGGATTCTTAGACAATTTCATCATTTTAGGGAAAGTAAGCTTTGAAGCGTATTCTTCAGCAAGAGATTCATCATTTATGTTTTTATTATCCAAAACCATTTCTAAGCCAACAGCTCGATAAACCATTCCGGTATCAAAATATGCTAACTTGTATTTTTCAGCCAATTTTCCAGCCAGAGTCCCTTTTCCGGCAGCTGCCGGACCATCAATGGTTATAATCATTTTTAAATCCAAGAAAATCTACGGTTGTAACAAAAATTTTACTTTATATCCTGTAAAATAATCTATAAAATAAATATAAGAAAGCAAATTTGTATTTTATGCCAAAGATATTGTAAATATTATAAGGAAACAAATGATAAAGAATTTCATAAATTTAGTAATTTTTATTTTTTCACTGTTTTATTTAGATAATTCCTTTGCGTTTGTTGCTCAAGAGGCAAAAGAAGCAATGTCTTTTAATAATATTTACCGAGGCACTTCTTCGTCAGAAAATAAAGAATCTACAAATGAGTCGGATAAAGAATTATTCTATGACGATTCCATAAATTATGAAGAAATAGGAAACAAACTCTTAAATAAAAAACAACAAAAACTATACATAAATTTATTTAAAACAACGACTAAAAATATAAAAATGTCTAAGGGTTATAGTTTTTTCGTTGTCCTTCCCGAAGAACAAGGGTGCTTTTGGAACATTGATAATGATGAAAAAATTATTATAGCTAAAAGCAGCACAAAAGAAACAAATAAAAGAATAATAGAATTTACATCTGTCGGTTACGGAGTATCAAAAATCTTTTTAGATAATATTTGTAAACAATATAACAACCAAAAGGTTATTCAAAGTCGTATTATCAGAGTTAAGGTCAACTAATGAGTAATAATTCCAAAAAAAAGATTAGGTTATTTGTAAAACAACATCTTAGTAATGGGAACAAAATTATTCTTTCGGAGAATTCATCACATTATTTATGTAATGTAATGAGGTTGCAAACAGGAGAAATAATTAGTTGTTTTAATAATCAAGATGGTGAATTTGATTGTATAATTGATATAGTTCATAAAAAACAAACTCAAATCACGGTAACTAAACAAACTAAGATTAAGCAATCACAGGCAGATATTTGGCTTCTTTTTGCTCCGGTTAAAAAAGAACAAACAGACTTTATAATTGAAAAATCAACAGAATTAGGTATTTCAAATATAATTCCTGTTATTACGGATAGGACCATAAATACAAATGTTCGTGTTGACCGTTTTGAAGCTCAGGCCGTAGAAGCATCGGAACAATGTGGCAGAATAAATGTTCCTCAGATATCTCAGGCAATAAAATTAGCAGATATTATTAAAAATTGGGATAATAATAGGGTGTTGTTTTTTATGGATGAAAAAGGTTTGGGAACACCTTGCGTGGCAAGCTTTTCGGCTTTTAAAAATAATCCGGCAGCAGTTTTAATCGGGCCGGAAGGAGGATTCTCGGATAAGGAAGCTTCCGAGCTTAGAAACAAAACATTTGTTAAGCCAGTTTCTTTAGGGCCAAGAATTTTAAGGGCAGAAACGGCAGTTGTATCAGCAATATCAGTTTGGCAAGCTATTGCTGGTGATTGGAACGAAAAGATAGGAGATTAATCATGAAGTTTTTAATAGCTGACGACCATGAATTGTTTCTAAAAGGTCTTGAGATGATACTCAATGATTATAATCCAAACATAAAATTAATATCTGCAAAAGATTATTTAGAAGTCTTTTCTATTATTGAAAAAGAAAAAGATTTTAATTTAATTCTTACGGATTTAGCAATGCCTGGAGCCAAATGGCTTGAAGCCATAAAAAAAATTCATGATGAATTACCGGAAACCCCAATAATAATATTATCAGCAGTTTTTGATCGAGAAATTGTTCAAAAAACCATAGAAATAGGTGCTGCCGGATACATTCCAAAGACATCTTCCAATGCAGTCATTTTAAGCGCCGTTAATCTTGTGCTCTCAGGAGGGGTATATATTCCTCCTGAGCTGTTAAAAGATACCGAGCAAAACGAATTTGATTTGTTGAAACAGGTTGAGGGAATGCCGCCTTCACAAGATGTACAAGAAAAAATAAAAATTTTATCCCCTCGTCAAATAGATGTTTTAAGGCTAATATCAAAAGGAAAGTCAAACAAACAAATAGCTTATGAATTAGGCCTTACGGAAGGAACGGTTAAATTGCATGTTACCGCAATTCTTAAAATTCTAAACGTTTATAATCGTACAGGAGCGGTTATGGCCGCAACACATTTGGGATTGATAGATGAATAACATAAACATTAAGCAAATTGAAAAATATAAAAAAGTTTTCGGTTTTTCCAAAATGAAAAAATTATGGCAAGAATTTCTAATTTCTTCAGAAGATAATTGGAAAAAAATTAATGATGCTAAAAATGAAGATTATAGGCAGTTTTTTCATAATTGGAAATCAAATAGTCAAGTTTTTGGCATGAGTGATTTCTCTAAAATTTGCAGTCAAATAGAAGAAAATATTCTCTGTCATCGTTATTCTAAAATACCGAAGTTGATATCTTTAAGTAAAAAATGCTATAATACCAGCATTAAAGAAGTCAAAATAATTTTTACTACATGGGAAAAAAATAATGAGTAATGAAAATACATCATCAACAGAAAAAGAAAGTCTTCCGGCTTATAGTGATTTTTTATATGGAGACGTTTATAATAATCTTGAACGCAGTACGTTTATGGATACAAAACTTTCAGCTAATTTACGTACGTTTTTCCAATATAATACCTTGGTGTCTTCTTTATTAAAAAACATTAAAAAGGATCAAAAGATTTTACAAATGGGACTGGTCTTTGGTAATGAAATGGATTTGGTTGCTCAAGCCATAGGTGCTTATGGACAATATGATATTATAGACATAAACCCATTACAAATATCTCGTAATCAGGAAAAATATGGAGATATTTATCCGGCCATGAAAATTTTTAGGCAAGATGCGGCTACATTTAAAAGCACAATTAAATATGATGTGGTTATTTGTTTTATGCTTTTACAAGAATTACCTCCCGTAACCAAAGGCAAGGTTATTAATAATGCTCTTGAAGCGTTAAAAGATGGAGGCAGTGTGGTATTTATTGATTATCATCGACCTGTATTTTGGCATCCGCTGCGTTATTTTGTTCGCATGTATAATCGCCTAAAGCATCCGTTTGTTGAAAAATTATGGGATAAAGAAATAGACACATATGCCAAAAACAAAACAAAATATAGTTGGCTTAAAAGTGTGTTTTTTGGCGGAATGTTTCAAAAAGTTGTTGCCACCAAAAAAGGCAATCCTCTGGCTGAAATCATTGCAGCAGAAGAAACCCCAAAAGAAGAGGATTTCTTCTTACCTGATTTTTAAGATTTGTTCGGCAACGCTTTGAGCTGGTAATAATTTTTTCTTTGGTACAAAAGTCGGATTATTAAAAAAATCCTCCAAAGGTATTGCGTATTTCCCGTCATATAGGGATTTTACAAAACGCAAATGCTTTGGAGTTAACCAATCTTTTCCTTCAAAAATAAGAACCTGTTTTCCTGTTCCGCAAGCTTCGCTACACATTGAAACTGAATCACCGGTAACAATAATTCTCCCGGCACAAGCCAAAAAACCTAAGAAAGGATTTTCTTTTTGCTCTCCCCACAAATAAGTATATACGGGAAAATCATCAAGCTCTTTCAAGATAACCTGCTCGGCTTCTTTCCCCGTTCTCCTAGATGAGGTAATTAAAATAGAGCCTCCTGTATTTTTTATAATTTGGGCAACATTTTCTCCTAAAGACTTTGCGTTTTCCAGAGAAAAAGATTTGCTTTTGATAGCTCCGCCGATAATTAAGGTTGTCAAAGGTTTCGGAAGTTTTGCAAATTCAGATTCCCATTTTTGTTTAGCTTCCGCCAAGCGTTTTTCCGTCATCCTGTGAGGACACCCTGTTATATAGAAAAAATTTCCGTTTGAACATTTGTTGCGATCATGTTCAGATACTATAACCAACTCAATGTCTTTTAAACCAGTTTTCCCTGGGTACATCAACTGTACAATTTTAGTCTTTTTATTTGATTTTTTCCGAATATTTCTAGCTATGGGTAAGGTTCGACGACTTATTGAGAGGACAATATCAGGAACTCCGTCATCAAGGGCAGAACTTTTATTTTTATCAACGCCCAATAGAGATGTCCCTCTTAAAAAGTTTGGTAATTTTGCCCACTTGTTATAAACAATATTTTTTTCAACAAGGTTCATTTTGCCTTCTAAAGCTTGTAAAATACCTTTAGCTTGTCCGACACTGCCCATTCTGTCGTCCAATAAAGCCCAAAGAGTTTTTTTCATGTTTGATAACTTTCAAAAATCCATAGTCAATCGATTCTAATGCCTGTAGTATATTATTTATCAAAATGAAAACAATAGGTTAATTTTTAAGCGAGGTAAAAGATGCGTTTTTTTTCAGTGCTTTTTGTTTTATCAGTCTTTTGTGTCTTCCCGGCTAAGGCTCAATACGCAGCTCAAAATGATGCCAAATACATGGCAACGCTTAAAGCCGTTGTTAATTATAAAATCAATGATGAAGAAAATCTTAGTAATATAGAAAACTTAAGAGAAAACCGCCGTTTTAATCAACAATTACAACAAATGTTGAATAAACTGCAAAATACTCGCACTAAAAACTCTACTAATCGGCGAGTTTATGATATTTTGTTAAATGCTGGCAAACAAATATATAATGAGCTGGATTAATCATTGTTTAAGGAAAAAATGTTACTCTAAATCAAATAGCTTAAAGGAACAAACAATGGAATATGATTTTGAAAAGGCTCGGGAAAGAATGATAGATCGTCGCCGGCAGATTATCCTTCAAAAAGGATCATCTGTTGACGGTTTAAGCAAAATAGAACCTAAACAAGAAGATAAAAGCAATATCAAAACCAAAAAAGCCATTGTCCAGGAGATAAACTGATGAAAAAATACTTATTTATAATTTGTGTTTTTTTGGCATCGTGTAGCTCAAATCAAAGAGATATAGCCATCTGGGAAGAGCCTGATTATAACCGTATTGCCGCAAATACTATAGTCATCAGCAAATCTCCTTTATATGTCACTTATGAATATAAAAATATAGGGGTTGAAGAAATAGCCCCCGTAGCTGCTTTGTATTGTCAGGAACGCGGTGGCAAACAAGCTGTTTTATATGAAATAACCATGCACCGCAACAATTCCAGAAGGGCAACGTTTGCTTGTCAAAAAGTTTCCGAATTTTGAACTGAAAAACTTGCAAAGGCAAAGCATGATTCCTATATAGCATTATAGGATAAAAGTTTTTAAAGAGTTGAGAAAATGAGCAAAAATTTATATCATGTTTTAGGCGTAAATAAAGATGCCAGCGAGGCTGAAATAAAATCAGCTTATCGTAAGCTTGCCCGTAAATATCATCCTGATTTGAACAAAGATAATAAGGATGCAGCTGAAAAGTTTAAAGAAGTTTCTTGTGCGTATGATATTCTGGGTGATAAAGAGAAGCGTAAAAAATACGATAATAATGAAATAGATGCGGATGGCAAACCCACCGGCTTTGGTGCCGGTATGGGCGGTAATTACGGTACTTACAGCACTTATGAAGGCAATCCGTTCCAGAGTGGTGGCTTCAGCGGAGGCGGAGATTTTGATTTTTCTTCAATCTTTGGTAATGATATTTTTTCTCAATTCACCGGTAGCCGCGGAGGTTTCCAAGGAGGATTCGGCGGAGCAGCCAGACGCCCTCGCAAAGGAGAAGATATTGCCTATACCATGCGTATAGACTTTTTATCAGCCGCCAGAGGCGATGAAAAAACCGTTAACATTAACGGCAAAAATATTAATGTTAAGATACCTGCCGGCACAACAGATGGTCAAACCTTACGTCTTAAAGGTTTAGGCCAACCAAGTCCTAACGGTGGTATTGCCGGAGATGTTTTGATAACTCTAAATGTTGACAAACATCCTTATTTTTCAGCCGAAGGTTCAAATATTTTAATGGAGTTACCGATAACCGTTAAAGAGGCAATTTTAGGGGCTAAAGTAACGATTCCAACCATCACCGGTAAAGTTGCTGTAAATATTCCGCCTTATGCTTCCAGCGGTGAAAAATTACGCTTAAAAGGTAAAGGGATGAAAAACAAAACCACTGCAGGTGATCAAATAATTACCTTAAAAATTGTTGCACCCAAAAAGGCTGATGCTTCTTTGGAAAACGCATTGCGTAATATGCCGGATGAAAGGGTAAGGAACTTTTAATGCTTTTGGACGTCCTTAGAAACTTTAGTTGGTATAATGAGCCGGCCAATGTTCGCTTCATTGAAGAAGGGATGTTAATCGAAACCAAGCAAAACACCGATTTTTGGCAAAACAAAGCTCATAATCTTCACAAAGATGACGGCCACTTCTTTTATGTTCAAAAACATGGAGATTTTAATTTAACAATCAAATGGCACCTGTATGCCCCTGTTTCTTCTGACCAGTGTGGAATTATGGTTAGGATTGATAACTTTAATTGGGCAAAAATAGGATTCTTAAGCACCAATTTGCGAGATCCTCAAATAGGCAGCGTAGTTACCAAAGCAGGAGATTCTGATTGGGCTTGTGTTGATTTATCGGAGATTCCTTCTGTAATTTCTTTTCGCATAATTAGAAGAGGTTCAAGTTTTGCGGCCTTCTATTCTTTAGATGAAAAAACTTTCAAGCAAATTCGCTTATTTTCTTTTTCTTTAATTCCGGCAGAAATAAAAATAGGAGCTTATGCTTGCTCCCCACAGGCTCACAATTTTGAATGTGTCTTGGAAGAAGTAAGCTTAAGCTAAAGAGGCAATCTCAGCTCTCAATAAGTCAATCCCGATATTTTTTTCCGAGCTTGTAGCCAGGATTTTGGCATAAGCTGCCGCATGTTTATCAGCAACTTTTTGAGTATCTGAAATAACTTTTTGCAAAGCCTTTTGGCTTATTTTATCCGCCTTGGTCAAAACAATTTGATATGTTACCGCTGCTTTATCAAGCATTTCCATAATCTCTGAGTCAACTTTTTTTATTCCGTGTCTGGCATCAATCAAAAGGAACACCCTTTTTAGGTTAACTCTCCCCTGAAGATAAGCAAAAATCAACTTTTGCCATTGTTTAACCAAATTTTCAGGGGCTTGGGCAAAACCATATCCCGGCAAATCCACCAAATGAATTTGCTCATTTAGGCAAAAATAATTGAGCTGCTGGGTTCTGCCCGGAGTGCTGGATGTCTTAGCCAAACTTTTTTTGTTGGTCAAAGCATTAATAAGGCTTGATTTTCCCACATTTGATCGACCTGCAAAAGCAACTTCCGGCATTTCGGTTAACGGTAGCTGCTCAAGCTTTGCCACCCCAATAACAAAATTACAACTTTTGCAAAACAGAGCATTGGCTTGGGTAATTTCTTCTTCAGAAAAATCTCTGCCATCAAAAGTCATTAATCAACCCCTATTTTTCTCATTATAAAGCGTTGTTGCATTATTGATAATATGTTGCTCAAAGTCCAATATATCACCAATCCGGAAGCAAAGTGTCCCAGCATAAACATAAAGATCAAGGGCATCAATGCAAACATTCTCGCCTGGTCTTTATTAGCAGGTTTAGGATTGAGCTTTTGTTGAATATACATGGTCAATCCCATTACAATTGGCCAAACTCCGATATCTAAGAAAGAAGGAATTGGTAAATGAGTCAAAACCGATATTGTCAAAGGATCGGGAGCCGACAAATCTTTAATCCATCCTATAAAAGGGGCATGTCTTATTTCAATAGATATGTTTAACACCTTATATAAAGAGAAAAAGATCGGAATTTGAATTAACATCGGCAAACAACCGGATGCCGGATTAATTTTTTCTTTACGATAAAGATTCATCATTTCCATTTGCAGCTTTTGCCTGTCATCTTTATATTTTTCTTGCAAATCTTGAATCTTAGGTTGCACTTTTTTCATTTTTGACATGCTCTCGTAAGACTTGCTGGCAATAGGAAACATTGCCAAACGTAACAAAGCTGCAAACAGTAAAATAGCCCACCCCATATTGCCTATAAAATGGAATAAGAAGTCAAGAATATAGAAAAATGGTTTGGTTAAAAAGTAATACCAACCAAAATCAACCGCCAAATCAAATTTATCAATATTATATTTTTTGGCATAATCATCCAAGAGCTTAATTTCTTTGGCTCCGGCAAAAAATTTTCCGCTGAAAGTTCCAACTGTGTTTGCGTTTATGGTTATAGGTTGCCCTACAAAATCAGCCTGATAAGTATTTTTTCCGGTTTGTGCAAATTTAACTCGGCTCTCTGAATTGTTGTCCAAAATAAAGGCTGAAAACCAATAATGATCTGAAAAACCAGCCCAGCCTCCGGTAGAGGTAAAGTCTTCTTTTTTATCCTCTTTCAGGCTTGAGAATTTAATTTCTTTCAAAGTTGAATCTAAAACTCCGCTCATTCCTTGATGGACAATACTTGAGGTCGATGTTTTTTCATCATGTTCACGATTAATCAACCCATAAGGATAGAGGGTTATGTTTTTTCCGCTGTTGTTTTCAACAATTTGCTCAATATTAAACATATAATGGTTATCAAGAGATATTTTACGAACAAACTTTAATCCCTGACCGTTATTCCATTCCAAAACAATCGGCGACTGAGGGGTGAGTTCTCCGCCTTTTAGTACCCAAACAGTGTTAGCATCTGGCAAATGCAAATTTTTATCATTACTTATCCAGCCAAATTCTGCATAATAAGGCAATTTTGTTCCTGCTGGGGCCAATAATTCCACGTCAGGACTGTCCGCAGCAAGAGTTTGTTTGTATTTAGTTAAATACAAATCATCAAAACGAGCCCCTTTCAAACGCAAAGAGCCACGCAAAGATTCATTGGCAATTTTAACCCTGCGGTCAGCTTTTAAGGCTTCATCGGTTTCTAAGAAAGATTCTTTATTCTTTGTCTTTGCAACAGTTGGTGTTTGTTCGGCCTGAACAATTTCTACCTGCTTTGTTTCTTCTACGGGTGCTTGTTTTTTGGGAAACAACCAATTTGTGACAAATATCACGGCAATAGACAACACAACGGCGGCATATAACCCTTTCATTTCTTCTTTCATTAAAAACTCCTTGAGCAACTTATATGTTTTGCTTAATTATTTATTATAAAAAATTATTCAAAGCAAGTGTTTATCTGTCTTTATCATGGGAATTATTTGCCGGTGGCACCGGATCATAGCCAGATCCTCCCCATGGATGACAACGCAACAAACGACGCACTCCCAAATAAAAACCCTTAAACAATCCGTGAATTTGCAAAGCCTCAATAAAATATTGCGAACACGTCGGACGAAAGCGGCAAACCCCCGGGCATAAAAAAGATAAAAATTTTTGATAAAATCTAATCAGCCAAATCAGCAACGTTTTCATCACGTGCATCCTCATTTTGTTTTTCAAATTCTTTATGAATTTTTTGCAAAGCTATTCTCATATCATCTTTCATTTTGCCAAAATCAGCTTTAGCCGTAGAATATCTGCCGATTAATACATAATCAAAAAAAGGTTTAGCATAAGCCGGAAAAGCCTCGGCAGCCGCTGCCCGTAATCTTCTTTTGGTTCTGTTTCTAAGAAACGCTTTACCGATTTTTTTTGTGGCTGTATAGCCCAAAAAACAATTATCCCCCTCTGGTTTATAAGGTGCAGATAAACTTTGAGCCGCCTGCAGGATAAAACTTGGAAAAACCATTTTTAATCCTTTGGCGGCCCTGACAAATTCTTTTCTTTTCTTTAAGACCAGAACTTTTACCATAGACGTTTCTTAAGCAGAAATCTTTTTGCGACCTCTTAAACGACGAGCAGACAAAACCTTACGACCGCCTGCTGTAGCCATACGTGCACGAAAGCCGTGACGACGAGCTCTGACCAATTTGCTTGGTTGATAAGTGCGTTTCATATTTTTTCTCCGGTTAATTATTGTTATTTAAAATTTTAAGAATTTAATCTTAAAACTCTCGGACAGATTGTCTTATAAAGATTAATTGCCTGATTGTCAATCAAAATTTACTCATCTAAAAATAGATTCACCGCCTCTTAAAATCTTTTGTGCCGCTCCGGTATAATTCCCGTTTGTATCATGAACAATTAACGGATTATACAAAATCAACGGAGCTTTACTGTCTTTGCGAGCACAAACAATAACCCTTTTTGCCGTTTGCTCTGCTTTTGAACAAATTGGAATAATCTTTATTTCTCCCAATTTACCATGAATAGTATACAAAATATCATCAAGAGCCTCAGCACGGTTTATCATATAAAAATATCCCTGCGGTTTTATCATTTTAATACAAAAATTTATCCATTCAGCTAAACCTGAATTTTTAAAGTTATGAGCGGTGGCCTTGCCTGTTTTGGGCGAGGGTAGATCTTTTTCTGAGTATGGAGGGTTTGATATAACGTGACTAAACGAACAAAAAGGCAGACCTGCGTCTTTAATTTCACGATTAATAAATTTTACAAAATTAAAACCATTGGCTTTAGCACTCATATTTGATAACTCAGCCAAAGATGATTGAATTTCCAAACCGGTTATTGAAACATTTGAGTTCTTAAATCTTTCTGCCAGACACAAAGAAATAGCTCCCGTTCCCGAGCCGACGTCTAAGATATTGTCGCCTTTTTTTATTTTAGTAACGGCAGCTGCCAACAATACCGCATCAATAGCCGCTCGATAACCATCTTGAGGCTGAAAAATTTTTATCCTCTTGTCTAATAAATAATCTTCGCTATAATCAGCCATTGTTTTTCTCCTTACCGAGAGCATTTTACTAAAAAAAATAAAAAAAACAATGAAAGAGATTGCTGATGAATTTTTGGGATATTTTGTTTTTAGGGCTGGCTTTGTCGGTAGATGCTTTTGTCGTCGCCTTTTCATATGGTTTGGTAATTAAAAAGAAAAAGGGTATTTCGGCATTAAAAATAGCGTTTTCAACCGGTATGGGGCAATTCATTATGCCGGTTTTGGGCTGGTATGGAGCACGCAGCATCTATCATCAAATAGAACAAATTGACCATTGGATAGCTTTTTTTGTCTTTTTAATGCTGGGACTTAAGGTAATAAGCGATTCTTTCAAAAATTGTGACTGTTGTGAAAAACGCAGCAATGTATTGAATTTTAAAATTCTTTTTATGATAGGAGTTGCGACCTCAATAGATGCTTTTGTCAGTGGTTCAATGCTTTATTTTGTTAAAGCTCCGGTTTGGCAGTCTGCCGGAATTATCGGCTTTATTACGTTTATAAATTCATGTCTTGGTTTTAATTTTTGCCGTGCTTTCAAAAAAGCCCCGACCAAATATCTTGAAATCATATCAGGGCTTATTTTGATCTTCTTAGGCATAAAAGTTCTTTATGAACACTTATCTTAAATAGGGCCTATCGCTCTTCCCACTCAATGGCAACTCGAGCTAACTCACGTTCATCTCGATCGTAAGTACGAATACTGTGAGTAGTTTTTAATCCGTCATATTGTGTTAAAACCATTATTTTTTCACCCATATAACCTTCTTTTTTGAAAGCTACATCAATTTTATGAGGATTGTGTGATAATCTGAACTCCGATTCTACGGCTTCGGTTGCCCATAATACATAAACGGCATTGTTAACATGCCTGTTCATGTCAATGTCATCAAAACGAACTCTGAATTTAAATTGTTCGTCCACTCGTTCAATCTCTCCTATTTTAGGAAAATCGGTGTCCAAAGCACGTTCCGGCAATACGGCATATTGCGGTAGATTCTCTCTCAAAGCCACAGGACGTTTTTTGGCAAAATTAATCAATACCCATTGACTGGATGCTCTGATAATACTTTCGCCATCTTCGCCAAAAACCTCAAAATCACGAATGGCTCCCAAAAGTTTTTCTGCCGCCGGCCAGGTTTCAATCTTGATTATCTCATGCATTCTTGGCAGTCTTGTAATATCAAGAGCATAATTTGAACCTACCCAAGACAATCCTTTGTTTAAACAAAAATCTAAACCAAGACCTAGTTGTGTTGCGTTTGTATCCGCCATATCTTGAAAAATATTCATCAAAGTAAGGATTCGCAAATTATTATTACGATCACATTCATAACTGCGAATATTATATTCATTAACATATTTTTTTAATTCCATGTTTCAATCCTTTGCTTTGTCTTTTATGCAGCATCATTTTAAATTTATTTTTACAACGTCTGGCACTAAATGTACGTTTAAGAAAGCCTTCACCGGAAGTTGGCTTTTGCCAAACTTCACTAAAATGAGCATCTCCGTTTGCATAATCAACAACTAACCAAGTCGCCGGAGAAGAGCTTTGCAAAATACAAGTACCGTCTTTTATCTTAAAAATATTATTATTTTGCGGAGTTGGCTCAACAATTTTAATTCCGACATAGTTGGCAATTTCTCTGCAGCTGTCAATAATAAATCTTGGACAATGAGTCGGTATAAATAAAGGTCTTTTTAATATTGAGTTCAAATATTCATAATCCCCAAAAAAACCATGCCCCTGTCCCTGCAAAACCGGAGCAGTCTTAACATCAATAAAAGATATATTTCTGGAATTAAATTGCCCCCTTAAGGGGTTGAAAAATGTTCTTGAGGTAATAATTCCAAAGCTGTTTTTTGCATTTGCATCAAAAAAATTACCAATATCGTTAAATGTTCCTATAACCGCAAAATTATCACCTAAAGACGGCAAATCCTCTCTTGGACCAAACAGAAGTTTAATTCTCCCCTTTGCCATCTGTTCAAATGAAATGCCGTATTTTATAATTAAATTAAGATAACCAAAAAAATCTTTATCTCCATAAAAAACTACATTTTTTTTAGTTTTTAAGGCTGCCAAAAAAGCCACCACATACATTTCGGCATGCGTAGGATAAACCGGAATAAAGATTTTATCTTTTTTTGCCTTTTTTATCAATGCAACCAATTTTTTATATGTGTCAACTTCTCTATAAGCAAAACCATCTTCGGTAATACCGCAAAAGTCAGCCACCACACAGCCTATTTTACCGGATAATTCTTTAAGCCTTTTGGTGTTTGTTGGTTTTCTGAAATATGTGCTACCGTCAATTTTCATATCTCCGGTATGATATAAAATATCATCTTGAGTGTGAATTATCAAACCATAACTGTCAAAACAAGTATGAGAAGAAGCTATAACCTCTATTTTCATAGTTCCTAAAGTTATTATTGTTCCGTCTGTGATTATATTAAATTGAGGACGTTTAGAAGGTGAAATATCAAATTCTTCATACAGCTCATCAAGAATCATTTGAGTATATTTTCCACCCCATAAAGGAGGGAGAGAATATCCTGCTCTCAGATAATGAACGATTCCGTTGAGGTGATCCGGATGGGAATGTGTAAGAAAAATGGCCTGAAGATTAAAATCGTCATTTTCAAGCAATTCTCTAATATCGGGAACCGCTGCAGCCGAATTTTTAATCCCCAAGGCCTGATGATTATCAAACTTTCCTAAGTCAACAATAATCGTTGTAATGGAAATGTTTTTATTTTTCTTTCTTACATCGGTATATTGATAACAATGTCCGCTGATTTGGTCTATATTATTCCCTCCTAAGGGACGCCAATAAAGGCCACATTGTTTTAAATATTCCGTCATAATTTCCTATAAATTGTTGAGCTTGCTCTTCCTATATTCTTCAAGCTTAGCTTCACGCCAGGCATTGGCTTTTTGAGCAGCAATAGTTCTTTTTTCCTGTTGTATTCTAACAGAGTCGTTGCTGCGTTCAAGTTTTTTTGCCTGTTGATGCTCAACATTTTCTGCCAGTTTTATATTGGTGGTTGCTTTATTATAAGCTTGTTTTACCATTTCAAAGGCAGAAACCAACTTTTTCTTATATCTTTGAGCTTTATGCGGAACACTGGAATGATAAGCCATGGCGGCTTTAATCCAATCATTTCCTCTTTTTTTATACAAATCACTCAAAAATTTAGCACTATATTCAACATTTTTTTGCGGATCAAAAGCATCTTCTACACTGTCAAAAGCATCCGGATGATATGCTAGATTAATTTGCATACAACCAACATCAATACTTTTAACGCCTTTTCTTTGCAAACGTTTAACTTCTCTTACGGCTTCAGCTTTGGTTTTAAAAAACATACCTTTTCCTTGAGCATTAACAGTCCAAGGCCAAGCAATATTTTGCTGAAGCTCCTCATTCCAACGTCCTGTTTCAACGCTGGATATGGTCGTCAAAAGATGCTGTTTAATATTATATTGTTTTTCAAATTTTTGTGTAGCTACCATACAAACCAGATCATCATCCATAATTTCGGAATAAGCACGAGCTTGTACTGGCTGAATAAACATCAGCAATATTAACAAAAACATAAAATATTTTGATACGAAAAGTCGCATCCCTCTGTTCCCTCAAACCAGCCACAGACATCCCTCATGCAACAAATATGCCAATTTCAATCTGCTCAACGGCCAAAAATATAAAAATAAGGTTTTGAGGTTGGTTAACAAAATTTTATAAACATCAGAGCCGTTTTTTCTTTAACAACCAAGTTTATAAAACAAGATTACCCAAGGCACTTAGCCTATGTTTAATCACAAAACGAAAAGGGTTATAACACGATTATTTTTTAAAATCCAGTAAAAAATTAGCTAATCCTACAATAGATTCGCATACATCGGTGCTAATTTTTTGAAAATGCGAATTTTTTTTAAAAGTTTTTTCATTCATATAAAGACTTCGGTTAATCTCTATTTGCAATGTATAAATGTTTTTTCTGGGTTGACAATAGTTAAAGGCAATGTAGGCTCCGGCATAAGGCCTATTAAATTCTACTCTATATCCTTTTGTCTCCAAACATTTGCTCAAAAATTCAGACATTTGTGTCGGACAACTTTCATCAAATAATGTGCAAAGACAAAAATCAAGCGGTTTTGTCTCATTCATTATATTACATATTATTGAAGGCATTGAGTGACAATCTATCAGCAAACAAAAGCCAAATTTACGCACACATTTGTCTACCAGCTGTTTCAATCGTTTATGGTAAGGATCATAAACATTTTTAATCCGCTCAGCTACTTCTTGAGAAGATAATAAGCCATCATAAATACTTTTGTTTTGATAAACAATCCTGTGAATAACGCCCAAACCAACTCGGCATCGTCGACTACCTACATCTTCTGAATTGTGGGGTATATCAAAGAACATTTTGTTGTCTGTTTCTATCTTGTCTCGATTAACATCGACAAATGTTCTAGGGATATTCATGCTTATTAATGGAATTCCTGCATCAGAAGCCTTTTGTACAATTTCCGACACAAAAGAATCTTCAGATGTTCGAAGCTCTTTTTCGGTTAATATACTGTTCTGTAAAAATTCTGGAGGAAATAATGTCCCGCTATGAGGAGATGATAACACTATCGGAAACTTGATTTCTCTGGTGTTGAATTCATCAAAAATTTTCAAGTTTTTATAGTTAACCCTAAAGTCAAGTTTTTTATCAGTCACGCCAACATTTCCTCAAATATCAAATTACGAGGATTATAGCTTAAAAAGCTTAAATTTTCCCTAAAATTATTAAGCGTTCTTTTTTATTACCCAGTATTGCCATAAAATTATCGTTGCGGTAATCGGTAAAAACATTTCGCTTGTTTCTTCCACAACTTCTAAAGTGTCTTTCAACGCTTGAGCAAGATCGCTGCCTGTGTAGCGTTCATAGTTTGCCGGAAAACGGTCAACAAATTTACCAAACACGCCCATGGTGCAAAGAGTTGCAATCGACCATGTTGTTGGGTTAAGTTTGAAGAAAGAAATGATAAGATGCTTTCCATATTTTACCGCCATAAATATAACAGCAGCTAAAACAATTAATAAAATCAATCCGGCAATAACCTTTTCATGCCAAGGATTATTAGGGTTTAAAAAGAAACGAGATTTAAAAGCTGTGGTATCTTTTGAAGCCAGCATATGCTGTATTCCCATTTCCCTAAGTAATGCACATAATGCAAAAAAGATAAAAATAACAAAATCTATTTTAGAACTTTTATTCTTCATAAATGGCTTATAAAAAAGAGCAAAAGCCAAAAATAAAATCAAATAACAAAAAGAAGTTAAATTTTCAGTCAAATTTCCTTCTTTTACAACATCTCTCAGTGTTTCTGGATAAAAAATAAATATAATATTCATTAATAATGACCACATAATTAAAACTATTATAGGGGTAAATATTGGAGATTTAATATAGTCCTTCATTTTTAGTCCTTAAAAATAACATAAATATGACAAATTTTTCATAATTATATAAACAGAAAGATGTAAGTAAATAAGAAAAATAATAAAAAAGTAAAAAACGGTATGTATAATAAAATAAAAAAATCTTGCAATTGGAATAATGATACTGTAAATACATTTCATATATATAAGGGTGTGTAGCTCAGTGGTATGAGCACTACGTTGACATCGTAGGGGTCGCTGGTTCGATCCCAGCCACACCCACCATAAAACAGCCCTCGATAAGAGGGCTTTTTTATGGCCTGGTGTTGCTAGATTGAACCAGCGAAGCTGTTCGGAGTCGATAGTTGGCGAAAGCGAGCATTGAGCTTAGCGATAGATTAGCGAGATGCGAAGCTTGAGGCTTACGAGACGAAAGGGGCCCAAACGGCAGTGTTTGGGAATATCCATCCCAGCCACACCCACCATAAAATAGCCCTCGATAAGAGGGCTTTTTTATGTTAATCTATAATTTCATCGGGATAAATTCCATAAAGATTTTGTCTTGGTATCCATCCTTCTGCACCATCAAAATCTATTAAGCAAAAATCAGAGTTTACCGGACATTTTTTTACCTCGCCAATAACCTCATCTTCAACTCTGGCAATAATTTTTGCTTTATAATCATCTTTGGCATAAATATTATTTTCTCCGGGAGTAATCACCTTAATAAATCTTTTGCCGGAAAGCATAGACTTATGAACCCATGTTTCTGATCCTTGCCAATCTTTTATTTTACGAAAAAGCTCAAACTCGGCAATAATTTCTACCGGGGCTGATTTTTGCATATAAACCCACTCTATAGGGTATCTTGGGCCCGGACCGGAACGGGCATTTATATGGTTAGAACGTAATGATACAAAGCGAGGTATTGCTAGCCCGCTATCTCCGTCATCATTTGTATCCTGAGCCCAGCTTAAATTCATCATTAACGCCATACAGGTAAAAATTCCCAAAAATATTCTCATTTTGTGCACCTTTTTAATTTCTTTTTGCTATTTAAACTTATTATGAATACATTAAGTGAATAAAACGTAAAAAATATAAAATATTTGAAAGGGTTTTTTATGGATATTTTACAAGTGGCTCAAAACCTGATTCGTTTCAGGACTGAAACCGGAAACAATGCTGAGATAATAAAATGTATGCAATATATTAAGAGCCTGTTCCATCAAAACAATGTAAAAATTGATATTTTTCAAAAAGATAATTTAGCTCCGGTTATCTTTATTCGTAACTGTAGCGAGGAGGATTTTGATGTTTTGGTTTTAGGTCATATTGATGTTGTGCCGGCCACTAGTGAAATGTTTGAACCGGTTATCAAAGATGGTAAGATGTTTGGCCGAGGAACTCTAGATATGAAATCTTTTGCTGCCGTTGCTCTAAATTCAATGGAATATGTTTTAAACCAAAAGCTGCCTATTAAATTTGGCATAATTCTTTCATCAGATGAAGAAAAAGGTTCCAAAGGAACAGAGGCGTTTTTGATAGCACATTCAATGATAAGAGCTAAAATAGTTTTGGATAATGATGTCGGTGGAGATATCTTAAAAATTGTCAGTAAATGTAAAAATCCGGTTTTTGTTAAGATTATTGCTAAAGGAGAAGCTGTTCATGGCTCAACCCCATGGGAAGGTGTTGATGCTAACGAACGCATGTTACAGACACTTACAAAAATTCGCCAGATTTATCCCTATTTTTCCAAAGATGGTCTAATTCCGGACGATAAATGGGTTGACACTGTACACTTTGCCAAGATTTGTGGCGGGGAAGTTTCTAATGTAATTTCTTGTTATTGTGAAACGTTGTGCGATTTTCGCCTAACCGAAAACAGCTCACTTGAAGGCTTAAAAGATAATCTTGATAAATGTATGGTACCCGGTGTTTGCTATGAAATTGTATCTTCCAGCACCCCGGTTGTTATGGATGAAAATAATCCTTATATTTTGGAGTATAAAAATTTTGCCGAAGATATTTTAGGACAAAAATTAGAGTTTGAACACATCGGCGGAGCAACGGATTCTCGCGAATTTGCTCTTAAAGGTTCTGTTGTTATCATGCATTCAGGCAGTGGAGAAGGTATGCATGCTCCCGGAGAGTTTGTAGAAATAGAATCAGTTAAACAAATTGCCGATATTCAAATTAAATTTTTAGAAAAATTGGCAAACACAAAATCTTCTTGCCAATAGAACAAATAACGTCTATAAAAATCTTGGCATGTTCCCGTAGCTCATCAGGATAGAGCAACAGTTTCCTAAACTGTGGGTAGGAGGTTCGAGTCCTCTCGGGAACGCCACTTATATGTCGTTCGGAGAGGACTATTACTTTGGCATCTAACCTCGTAACGGCACTCTTAAAGTGCCTTACTTAGTAAGATGTTACAAAGATTTTGCAGACAAAAATGACATTAAAGGTCATTTTTGCTTAGCAATTCTCTCGGGAACGCCACTTATATCATTCGAAGACACCCAAGCGGGTGAGGCGTAAATAATATTTTTTAACCCTTAAATTTAAGGATAATTTATGTCTTTTCCATACAAAGGTATATTGATAATGTCTGTTGCGGCTTTACTTGCGGCAACAGGACAGTTGCTTTTTAAGTTAGCTGGAGGCTTTGCTCCTTCTTTTTATTTTGCGTTTGGTATGTTATGCTATGCGGCAGGTGCTGTTTTAATGGTTTATGCATATCGTTTTGGAAAGCTTTTATCACTTAATCCTGTTTTGTCTCTTGGGTATATTTTTGCTCTGATCTTGGGAGGATTATTTTTGCAGGAAGAAATTTCTGAATTAAAAATCCTAGCCATAATTTTAATTTGTACTGGCGTTCTTTTGTTGGGAAAAGAAAATGATTAAGCTTTTGATTATGATTCTTGCAATGACTGTTTTTGGGGCTTTAGGCAGCTTTTGTTTCAAAAAAGCCTCAGCTAATAAAAAGTGGCTTAATCATAACATAATTTTAGGCGGTTTTTTATATGCTTCAGGAATGGTTATTAATATTTTGGCTCTCAAATATTATGACTACACGATTGTTTTTCCCTTGACTTCTTTGACTTATATTTGGAGTTTTATTTTAGGAGTCAGGTTCTTAAACGAAAAATTCAACCATTATAACGTATGTGGTGTTTGTCTTATTATTTGCGGAGCGTTTGTTTTAGGAATAGCATAAAAAATGCCGCTTAAAGCGGCATTTTTTAATTAAATACAAAACCTACCGAACAAGTATCTTTTTCACATCGGCAATCCATTGTGGCAGATGTTTTTTCTGGAGAAAAGTCCTTTATATCCAGTTTTTGAGAGCTTATTATCGCTCCAAGATAATTTGGCCCCCAATCACTTGTTGCTAAAAGCATGCATTCTTGTGACGATAATTCATTCAAAATATAAATCATGTTTTTATACTTGGCATAAGGATTGCCTGAAACAATCAACTCTCCTCCAAACTCATTTTGCAAGCAATCGGTTTCTTTGATATCAGGACATTTTTGTGCATTTAAGATGTTATTTTTCAACAAATATGATGCATTTATTAGAGAATAATCTTTTTGGTTTTGATTGAATTTTTGAATATCTGAAACATTTTGCTTTATTTTATATACAATGCTTTCTTGTTGGTAGCGGTTAATTGACATTACAATTATAAAAGCCACCATCAATAAAGGCAGTATATAAACAATCCAACCAACAAATGTTACAAATCCGGTAATTTTACTTTTGTTTGTGATGTTAGGCTCACCATAAAGGTTGCCTTCTTGCTGGCTTTTTTTGAAAAAGAAGAAAATACTGAAAAGATAAGCCACAAAAGAAAGCAATATCAATATTTGAAAATTAAAAAGTATACCCAAAAATACAGGCAAAGCCATTAAGATTACAAGGCTTCCTGCCCACCAACCGTTTTTTCCAAAATCATGGGTTCGGCGAACAAGCAAGCCTAAAAAAGGCAAGAAGATGCCTATTTTATAAACTAAATCAATTACCGCAAAAGTTTTGATAAATCCGGTTGCTCTTTGAGCAAATTCCAATAAAAACAAAATGATAAAATTAACAATTAAAAAAGCTGATAACTCATAACGAGAAGAACGGCCCTTAAAACAAAAATACTTTTTTATAACATTGAAATAAGTTTTCCATATTCCGGAAGAAACTTTTGGTTCTAAAGATTTTGTTTGCATCATTATCTCCTTTATAAAAAAAATAAGAATATATTTACGCTAAAGCAAAGCAAAACTTTAGTCAACAATGTACAGACATATTTTGCAAAAAAACTGTTGCAAAATTTTTTAGGATAATATAGTTTAAGGCTGTTTTTTAAGGATAGGTGGCCGAGTGGTCGAAGGCGCACGATTGGAAATCGTGTGTACCCCTAAAGGGTACCGAGGGTTCGAATCCCTCCCTATCCGCCATATACAAGAAAGCCCTCCGATTAGGAGGGTTTTGTTGTATATGATGAGGAAGGGCGGATTTGAGCCCTCGAGGAAGAGGGTTCGACTACAAACGAGAGGCGGGCGGGAGCACGCCGGTGAGCTTAAGCGAACGAGAGCAGTGAACGTAGCGACAGCGGAGTAATCCTCTACTATCCGCCATATACAAGAAAGCCCTCCGATTAGGAGGGTTTTGTTGTATATGATGAGG
>CALXUM010000008.1 GCA_944391685.1 uncultured Alphaproteobacteria bacterium
TGGTCGGGACTATAGGATTCGAACCTACGACATCTTGCTCCCAAAGCAAGCGCTCTACCAGGCTGAGCTAAGTCCCGTCAAAATATAAACTTATATTATGTTTAACGGCTGGTGTTATATTTAGCCAAATTAAATTATTTTGCAAGCTTTTTTTTACATTACTTAATTTTTATTATTTTTAAGCCACAAAAATAAACATGGCTACGTTTTTTATACTTAATGTAAGAAAATAGAGGAAGTCCTAAAACTCTTATTTTTATCTTTTTTTCTACAGGGTTTTTTAATAATGGCACTTTAAAACCGTGTTGTTTTGCGAATAGTATAACATCTGCATCTGACTTTTTGACTCCTTCACTAATACGTTTTTGAGCCGCTTTATCTTTTATACAAAGCAGTGAATTATTATTGTGACGGTAGAAATATGTACTTTGAGGAATTGTTACTAAAAGATTACTATAATAGATTGCTGAAATTGTAAATATAACATCTTCTATTACTCTTCCTTCTTCAAAACATAAATCATTTTTAAATAACAAATCTCTGCTGAATACATAACGCCAAACATATCCGTAAATACCGGCTTGAGTAATTTTTATTTTATCATCAATGTCACAATAAATTTGTTCTTTATTATAATTAATAGAAAAATCGGGAAGTCTTTCATGATAAAAGCCAGAACATGATATATCTGCATCATATTTACATAATGCTTTATAGTGTTTTTCATAATAATCTAAATCTATATAATCATCGCTATCAATAAAACTAATGTATTTTCCTGTTGAAGCTTTTAATCCATTATTACGGGAAGCACATAAACCTTTATTTTTTTGATCAATAATTTTTATTCTATTATCTTTTTGAGCATATTTTTGTATAATTTTGAGTGAAGAATCTGTGGAGCCATCATTAATACAAATAATTTCCAAATTTTTAAATGTTTGATTAACAACTGTTTCAAGACATTGTGAAAGATATTTCTCTGTATTATATATAGGAATAATCACTGAAATTATGGGCTTTGTATTCATACAAGTTTTCCTTACATAATATATTATATATCTACCATAAATTGTCATTTATTTTATAAATATATGATTACTAAAAATTGTCAATATTATTTTGTTGACAATTAAATTTAAAATAATAAAACCATCTATATCTTTTATAAGGAGGAATAGTATGAGCTTTTTTGCTAATTTTAATATGCAGCAGTTTGCAAGTGCTTTTTTTGTTTTGTTTGCCATTATTGATATTCCCGGTGCAATCCCTATTATTTTGGCATTAAAAAAACGTGGCAAAAAAATATCTCCTATAAAAGCGGCCCTTCTCTCTTTATTTATATTCTTTATGTTCTTTTATGTCGGAGATGCTTTTTTGACTCTATTCGGAGTTGATATATCATCTTTTGCGGTTGCTGGTTCTCTCATTATTTTTGTTATGGCTTTGGAAATGATTTTGGATATTAAAATTTTTAAAGATACCGATGATGCTCCCAAAGATTCAACATTTTTTCCTATAGTATTTCCTTTGATTGCAGGAGCCGGAGCTTTAACAACCATTATATCAATAAGGGCTCAGTTTGCCAGTGTAAATATTCTGACAGCTCTTGTTTGTAATGTGATTATTGTTTATCTGGTTTTGAAATTGAGCAAGAAAATAGAGCGTTTTATAGGAGCCGGATATATTTATATGATGCAAAAGTTTTTTGGCATAATTTTGTTGGCAATCTCCGTAAAACTATTTACAACAAATATGACTTTGTTGATAGAAAATTTTATTAAAGGTTAAGCAAGAGCCATATTTTGTGCAAAACTATAATAATTGTTGCGGCTGATTATGATGTGATCCAGCAATTTTATACCTACCGCGCGACATGCATTGTTGATTATTTGTGTCATTGAAATATCAGCCGATGATGGTTTAACCTCACCTGATGGATGATTATGCATCATAATAATTGAGTTTGCTTGGTTAGATATTGCCGCCTTAATAACTTCTCTGGGATGAATGGCAACAGTATTAATCGTGCCTCTTTGTAAAATATCGCTGCCTAAAGTATGTAATTTGGAATCTAAATATATTACATGAAATTCTTCAACATCGGAAAAGCCTATAACCGTGCGACAATAATCTATAAGGCAATCTGTGTTTGCTATAACCGGAGCATCGCTTTCAGATAAATGCTGCCAAGACACTCTCTTTGTGGCGACCTGAATTACCTTTAACATGGTTAAAGTTGTTTCTTTTACGCCGTCAATTGATAACAGATCCTCTTTAGGTGCATTTATAACACCGGCAAAACTTCCGAATCTGTTAATAAGAACTTTGGCCAGAGGTTTGACATCTTTTCTTGGTAAGGCCATCATTAATACCAACTCCAAAAGTTCATAATCTGCCATATCTTTACCCCCGCCTAAAAGGAATCTGGTTCTTAGGCGTTTGCGATGACCAATATAATCCGGCTCTTTTTTCTGTTCAGTCATGTAGTCCCTTATGATTTATAAATTGTATGGTGGTTTGTCTAACCCCTTTGGTGAATATGTAAAAACTTCATAACCATCTTTGGTTACAGCCAATGAATGTTCGAATTGTGCCGAAAGAGACTTATCTCTGGTAACAGAGGTCCAACCATCGCGTAAAATAATACCATCTGGTTTACCTATGTTTATCATAGGTTCAATGGTGAAAAACATTCCCTCCTCTAATAAGGCACCTGTTCCCTTACGACCACAGTGCATTACATTCGGTTCATCATGAAAAACCTGTCCCAAGCCATGGCCACAAAACATATCAACAACAGAATAACCATATTTATGGGCATATTCTTCTATAACGGCCCCAATATCACCCAAACGTGCTCCGGGACGGACAACATCTATACCCCTCATCATGCATTCATATGTGACATCACATAAACGTTTGGCTTTGATTTTTGGCTTTCCGGCATAATACATACGACTAGTATCTCCATACCACCCGTCCAAAATAACCGTAACGTCAATATTTAAAATATCTCCGTCGGAAAGTTTGCGTTCGTAGCTGGGTATTCCATGACAAATAACATGGTTTATTGATATGCACAAAGTCTTTGGATAACCTCTATAACCAAGACAAGCCGGTACTGCACCGTGTTGTAAGATAAATTCACGGCATAAATCATCAAGTTCTCCGGTTGAAACACCAACTTGAACAAACGGAGTCAAATAATCAAGACATTCAGCAGCAAGACGTCCAGCTTTGCGCATTTTTTCAAAATCTTCTTTATTGTCGTGAATAACGACACCATCTTTTCTTCTATAACTCACGATAGCCTCTTTTAATACAATATATCCATTTTTTTTGATATAGTTACACTCTTTTTATCTATATTGCAACCATAACAAACAAAATTTAAACCATTTTTTGCTGCTTCAAAAACACCGGCTGCCGCTATGGGATCTAATTTCCAACTAAATTTAGCATTTTGACAATCAGAACGCATTACTAACATAAAAACCATGGTTTGGAAGCCTTGAGAGTGAAGTTTTTGCATTTCATCAAACATGGCAAATTCAAAAAAATTACGCTGTGCCGGAAAGACAGCTGATAAGCCTTCTTTTTTATATATGCAATCAATAAAAACCATACATCTATCTCCAGTCGAAGATGTAAGCTCAAAATCAACATAATTCAAACCTTCATCTTTTTCAATACGACGACAAAAATCATATTGTTTAAAATCTTCCAAGATTTTATTTTCAAAAGCTTCTCTAAAAATTTCATGTCGGTATGACGGATTAGCCAGGACCAGATTGTTTGATGAATAAATAAACTCAACTTCATATTTTATTAGATTTGTTTTTGATGCTTTATGACTTAAAATTACTGCCGTTTTGGGAAAACATAAAGATAGAATCTCCGCTGAAGCACAAAAAACAGGAACTATATTTCCCGATAAAAGTTTAGCATCTAAAATTAGACTATTTTGAGTTTTTATAACTTCTGCCGATTGTAATTCTATTTTTATTTCCATGGTTGCCGTATTTAAGTTTGTAAAATTGATGTTTAAGTATTATATGTTTTTTATATTTTGACAAGGAGATGTTATGAAAAATTTTGCAAAATTTGTTTATGCCGTTTTTTGTGTGATGTTTGTTTGGTGGGTAAACTTAAAATTTACACATTATGGAATTGAAGGATGGTATAATAATGTTGAAAAGACAATAATTACTCCGCCAAATATTGTTTTTCCTATAGTTTGGACGATATTATATGTTTTACTGATAGCTTCTTTTTATTTGGTTTTGAAAAATGCTGATAAAAAACAAATGATTAAAGCTAATAATTGGTTTTGGGCACAAATTGTGCTGCAAGCTTTGTGGACATTTTTGTTTTTTGCTAAAGGATATATCGCTCTCGCCTTTGTTGCTATAATAATTTTGGATTTTGCCGTATATAAAATGTTGAATGTTTTCAAAACAATACATAAAACATCTGCATATATGAGCTATACCTTATATTGGTGGCTGATATTTGCCAGCTTAATAAACTTAAGCTACATATATTCTGTTGGCACTGTTATTAAATTTTAATCAAAAAAGACTAGACAGTAACAGAACTTTGAAGTATTAATGCTTGGTTATGTGTTATTTTATTTTGGGAAGCAAAAATGACTGTTACTGTAAAACAAATAAGAAGTACTTATCTTGACTACTTTGCCAAGCAAGACCACAAAATTATTCCGTCATCTTCTTTGGTGCCGGATAATGATCCGACTTTGATGTTTACAAATGCCGGAATGGTGCAATTTAAAAACATTTTTACCGGTAATGAAACCAGAGGCTATACACGAGCAGCGACTTCCCAAAAATGTGTACGTGCCGGCGGAAAACATAATGACCTTGATAATGTGGGATATACCGTAAGGCACCATACTTTCTTTGAAATGCTCGGAAACTTTTCCTTTGGTGACTATTTCAAAGATGATGCTATTGCATTTGCTTGGGAAGTTGTCACCAAAGAGTTTGGACTACCTAAAGATAAATTAGCGGTTACTATTTTCCATGATGATGATGAGGCATTTAATATTTGGAAAAAAGTTGCCGCTCTACCTGACGATAGAATTATTCGTATTGCCACAAAAGATAACTTTTGGCAAATGGGTGACACCGGTCCTTGTGGTCCCTGCTCTGAAATCTTTTATGATCATGGTCCTGAAGTTTGGGGCGGATTACCAGGAACACCTGAAGAAGATGGTGACAGATGGATTGAAATTTGGAACTTGGTATTTGATCAGTTTGAAGATTTGCCTGACGGTTCAAGAATCCCTCTTAAACGCCCCTCAATTGATACCGGTATGGGATTGGAAAGAATTTCCGCTATCTTACAAGGTGTTCACTCCAATTATGATATAGACCTGTTTCAAAATTTGATTAAGGCCATTGCCGATATTGCTAACTCTGATCCTAAAGGTCCGTTGAAAGCTTCACATAACGTTATTGCCGATCACTTGCGTTCAACGGCATTCCTTATTGCTGACGGAGTTTTGCCTTCAAATGAAGGAAGAGGATATGTTTTACGCAGAATTATGCGTAGAGCCATGCGTCACGCTCACATGCTTGGCGTTAAAGAACCAATGATGTATAAGCTGCTTCCGGTTTTGCAACAAGAAATGGGGGATACATATCCTGAACTATATCAAGCTGAGACGCTCATTAAAGAGACAATCAAAATGGAAGAAGAGCGTTTTATTAAGACCATGGAAAAAGGATTGCGTTTATTGGATGATGAAGCCTCCCACCTTAAAGAAGGCGACACCCTTCCCGGTGAAACAGCTTTCAAACTCTATGATACATATGGTTTCCCATTGGATTTGACTCAAGATGCCTTGAAGCTAAAGGGTATTAAAGTTGATACCGAAGGTTTTGATAAAGCTATGGAACGTCAAAAAGCCGAAGCTCGTAAAAATTGGGCCGGATCCGGCGATGAAGGAACCGAAAAAATTTGGTTTGAATTACAAGATAAATTAGGAAAAACAGAGTTTCTTGGATATACTACCTTAAAAACAGATTGCCAAATTACCACTTTAGTCAAAGACGGAAAAGAGGTTAATGAAGTAAATGACGGAGAATTTTATCTTTTAGCCAACCAAACACCTTTTTATGGTGAAATGGGTGGTCAAGTTGGTGACAAAGGTAAAATTTGCGGTGCTGATTTTGAAATCGAAGTTCTTGATACCAAGAAAAAATTGGACGGACTTTATGTTCATGTTTGCAAAATGGTTAAAGGATCTGTCAAAACAGGTGACTTTGCCAACTTCCATGTCGATGAAGAGAATCGTCATGCCATTGAGGGAAATCATACGGTTACCCACCTACTTCATCGGGCTTTACAAGATAAGTACGGAAAAACCGTTACTCAAAAAGGCTCTATGGTGGCAGCAGAGAGAATGCGTTTTGATATTGCTTATCCAAAACAAATTTCCGAAGATGAATTGAGAGGGCTTGAAGACACCGTTAACAAGATGATTAGAGCTAATTATCAGGTTACGGCAAATATTATGTCGCAAGATGATGCTATTAAAGCCGGTGCAATGGCTTTGTTTGGTGAAAAATACGGCGACGAAGTGCGGGTTATTTCTGTCGGAGACGGTGTTTCCATGGAGCTTTGCGGTGGAACCCATGTTAAGAGAACTGGAGATATCGGTTACTTTAATATTGTGAGCGAAGGTGCTATTGCAGCCGGAGTGCGTCGTTTGGAATGTGTTACTGGTCATGGGGCCGAAAAATTTGTGCAGGACATTGAGGACAAACTTCATGGCGTTGGTAACATTTTAAAATCCAGTTTCAATGATATAGAAGCAAGAGTTAATCAATTACTTGAAGAAAAGAAAAAGCTTGAAGTGCAAATTTTTGAACTCAAAAAGAAATTTGTCAGCAATAAAGCTGCAGATAATCCCAATAACTTTGAAGATGTTAACGGAATCCGCTTTGTGGCCAGAGTTTTAGAAAATATTGCGACCAAAGAGCTGAAAGCATTTATTGATGAAATAAAAGCTCAATATCCGCAAAACTTGGTAGTTGCTTTATTTACTACTAATGAAGGTAAGGCTTCCGTTGTTATTGGAGTTAGTGATGACTTGAAAGATAAATACTCTGCCGTTGAGTTGGTTAAATGTGTGGCTCCATTTATGGGAGCTCAAGGTGGTGGCGGAAGACCTGATATGGCTCAGACCGGCGGACCTGATGATAGCCGACTTGATGAAGCTATTAATGCACTGCGTAAAGCTTTGTAAAATTTATCCCTCCTTTAAGGAGGGATTTTTTTGAAAAAATATATTGACAAAAGAACAAAAAGGTGTTTTTATGCTGTTAATTTTTAATTAGTATGAAATTATTTATTAATAACAGGGGCAGCTTGCTTTTATACTTCTTTGTTTTGCCATAACTTTCAAAAAAAGTAAGTTTCCAATAAAGCTCCTGTTTTTTATAATTATTAATATCCTGAACGCTTGTCTTGAGTTTCGTTGCCTTAGGAAAGTGCGAATGGTGGGACAAGCTTCAGGATATTTTAATATGCAAAGCAAAGAGTTCCTACTGAGAAGTACGAACTCTTTAAAAGATTAGCAATAAGTTCTTTCAAAAGGGCCTGTAGTGATTACACGCCCTTTTTTATTGGTTAATTAACGCCCAGTAGAACCGAATCCTTTTTCACCGCGAATCGTGTTTAGCTGTTCAAATTCTGAATTACTTATTTCAATAAATTTGGCTTTATAAGGGAACGGAAGCTCTACTTGAGCAATTTTATCTCCAGGGTTAATGGTATAATCCATTTTGCTTCCAACCGGATTGGTATTAAGCAAGCCTATTTTCCACTCACCTCGATAATCGGTATCAATAATGCCGGCAATGGTTACAATACCGTGTTTGATTGCTAAGCCGCTACGAGAATTTACTCTAAACCATAGAGGAGCCTCTGGGGCTGTTTTGATTGCGGTTGGAACTCCAATATGCTCTCCGCACTTTAGAATAATCGGTTCTGAAATGGCGGCACAAATATCAAAACAGGCCGCGCCTTCAGTAGAGTATTGCAAATTAGACGGATTATCTACATAGTGCTCCATCTTTGTGAACTTGACCGGTGTATAAATTATATCCATTATACCGCCACCTTCGCCTTGATTGTATCATGACATTGATAATTAACCAGCTCAAAATCTTCATATTTGAAATCGTTAATATCTTTAACTGCCGGATTAATCTTCATTTGCGGCAAAGGATAAGGTTTGCGGCTTAATTGCTCCCTAACCTGCTCAAAATGGTTATGATAAATGTGAGTATCACCCAACGTGTGAATAAACTCTCCCGGCTCTAGTCCGCAAACTTGAGCTAACATCATGGTTAACAGAGAATAAGAGGCTATATTGAACGGAACACCCAAAAACATATCGCAGCTACGTTGATACAACATACAAGATAACTTGTTGTTTGCCACATAAAACTGAAACATCATATGACAGGGTGGAAGTTTCATATCTTTAATTTTACCAACATTCCAAGCCGAAACGATAATGCGGCGATCATTAGGATTATGTTTTAGTTTTTCAACTACTTCGGCAAGTTGGTCTATTCCCTCGCCGTTCCAGTTACGCCATTGCGAACCATAAACCGGACCTAAATCTCCATTTTCATCTGCCCACTCATTCCAGATGCGAACTCCGTGATCTGTTAAATATTTTATGTTAGTATCCCCTTTGATGAACCATAAAAGCTCATAAATTATGCTCTTTAGGTGCACTTTTTTGGTTGTTAGAAGAGGAAAGCCTTTGCTCAAATCAAATCGCATCTGGCGGCCGAAAACCGAACGAGTGCCGGTGCCGGTGCGATCCATTTTATCAACTCCGTTTTTCATAATATCATCTAAAAGTTCAAGATATTGTTGCATCTTATTATTCCTCTTCAATTGCTTTGATGATGTGTTTGATGACATTTTGGTCAACAAAGTCACCTTTTTTTACATAAACTCTGGTTGTTATATCGTCTAATTCATAATCAGGAAACACTTGCATATATTGTTTTGACAAGACCTCAACGCAAGGTGTAATGTCTATTTTGGGACCTTGGAGCCCTTCTTTAAGATTTCCGTGATATTCACAATCAACAATAATATCCGGCAAGAGTTTTGCCCCTGACGTCATAAAAAGTTTGTAAATAGTGGCACCGCCGGAAATATACAAATCTTCGGAAAAATCCTTAAAATCATTAATATCATTAACTACAAAATGGTTTTTAGTGTCTGAAACTTCATAATCAGGATTTAGAGTGAGTACATATATTTTGCGGTTTGGCAAAGTACGATTAGGAAATGTTTCATATGTGGTTTCACCGGCGACAATGTTTTGGCCGGCAGTAATACGGCGAAAACGCTTAAAATCAGAAGCTACATGCCATGGAATCTCCGGACCTATTCCTATTATATTGTCGCCTTTGTGGCGGCACCAGACGGCTACTTTTGTCATTTTGGTTCCTTTTTTATTGTCATATTGATGAAATTATATATCCTTTGTTTTCAATAAACAAAAAACTATTACTTTAATCCACAGAATCTTAATGCTTGAAATTTGCTCCAAAATACTTATAATGATAGCTGTCGGGTTAAGCCGACTATGACACTAGAGGCTCTGTGAAATAGATGCTTTGGACCCGGGGGCAGTACCCGGCACCTCCACCAATAAAAGTTTTCTTAAATGGGGGTGAAACAGGTTTGACAGGGTATGGCAAAGACAGGTAAGCTGTGTTCGGTGAGATACCACCGTTATCGGTTCAAATTAAAATGAATGCTAACGATAATAACGTAGCTCCTGTTGCTATCGCTGCTTAATTTAGCAGTTGCAACAAACTAAATTCTTCTCGCTTTGGATAGCTTGAAGTGGGGGTATTGGGACTTCCCCAGCAACAGGAAAGTCCCTCTTTGTTTCTAAATTTAGTAAAAGGTGGCAAATGACTGAAGATCTTAAAATTAATTATGATAAATTGATGGAAAAAGCCCTCAAACACGTGGTGGTTGAAGCTTTGAAAATTGCTGCCGATGAAGGATTGCCCGGTGAGCACCATTTTTATATAACTTTTAAGACCAACCACCCTAATGCAAGATTGTCTGCACAACTCCTTAATCAATATCCTGAGGAGATGACTATTGTATTACAACATCAGTTTGCCAACTTGATGATCGGAGCAACTTATTTTGAAGTGGATTTGAGTTTCGGAGGCATTCCACAAACCTTAAGAATTCCTTATGATGCAATAACCTATTTTGCTGATCCTTATGCCAAATTTGCCCTAAGTTTTGCAGCTGAGGAAGATATGTTTGGCAAAGCTGATGATATTGATGAAGCTGCAAGTGAAATTAAATCTGCAGAAAAAAACTCTCCTGCCGTTGTGGTATCAATTGACGAATATCGGAAAAAACATGCGTAAAATTTCGGTGATTATTGCCAATCGTCACTCTACCAGTATTTGTTTGGAGGAGGAATTTTGGCTTGAATTTAAAAAAATTGCCGCAGATAAAAACTTGAGTATTAACCAATTAGTTACACAAATAGACCAAAATCGTAAGAACGAAAACCTTTCAAGTGCTATAAGAGTTTATATTTTGCAAGAAGTTAAAAAAAGATATTCATAAAAAGCCCCTAATTTTAAGGGGCTTTTTAATTATTCTTCATCGCCGTCTAAATCATTTTCAAAATCATCTGATGTGTCATCGGTTAAAAGCATAGGCTCTTCCTGCTCATTTTCAATCTCTGATTTTTTACGACGACCACGGCGTTTTTTGACCGGTGCTTTTTTCTTCATGGCATCTATTATGTAGTTTCCAGCAACTTTATACAGATCTACCAAATGATTGTTATACATATGGTCGGCGTTTTCTATCATGGCATATGCCACTGAAACATTACGTTGAGTATTAAGACGTTTAACCAAGTTAGTAACACTTGCCGGATTAACTATTTCATCTATACATCCTTGAGTAATTAGCCCAGATGCCGGACAAGGAGCCAGAAAAGAAAAATCTTTTTCATTTGCCGGAGGAGAAACAGCAATAAAGTTGTTAATATCAGGACGACGCATTAAAAGTTGCAAACCAATCCAAGCTCCGAAAGAATAACCGGCAATCCAACATTGACGAGCTTCGGGATTAACCGATTGCAGCCAGTCGAGAGCTACGGTAGCATCTGATAATTCTCCCGGTCCGTCCTCAAAATTACCTTGTGAACGTCCAACACTTCTAAAATTGAAGCGTAAGACAGAAAAGCCTAAATTTTGAAAACAACTGAATAATGTATATACAACCTTATTATTCATTGTTCCGCCATATTGAGGATGCGGATGTAAAATCAAGGCAATCGGAGCTGCCGGATTTTCACTTTGATGGTAACGCCCTTCAAGGCGGCCTGCAAGGCCATTGAATAAAACTTCTGTCATTTTTCTTTTAACCTAAATTTAGAACTTTTTGTATTATATGGTATTAATACTGTATAAATTGTTAACGTTTTCGGGAATTTAGCACAAAATGAACCAAAAATTCAAGATGATTCTTTCTGACATTGATGCCGTTATTGCCAGAGACCCTGCAACAAAAAGCAGAATCGAGGCTCTGCTTTGTTCTGCCGGACTTCAGGCAATTATTGCTTATCGTATTACCCATGCGATTTGGAAACATAATTTTCGTTTAACAGCAAGAGTGCTGGCTCAGATTGTACGTTTTTTAACCGGAGTTGAGATTCATCCTGCCGCACGAATCGGCAGTGGTTTTTTTATTGACCACGGAATGGGAGTGGTTATAGGAGAAACATCTGAAATTGGTAATAATGTAACACTTTATCATGGGGTTACGCTGGGTGGAACCAAGGCATTCTCTTCTAAAGGAAAAAACATGGCAAAAAGGCACCCCACTCTTGGAAATAATGTCATTGTCGGAGCAGGAGCCCAAATACTGGGCCCCATAAAAGTAGGAAATGATTGCAAAATAGGAGCTAATGCTGTTGTATTAAAAGATGTTGAAAACGGGCAAACAGTAGTAGGAGTGCCAGCTCATAAAGTTGAAAAGGCAAAAGTTAAACCTGACTTTTTTGAAGCATATGGTGTATGTGCAGCGGATCAGGATCCGATTGAAGCTCGTTTGGAGCAATTACAAGCAGAAATAGAACGTTTGAAAGGTGAGCACAAAAATGGAATTAAATAGCCTGGGGCTTAATAAAACTGTTGAAGACACAAAAGTATGTATTGCCATGTCCGGAGGAGTAGACAGCTCAGTGGCCGCATATTTATTAAAAAAGCAAGGCTATCATGTTTTTGGAATAACAATGGATTTGTTGCAACCCCCTTATGCCACAGAGACATCAGCTGTTAAAGATGCCATAAAAATAGCTGAGTTTTTGGGAATTGAGCATCATATATTGGACTTGAAAAAAGAATTTAAAACTCAGGTCGTGGATTATTTTTGCCAAACTTATCTTGACGGAGAAACCCCTTCTCCATGTATTTTGTGTAACAGACATATTAAATTAGGGATTTTGGCTGATGAAGCCAAAAAGTTTGGGGCAGATTTGATTGTTACCGGTCATTATGCAGAAACTAAAATAACGCCTGATGGAGTTGAACTTCATAAGGGTAAAGATCCAATTCGTGATCAAAGTTATTTTTTGTTTGATATAAAAAGAGAAAATTTGCAAATATTACGTTGTCCTCTTTCTGATTTTGATAAAGATGAAACTCGTAAAATTGCTAAAGAAGCTAATCTTCCGATAGCGAACAAACCGGATAGTCAAGATATTTGTTTTGTTAATGAAGGTAAGTATGCCGAACTCATAAAAAATTTGAATTCTGATTTCGAAAATAGTCCAGGAGATATTGTTACAATTGAAGGTAAGATTATCGGTCGGCACAAAGGAATTATAAACTATACAGTGGGACAACGTCGCGGTCTTAATATAGGTGGAGGCCCAATTTATTATGTTGTAAGCATAGATCCGCAAAACAACCAAATTATTGTTGGTTCGGCAGAACAGCTTTTTACTAAAGAAGTAAAGATAAAAGATTTAAATTTATTATGTAAAAATCTTCCTCTATCTTCTGATTTTACGGTAAAATTACGTTCAAGACAAAGAGAAGTGCCAGCAAGAATAAAATTTACAAAAAACGGAGCTTCTATTACTCTGAACGAAAAATTTTCAGCCGCTGCACCTGGGCAAGGTTGTTGCATTTATGATGGTACAAAAGTTGTTGGAGGCGGTTTTATATGCAAAATATAAAATTTTGAAAAATATAACAATTTTGTAACTATTATTATGCTAGATTTTGGTATATAATAAACTTAATGAGGACGACTATGGAGGTTACCATGGGAAAATTTGCTCTTATTTGTACAGTCGCAAGTGGTGTTTTGTTTGCGACTTCAGCAATGGCTCAATTACCGGCCAACCCTTGGGAAATTAATCCTAATGACGGATATATGGGTGATAATGTTGCTAATACTGACATTACTCAAGCTCCTGTTTATGATAACACAGCAAACGGAGGCGACATTTTGCCTGTTGACCCTTGGGCAAGAGCCAGAGATAAAAGCGGAATTGTAACATGGCGAGGAAGTGGCCAACATGGTAAGCTAAATTATATTGGTGAAGCAACTACTTATGGCGATGCAATGGGACAAGAAATGATTGCACCTGAAGTTAATCGCCATAATATGTTGGTAGCAACTCAGCATTTACGTAATTTAGGGTACAAAATTCCAGATAGTTATGATGAAAAAATAAAAGATTTGCCGCAGGCTTATGCCAGACAGCTTAGCGATGCATATAACGGTTTAGGACACCAAAACAATCCGTTTGACACCATGTTTTCCGGATTTATTGATATTGTTGAAGATCAATCCGGTCTAGATATGGAAAATATATTGTTTAACAGTATTGACATTTTATCTACGGATTAAAAACATGAACAAAAAACTTTTAATTTCCTTTATTTTCGTCAGTTTATTGCCGGCAATTTCTTATGCTCAATGGTTAGGATTTTCAAAAAAAGAAGAACCTAAAATTGAAGAATCTCAAAAAAATTATGAAGTAAAAGAAATTGTTTCCGATAGCAAAAATATTGCAACAAATGAGGAAACGATTATAGAACCGGCTCCGGTAGCTCCGACTGCAGAAGAAATAGTTAATGCCAAAAAACCTTTAATGAAAAGCATTCAAATATCAACCGTAAATGCCACTCCTCAAGAGAGAGAAAAATTAATTGACGCCATTACCACCATAGATAAAATTCAGGCAAGGAGACATAATCGTAAAGTAGCTCCGGAAAAACAGATTAAAATTTCAGACCCTAATGTTAATTCTAAGGATCGTAAGGCTGTACAAAAGTTTCTTAATGACAAATATGTTGCCCCTATAGGGAAATTTTCTGATAATCAGGAATAAAAAATGTTACCTTGTGTTATTTTGGTTGAACCGCAAATGGCTGAAAATGTAGGCATGGCAGCTCGAGCGATGATGAATTGCGGATTAGAAGAGTTGCGATTGGTGAATCCCAGAGAGAATCATTTATCTGATAAAGCAATAGCGGCATCATCAAATGCAGAAGAAATTTTGTATAATGCCAAAATATTTTCATCTACCAGTGACGCAATTGCCGATTTAAATTGGGTAGCGGCAACCACGGCCAGACATCGCGACCAAACCAAAACTGTTATGAACGCTGATGAGGCGGCAAAACAGATATCTACACTTATAACAGATAATAATAAGTGTGGTATTATGTTTGGACCGGAACGCACCGGACTAAGAAATGAAGATGTTTGTTTGGCAGATGTTATAATTAATGTTCCTCTTAACCCCAAACATTGTTCGCTTAACCTATCTCAAGCCGTGTTGTTGGTGGGGTATGAATTTTATAAAACTCAAATATCCATTAAACCGGCACATTTGGAAACAAACCATACTATCCCTGCCCAAAAAGAAAAAATTTTGCTGTTTTGTAACTATCTTGAAGATAAACTTGAAGATTGCGGAAATTTCAAAATCGGTGAAAAACGTGAAAAAATGATTATAAATTTGCGTAATATTTTCACACGTGGGCAAATGACTGAACAAGAGTTAAACACTCTTTACGGTGTTGTTAATCATTTACTTAGAAAATAAATTTTATCCTTTAAGCTAATTTTAGTAGATTAATGACTATATTATAAGAAAATTTCTTATAAGGAGGTATTTTTATGCATGGAGCAGAATTTATAAACGTTCCGCAAATGGTATGGGGAATGGATGCCAAAGCAGTGGCAGCGGCAATTATGATTATTGCTTATGTGGTATTATTTACCGAAAAGATGAATCGTGCTGTAGTAGCTTTATTAGGCGCTTCAGTTATGATATTTGCAGGTATTTTAACTCAAAGTACAGCTATTGCCGGAATTGATTTTAATACTTTAGCTTTATTAATCGGTATGATGATGATTGTTGGAATTTCTGAAAAAACAGGAATTTTTCAGTATGTGGCAATTTGGTCAGCAAAAAAAGTACATGCCAACCCTCGAGGAATTCTTTTAGTGTTGGCAGTAGTAACCGCGGTTTTCTCTGCTTTTTTGGACAATGTTACAACGGTTTTGCTTATTGTACCGGTTACCTTTCAAATTACTAAAAAGTTAGGTGTTCCGGCCTACCCTTATTTATTGATTGAGATATTTGCTTCGAATATAGGCGGAACGGCAACTCTTATCGGAGATCCGCCAAATATTCTTATAGGTTCTGCTCTTAATTTATCATTTATGGATTTTATGCGTGAACTTACTCCAATTGTTATTTTGTGTATGCTGGTTTTATGTGTCATATTTGACTTTTTCTTTGGACGTAGACTGGTTTCAACAGCTCAAAGAAGGGATAAAATAATGCAAATGGATGAAAGTTTGGCAATATCAGATAAAGTTTTGCTAAAGAAATCATTAATTGTCTTATTTGCTGTAATTATTGGTTTTATATCGGCAGAACATTTTCATATCGCCAACGGAACCATAGCTATGTTTGGCGGTGCCGTTTTATTAATGCTTTATACTTTTGGCAAGCCACATGACGAAAGGGAGCACAAAGTTGAACAAGTTTTTGCTTTGGTTGACTGGACAACGATTTTCTTTTTTGCCGGATTATTCGTAATTGTTTATGGCTTGGAAGTTACGGGTATTTTGGCAATACTAGGAAATAAGTTTATTGAAATAACTGACGGAAGTATTCAAAAAGCAAGTTTGCTTATTATTTGGGTTTCGGCAATTGTTTCGGCTGCAATTGATAATATTCCGTTTGTTGCCACGATGATTCCGATGATAAAGTCTATGGAAGAAGCTATGGGTGGACGTGAAGCAATGATGCCGGTTTGGTGGGCTTTGTCTTTAGGTGCTTGTTTTGGCGGAAACGGGACTCTAATCGGGGCTTCTGCTAATGTTATTGTAGCCGGAATGGCAACAAGAAACGGACAGCCCATAAGCTTTTTGGGATTTATGAAGTGGTCAGTGCCGATTATGCTCTTAACCGTAGCCTTAGCTACTGTTTATTTATATATTCAATATTTTGTAATCATGTAATAAAAAGCCCCGTTAAACGGGGCTTTTTATTACATTGAAGAATTACCAACTCCTCCAAAAGGATTGTACTGCCCTACTCCACCAAAATACTTACGGAAGAATCCAGGTTCTTGACCAAAAGTTTCGGTTTCATCATTACTTATTTTAACTTTATTACCATCCTCTTGTCCAAGTCGGATAATCTCACTAACCTCATCTTCATCATTAAATTTTATAGTTAAGACATCGCGATTGATTTCTTCGGGAGCAAAGAAAGCAACTCTTTTAATGTCTGATGACATATAAATCCAAGTGTTTTTATCAAAAGATACAACAGTTGACGGTGATCCTAAGACACTGCGAACTTTTCCCATAGTATCTCCTACCGATATTTGCGATATGCGTTCCTCTGAAGGCATGTTTCCATTATGGGTAACAAACCACTCATTCATTTTTTGACTTGAACAAGCATTTAGTAACAAAACAAAAGAAACGGTACCTATAATTTTGTTTATTGACATATTTATACCCTTGAAGTTATACCTAAAATAAATTAACCAATTTTATAACACAAGGAAACTATTTATGCAAAATCTTTTTTCCTATCCTTTGATAATTGATGAGTTAACTCCTTCTGAAAAAAAATATCACCTTAAAGCAAATGATAAACAACTAATATACATAAGTGAGATTATTAAGGTTATTGACACTAAAAGTTTTGAAGCTGATATATTTGTAAAACCTGATAAAAAAAATCATCGCATAGATGTATGGGGAAAAGTTAAAGCCGAAATTGAACAAATGAGCGTTATTTCTTTAGAAAACTTTGTAAAGCCTTATGAAACGGAATTTTCTTTATTTTATGACACAACCTTAAATGAAGAAGATTTGCACTCTATGGAATTTGAATTTGATGACGAAGTCCCTGATGTCGTAATTGGTGGAAAAATAGATTTAGCTGAAATTGCTATGGAGCAAATTGCTTTAGTTTTAGATGATTTTCCTAGAAAAGACGGGGAAACATTTAACTTTGAATCTGAATTTGATGAAGAAACTACAAAGGCAGCGAATCCTTTTGCTGTTTTGCAAAAATTAAAGAAATAATTTAATTGCTAATTATATTATAAAAAAAGCCTTGCAAAATAATAAAATATTAGGTAAAAGGTTCTCAGAATTTCGCAAATAACGTTTTATTCGGTTGATTTTTTAAATCAAATGGTTTATGAATGTCGACTGAATCGGAATATAACATTAATTTAGAGTATAAAAAAATGGCTACACCTAAGAAGAAAACATCTAAATCTCGCCGCGATATGCGTCGTTCACATGATGCTTTGAAGTCTAATGCTTACATGGAATGCCCAAATTGCGGTGAGTTAAAAAAACCTCACAATATCTGCCCGTCTTGCGGTCAGTATGATAATCGTGAAGTAGTTGCCAAAAAAGCAACCGCCGAATAATTGGTTTTTTATTACTGCAACCAGTCTGATTAAGACTCAGGCTCATTTTTAGAACGGAGCAAGTTTTGTCTACTAATAATCTGGTAATATCAGTTGACGCTATGGGGGGAGATAATTCCCCCCGAGTCGTTGTTGAAGGTTTGGCTATTGCGGCCAAAAAGAATCCTGACATACGTTTTATTTTGTTTGGAGACTCTGCTAGAGTAACTCCTCTTTTGAATCAGTTTCCTGATTTACAAAAACTTTGTGAACTCAGGCACTCTCCCGAGATGGTTCATAATGAAGACAAGCCATCACAAGTTATCAGAAACAGAAATACTAGTATGTATATGGCTATTGATGCCGTTCGCAAAGGTGAAGCTCAAGCAGTGGTTTCTGCCGGAAACACCGGTGCTCTGATGGCTATTTCAAAACTGGTATTAAAAACAATTACCAAAATTCATCGTCCGGCAATTGTAAGCATGATGCCTCATCGGTCAGGTAAATATGTAATGCTTGATTTGGGAGCAAATGCCGAATGTAATGCTATAAATTTGGCTGAATTTGCACTTATGGGCGATATTATGGCAAGGCATGCTTTGGGAATTGAACGCCCTAGAGTAGCTCTTTTGAATATAGGTGCTGAAGAAATGAAGGGTAAAGAAGAAATTCGTCAAGCATCTCATATGATTAAGAATTCACGCATGAATATTGACTTTAGAGGATATATTGAACCTCATGAAATTCCTAACGGAGTGGCTGACGTTATCGTTGCTGATGGTTTTACCGGAAATATCGCTCTTAAATCAATTGAAGGAACAGCTCGTTTGGTGGTTAGAATGCTTAAAGACGCTATTAAGAGTTCTTTTTTGGCAAAACTAGGTCTTCCCTTTATGATTGGAGTTTTATTCAGGATAAAAAAGACTATGGATCCTCGTTTATATAACGGAGCAATGTTTGTAGGTTTGAACGGATTGTCGGTCAAAAGTCATGGCGGAACCGATGCTATAGGTTTTTCTGTTGCCGTAAATAATGCGGCTCAGCTTGTAAGACAAAATTTTGTTGCAACCATTCGTGAAGAAATTGAAAAAGTTGATCTTGACGAATTATCTCAGGAAGCTATTTATGAAGTTTATTAGATCTAAAATTATTGGTCATGGTCATTATACTCCTAAAAAAGTTTTGACCAACGACGATATGGCTAAAATTGTCGACACAAATGATGAGTGGATTACAACCCGTACTGGGATTAAATCTCGTTGTGTTGTTGAGGAAGAAGTAAATTCTGATTTGTCTTTTCATGCTGCGGAAATGGCTTTAAAAACCGCTAAAATATCAGCTCAAGATATTAATTTAATTGTTTTAGCTACCATTACTCCGGATAATACGACTCCGGCAACAGCTATAAGAGTAGGACAAAAACTCGGTGTAAAGTCTGGAACACCTGCTTTTGATTTATCTGCTGCCTGCTCTGGATTTGTATATGCCTTAACAATGGCAGATAACATGATCCGTTTGGGACAAGTTAAAACGGCTTTAGTTATCGGTGCTGAAACTTTGTCAAAAGTTACAGATTGGACAGATAGAAACACTTGCGTTCTGTTTGGTGACGGAGCCGGTGCCGTTGTTTTGCAAGCTGTTGAAGAAAATGGAACCAATCAAGATATCGGAATTTTATCAACAAAGATTTTCGCTGACGGTAATAATTACGATCATTTAAAAACAACCGGTGGAGTTTCAACAACCCAAACAACAGGCTTTATTACCATGGATGGTAAAGAGGTATTTAAAGCCGCTATTGGCTGTTTAGCTCAAGCTGCCGAAGAAGCTGCACAAATTGCCGGTATTAATGTTAAAGATATTGACTGGCTACTTCCTCATCAGGCAAATATTCGTATTATTGACGGAGTTGGTAAAAAGTTAGAATTGCCGGAAGAAAAAGTTATTGTTAATATTGCTCCTCATGGTAATACTTCTGCTGCTTCAATTCCACTAGCTTTATCTGAAAAAATAACTGATGGAACGATCAAAAAAGGCGATTTGATAATTTTGACAGCTATGGGAGCCGGATTTACTTGGGGCGGTGCGGTTATTCGCCTATAAAAAATAAAAAAAACTGTGGATTAGCTCTTGTCATAAGAAATAATTTGGTATAACAATTTTCCTCAATGGATTTAATTATAAATTTTTAAGGATTTGATATGAAAACTATTACACGTGCTGATGTTGCTGAAACAATTTATGCTGAGATCGGTCTTTCAAGAAAAGACTCTAATGATATTTTAGATATGATTCTTGATGAAATTGTTAAAGAACTTAGTAACGGTAATGATGTAAAATTATCTTCTTTTGGCACTTTTTCTTTACGTCAGAAAAAAGAGCGTTCCGGTAGGAATCCTAAAACCGGTGTTGAAGCCGTTATAACTCCCAGAAAAGTTATTTCTTTTCGCCCTTCTCAAACCATGCGTAAAATTATAAATGCTTAAAATATTTTGAAGGGACGTTTTTCATGGTTGTAAATAAAAGCAAGGCTGCTTTTCGTACAATTGCTGAAGTTGCTGAAGAGTTGGGTGTAGCTACGCATGTTTTGCGTTTTTGGGAAACAAAATTTGCTCAAATAAAACCTATGAAACGTAGTGGTGGAAGACGTTATTATCGTCCTGATGATGTGGAACTGGTTAAAACAATTAAGCATTTTCTTTATGATAAGCGTTACACAATCGAAGGCGTACAAAAGCTTTTTAAAGAAAAAGGTGTGAAAAATCTGGTTGGTGAAGAAATTCAAAAAGATTTTTTTGAGGAATCTTTGCAGACTACTGGTATAAATGATGATAGTCGCGAGATTATTACATCTTTACAAGAACAGCTAAAAGCAATGAAAGCAGAACTAACCGCAGCTTTGGCCAAAGTAGAAAAATAGCCTATAAAAGATATTGCATAAAAAAATTATTATGCTAAAGTACGTTTGTTTTTCGGGACGTAGTTCAGCCTGGTAGAGCGCTTGCATGGGGTGCAAGAAGTCGGAGGTTCAAATCCTCTCGTCCCGACCAAATCTAAAATCCGCTTTTATAAGCGGATTTTTTCTTTGGAGAGGATTATCCTCTTTGGTATCTAATTTCGCTGCAGGCAATTCATATTGCCTTAGCTCAATAAGATTTTACAAAGAACTTGCAGATAAAACACACCGGAGCAACGGTGTGTTTTCCTTAGCGTTCCTCTCGTCCCGACCAAATCTAAAATCCGCTTTTATAAGCGGATTTTAGATTTTAATGTTTTGACAAAAATATTGACATAAAACATTGTTTGTAATAGAGTGTTAAGCAGTTAATTAAAAATTATTAAATTATGATCAATATATTTTATTTTTTTGGAGGGATGCTATTACAATTCATTATTGAAAGAAGCATTAGGTTAGTTTATAAAAAATTTCTAAATCAAAAATATCAAGTGGTTTGTTTTTCAAGAGAATTGGAAGCGGACGGAACTTATAAAATATGGTTTAGACATCCGTGTGGACGTGTTGTACAAGGATACACAAAAAAATGTCCTCCTAAAAATATTTTACCTAGTGAACTTATGGTAAAAGTACGTACTTATAATTTAAAAAGACTCAAATACAGAGTCTTCTGGGAAAAACGTTAATCTCCTACCCGCCTTAATGGCGGGTTTTTTATTATAATTTTTATTTTCCCTCTTTTTATATTATTTCTAATATATATATAAATTGCTCGGAGGATATTAAAATGTTTAATAATGCACATAAAGATTGGAAAGAATTTATTAAAGCAATTTGGGACTTTTTAACCAGTAAAACCGGAGCATTTATAATTGGAGTTTCTGCTATTGCCATCGGATGGTATCAATTTTATATAAGTCGACCTATCTTAAAATATGATACCGAAACAGTAACATTTATATCTTCACAAAATGAAAATGATTATAAAGTTAATGTTAAAGGAAAAGAATATAAAGATCTTTATATGACCAGAATATTTTTACAAAATAAAGGAGCTGCTGCATTATCGGGAAGTGATGTTTCTAAAATCGGGCATGATCCGATAAGGATTGTGGTTCCCAAAGATGCAAAAATGGTACATTATACTCTTGATAACACACTTACATCATCTGCAATTACATCAAAATTAACCCCTGTTGATGATGATTTGGTTATTGAATTTGATTACCTTAATCCTGATTATCAAATCGGAGCATCTATTTTACATGAAAATCCTGATGCAAAATTCAGCATTAAAGGCAGTGCTTTGAATGTAAACGAAATTACTCGTGAGTGGAGCGATAAAATGCTTAAATTTTGGGGTATGTGGACACTTGGAATTTTGTATCTGATTTTGGTTTTGATATATATTTATCATCATTGGTATAAAAAACGCAAAATCTGGCAAAAGATTTAAAAATAAACTTGAAAAAATTTTCCCTTGGCATAAAGTATTGGCAGGATAAATTTTATACAAAGGAGTTTGACATGAAAAAATCTCTTGTTTATGCGGTGCTGGCTTTTTCTTTGCTTAGTGCTTGTGCTATAGATCCTTATACTGGAGAATCAAAAGTATCTAAAACAACTTGGGGTACAGGTATCGGAGCAGCTGCCGGTGCTGGAATTGGAGCTCTTGCCGGTGGCGAAAAAGGAGCTTTAATCGGAGCCGGAGTTGGTGCTTTGGCAGGAGCCGGAACCGGCGCTTATATGGATGTTCAAGCACGTAAGTTGCGTGAAGAATTAGTGGGAACGGGAGTACAAGTTAAAGAAGTTGACGGCAGAGTTTATTTGATTATGCCTGGCAATATTACTTTTGATACCAATGAAGCCGTGATTAAACCGAGTTTTCAGCCTGTGTTGAATTCAATTGCCAAAGTTATCAAAGAATATAACAAAACCATGGTTCAAGTATATGGATACACTGACAATACCGGAAGTGCAGCCACCAATAATGCATTGTCTTTACGCAGAGCTACGGCTGTATCAAATTACTTACGTTTGCAAGGTGTTAACGGCAACCGCATAATTACCGACGGACTTGGTTCATCAAACCCAATTGCATCAAATGCAACAGCTAGCGGTCGTGAACAAAATCGTCGTGTTGAGATTGCTTTAATTAATCAACAATAATAATTTTTAGTTTTTACCCCCCTCTTTTTAGAGGGGGTTTTTATATTAAATAAAATCTTCTATCAATAAACCATCTTGTCGTAATTGTTCCCAGATTTCGGCCAAAAACCATTTTTCTTTATAATGCAGTTTACCGTCTGAAAGAGCTATTTTCAGAAGTTCATTTAAAAGTTGTTCAGCTTCTTTAGGCGGTTTACGTTTTAGTTGTTTGAGAGCATCATAAAAAACCTTTTCATTACAATTCAAACTTTTCAGAAAACCGCTTATATATTGGTTGCTGAGATTGGAAGCTTCAGGAATCTTACCTCTTATATACTCAATTATAATTTTTTCTTTTACGGGTAACAGCTTGCCAATCTCACACATGGAGACAAATAGCATTATAACCAAATCAATTTCTATTGATTCAAAAAGTTTGGCTGCCGGAGCATAAATTTTGGTTTCTGGTAATGGTGTGTTATCTTTATTTGAATGCTTAAAATCTTTTACAAAACTTTTTACGTCTTTATAATATTTTTCATTACTCAAATCCATAATATCATGAATAAAAACACCATCAAAAATATAAGATTTACGGCGACGGTAAAAATAGATATCAAAAAATGTATTTCCGTCTTTTTCCCAAACATTACGAATGGCGGCATTTTCTTCATAAATACGATTATTGCGAACCAGATGGATTAACATATTGTAAAAGCGTACTTTAGTATCGTTCATCCCTCACCTCTGAAAAAATAATAATGTATGTTGTAAAATCAGTAAATATTTATTCCTGTTTTTTTGTAAAAATTACCCAATGTTGATAGAAAAACATAATTAGAAATATAAAATAGTAATTTTCATATTTGAAATGAACATTTTTGTTAATCCAACAATGCTTTGATTTTACTTATATATTTTTTTATGGTTTCTACTCTTTCAGCATAGCTTTCAAGATTTTTTTCGATAAAAATCTTTTGATCAGGTCTTATTTTAACCACACCAAATTGTGAAGCAACAAAGTCTATTAATTTTTCAGGTTTGGGAAACGTATTGCCCCTTAACGCGATTAAAATTCCTTTGGCTCCGGCATCAACCTTATCAATATTGGCTTGACGGCACAAAATTTTAATTTCTACGGTTTTGAGCAAATTATCAACTTCTGTCGGAAGTTCGCCAAAACGGTCTATCAACTCCTCTTTCATATCGGCAATGCCATCAATATCCTTAATTTCACCAATACGTTTATAAAGCCCTAAGCGAACTCCTAAATCACGAACGTATGTTTGCGGAATCATAATTGGAATGCCGGTGGTAATTTGCGGAGCCCAATCTTGGATTTCTTTGGCTTGCTCGTCTGCCATAACTCCTGAACGCAAACGTAAGATTTCTTCTTCCAACATGTGTTGATATAAAGATATACCAACTTCTTTAATATGACCTGACTGCTCCTCACCCAAAATATTGCCAGAACCTCTGATGTCCATATCATGGCTGGCGAGCGAAAAACCTGCTCCCAAGCTATCTAAAGCTTGTAGAATACTCAAACGGCGTTCGGCAATTGGTTTTAACCTAATTTTGGGCTGAACAGTAAAATATGCATATCCCCTCACCTTGCCTCGGCCGATACGCCCTTTAAGTTGATAAAGCTGAGCAAGACCAAACATATCTGAGCGATAAACTATCATGGTGTTAACGCTTGGCATATCAATACCGGATTCAATTATAGTGGTGGAAAGGAGCAAATCCGCCTTGCCGTCGGCAAAGTCATTCATAACCTCTTCCAGTTGTTTGACCGGCATTTGTCCATGAGCAACCGATATCTTAACATCTGGCACCAGATCATGAAGCTCTTTTTCAACACCAAAAATATCTGAAACCCTTGGACATACAAAAAATATTTGCCCATGACGAAACTTTTCACGATAAATGGCCTCTTTAATCATAACTCTGTCAAAAGGCATAACAAAAGTTCTGGCGGCCAAACGATCAACCGGTGGAGTGGCAATGATACTCAGCTGTTTTACCCCGGTTAATGATAACTGCAATGTTCTGGGTATGGGGGTGGCAGTTAAGGTCAAGACATGGACATCTGATTTAAGTTGTTTTAGCTTTTCCTTGTGAGCAACCCCAAAATGCTGCTCTTCATCAATTATCAACAAGCCTAAATTGCAGAATTTGATATCTTTTGATAGTAAGGCGTGTGTGCCGATAACAATTTCTACCGAGCCTTCCTCAAGTCCTTTTTTGGTTTCTGCCGCTTCTTTGGGAGTAACCAAACGTGATAACATTTTAACCCTTATCGGGAAACCTTCCATGCGTTTTTTGAAGTTATAATAATGTTGCCTAGCTAACAAAGTTGTGGGAACAATCAATGCAACCTGTGCTCCGGATGCAGCTACGGCAAAAGCAGCTCTTAGAGCAACCTCGGTTTTACCAAAACCGACATCTCCGCAAACAAGTCTGTCCATCGGTACGGAGGCGTTTAAGTCGGCCAAAACATCGTGAATTGCGTTGAGCTGGTCATCAGTTTCATTATAAGGAAAGCGAGAACAAAAGTCGTCAAACATGCCCTGTGGCGGAATATAACAGTCTGCTTTTTTTAACTGGCGTTCGGCAGCAATTTTTATCAGTTTTTCGGCAATATCTCGAATTTTTTGCTTAACTTTAGCTTTTTTTGCCTGCCATGCGGCTCCGCCCAAGGTATCAAGCTGAATGTTATCGTCTTCTATGCCGTAACGAGATATGACGTCAATATTTTCAACCGGAACGAATAATTTAGCATCATTGGCATAAATAATTTTTAAGCAATCATGAGGAGCCCCGCCGGCCGTGATATTTTCAAGCCCCATAAAACGACCGATACCATGCTCAATATGAACAACCAACTCACCTACATTCAACGAAGAAACATCGGCAATAAAGTCTTTGGCGGTAACTTTTTTAGCATGACGACGGTTTTGCCGTTCACCCAAAATATCTTGTTCAGAAATAAGAGTAAAGCCACCTCCTCTGAAACCTCTGGGTAACGGCATGATAACCAAAACACTTTTGCTTTTACTCTTGCTTAAAGCTTCTTGCCAATTTTCAGCAAATGTCAGTTCCGGAATTTCATATTCATTCATTAGGGAAAAAATGCGTTCTCTGGATCCTTCGGAATAACAAGCAATAATACGGCAACTTTTAGAATTTTCACTTAAATAACTCTTAAGCTCGGTATAGACCTGGCCGGCAGCAATATTTTTGGCATTAGAGAAATCCCTGCCCGGCAAAACATCACAATTGAACACTTTTTCTCCGGTGGGAATGCTTAAACCACTGAATGATATTGATTGTTTGGTCTTTAGTATGTTTTCAAGTTCTTTGGCATTAAGATATAAAAGCTCCGGCTTAATCGGGCGGTAAATATCTATATCGGTGGAGCTTTTGACTTTTAGAGCCTCCAACCTGGCTTGATAATAATCGGCAATGCTTTCGGTTTTGGAAATGGCTGCATCACCAACATGGGTTCCGCAGATTATGCCGGCAGAAGGGATATAGTCAAAAATTGTCGGTAATGCATCTTCATAAAAAAACGGCAACCATTGTTCTTGCCCCAAATATTTGTGACCGTTGGAAATTGCTTCATAAATTTCATCTTCTTGAAAAGCTGCACCAAAGGCTTCTCTATATTTACCGCGGAAATTTTTGATGGTATCTGTATTTAAAACCGCCTCACTCATAACTTTGAATGTATAGCTTTTAATCTCGCCGTTAGTGCGTTGAGACATCGCATCAAAAAGTCTGATGCGTTCAATTTCATCATCAAACAAATCTATACGCAGCGGCTCTTCGCTTCCGAGCGGAAAAATATCTATGATATCACCACGTACGGCATACTCACCAGGCTCCATAACCTGTTCTACACGATTGTACCCGTTGATAGACACATAATGTAAAAAATCATTAAAATTCAATTTCTTACCAGTAGAAACTTCACGCGATGAATTAAGAAAAATCTTCTTTGGAGGAAGTTTCTGTAATACGGCTCCGACACTGGCAATAATTACTCTTGGCTTTTTAGAAGAAGGAGTTAGTGCCAACTCAGATAATGTCTCTATACGCTGAGCCACAACATTAACATTAGGCGAAACACGGTCATAAGGAACCGTATCCCATGCCGGAAAACGCAATATTTTTAGCTTGGGATTAATATATTCCAACAAGTCAGCCGTACGAGCCAAGCTAACACCATCGCTGACAATGTATAAAATATCTTTAGCTGAATTTTGGGTAAAGTAATCCACCAAAAAGGCATCATAGCCTTCAGGAACAGAGGAAACGGTATAACCCGCAAGTTTATCAATATCATATTGCATTGTTGTTCTTTGACTTTACTTCTGAAATAAAATATATACAATATCCCTTGTATAGCAACATTTATTTTGTGGTTTTGAAAGAATTTGATGCGGCCGGAGATATTATACCCGCTTTTTGCCGATATTTCATCTATCAAAGGCATCGGCGACAGAGCTTATAAACTTGTGAGCAACTTGATTGGGGGCTCAAAAGTGGTTAATTTGCTGTGGCATTTGCCTTCAGGCAGAATTGACCGAAGTTATCGACCCATTTTGGCCGAGGCCGTTCCCGGAAGGATTTGCACAATAACAGCTAAAGTTGTGCAACATATTCCCCCAAAAAACAACAAACAACCATACAGAGTTGTGGTAGAAGACGGAAGCGGAGAACTTACATTAATATTTTTTAAAATATATGCCGACTCGATAAGAAAAAACCTGCCACTGGGGGCAACCAGAATTATCAGCGGTAAGTTGGAAAGCTTTAATGGGGCTTTGCAAATGAGCCATCCGGACTATATTGTAAGTTTGGATAATGCCGAAAAACTTCCGCTTTCAGAGACCGTTTATCCTCTGACTGCCGGGATATCCAATAAAATGATTAATAAATATATGCAACAGGCTTTAAGCCGTGTACCCAACCTTCCCAACTGGCTGGATGAAAACTTTTGCCGACAACAAAAATGGGATGATTTCAAGACATCGCTTATTAGAGCTCATCATCCGCAATATCAAACAGATTTGGAACCTTTTGCCAAAGAACGGTGTCGTTTGGCTTATGATGAACTATTGGCTAACCAATTAGCTTTGGCAATTGTTCGTCAGAAAGTAAAAAAACAAGCCGGACGTTCATTACGTGGTAATCAGATGTTGAGGAAGAAGCTTTTGGAGATTTTGCCTTTTAAATTAACTAAGGCTCAACAAAATGTATTAAAAGAAATTTATGATGACCAGGCATCTCCTTACAGAATGCTCAGATTATTACAAGGTGATGTGGGCTCAGGAAAAACAATCGTGGCTTTGCTTTCCATGCTTAATGCCGTGGAATGTGGTGCTCAGGCAACAATTATGGCTCCAACAGAAATTTTGGCAAAACAACATTTGGAAACCATGGCTCCATTGTGTGAAGAGTTGCACCTTAGAGCGGAACTCTTGACCGGAAAGACCAAAGGCAAAGCCAGACAAAAAATTTTAACCGAGCTTGAAGAAGGAAAAATAAACATCTTAATCGGTACTCATGCCCTGTTTCAGGAAGATGTTAAGTTCAAAGATTTGGCTTATGTGGTGGTTGATGAGCAACACCGTTTTGGCGTTCATCAACGTTTGAGCTTGTCTGAAAAAGGCAACAAAGCAGATATTTTAGTGATGACTGCCACCCCCATTCCCAGAACATTGGTACTGACAGCATACGGAGATATGGAATATTCTAAAATCGACCAAGTTCCTGAAGGACGCAAACCGGTTGATACCAGAACCATACCTCTGGAAAAAATTGCTGAGGTTGTGCAGGCTCTTAAACGCAAGCTGCAAAGCGGAGCAAGAGCTTATTGGGTTTGCCCGTTAGTGGAAGAATCTGAAAAGTCTGATTTGGCGGCGGCTGAAGAACGTTTTGCTTCTTTGGAAAAAATTTTTGGTAAGGATGTGGGGCTTGTGCACGGCAAAATGAAGGAAAAAGAAAAAGATGCCGTAATGGAAAAATTCAAAAAAGGAGAAATTAAGCTTTTGGTGGCAACCACGGTTATTGAAGTGGGTGTTAATGTGCCGGAGGCAACGGTTATGGTGATTGAACATGCGGAACGTTTCGGCTTGGCTCAACTGCACCAACTACGCGGAAGAATTAAACGCGGATATGAGGCATCAACTTGTCTTTTGCTTTATAATTACCCTTTAAGCGAAACCGCACGTGAAAGATTAAATATCATGCGGGAAAGTGAAGATGGTTTTTTGATTGCCGAAAAAGACTTGGAGCTGCGAGGCGGAGGGGAAATATTGGGCACCAGACAAAGCGGATTTACCGAGTTTAAGCTGGCTGACATGAATTTTCATAAAAACCTTTTGCACATTGCCAACCAGGATGCCAAAATGATTTTGGAGCTGGATCCTAATCTGGAAACTCCTCGCGGAAAAGCTTTGCGTATTTTGCTTTATTTATTTGAAAAAGATGACAGCGTTAAAACTTATCGCAGTTAACATGAAAAAACCGCCACCTTTTAGGGTAGCGGTTATTTTTCTCTTCTTTCCTTCTATAGGGTTCTGCACCATTTAAGACAAACTTGTTGATGCCTATTGGTCCAGATACGGCCAATCTCATGATATATTTGACCTTGTTTTACCCTTTGGCGTCGATACGTTTGTCCCAAATCTACAAAAATTTTTGGCTTGAGGGGGCCATAATAAATATATAGGTTACGAGACACACTCTCATATACGGCATAGTTAGTCTCTTTACCGAGATAAAGTCTCATTACCCATACAGGTTCTTTAACCCCCTCTAACTCACAGAGTTCTGCGTTTGAGTAGCCAGCAAATTGCACAAATTCCCTATACAATCTGCGGTTGAGGTACTTACACATTAAATTGGTTATTCCCTCAGGATTTTCTGTTGATCCCATAGTAAAAAAATTTTAAAGGTTATTGTATTTTTTGAACAATCTTAGAGAATGTTATTACATACTCATTGTTCATTTTTTCTATTTTAGCGTTGCCTTTTTTGGAGGCAAGAAGCATTTCTTCCTCTACGGGAACAAATGAAGTGAGATTTGCTACCCGAACAAAGACCTCTTTTATTGGATAGTAAATCAGCCACGACTTCTGCTCAGAGTGAATGTCATTGAGACGATATACAATCCCTATCCGATAATGTTCTGATGAATGTTCCAAATGGCATAAAACACCATTTGAAATCCTAAAAAAGGCTCGCAAATTGGGAAATGTTTCCTCAATTTTGTCAGCAATGACTGTTGGAGTTTCCGTCCAGGACAGCATTTGAGTGGTTAATTTTCTGTTCATATTGAGAAAATTTTTAGGTTAATAATAGTGATAATTCTTTTTGTGTTCTTTTAGGTTATAAACTTAATAGACAAAAGTCAAGTGGTTATTGTCTTAGTTTGTCTATTTTTCACCTCTTTAAATTCAATATATTTATAATATATCAAACATGTATTTAATTTTTTGAGGAAAAATAAATGAATAGGAAGTTTTTATTAGTTAACACTGCTTTAGTTTGCGGATTAGTATTTTCTACTTTTACATCGGCAAATGCACAAGAAAGTGTTCTAGATCATGAAAAAACTCGCAGTGCCAAACAACGAGTCGCTGCTGCTCAAGTCAGACGAAACTACGATTTTACAGATTTTGGAAAAGAATATAGCGATTTTAAGGACTATTTGCAGAATAATTATGGTGTTGGATATTCCGTTGATGTTTCTTTTATGCCGCAATATGGTTCACCCAGCGGTAAAAAAACCGCTTTTCAAACAATTGTTTATCCCTCTCTTACATGGCAAATGTTTGATAATGAGTATGGAAATGCAACCATGAATGTAGCTTACAATATGGTGCAATACTCCGGTAAAAACGGTAACTATATAGGAAACAATATCGGTACGGTCACCGGTATTAATGACTATACCTCCCAATCAAATTCTTTTGATGAATTATATCTTTCTTATCAACTTCCCGGGAAATGGAACTGGTTGACGGTAGCTGTCGGTCAGTTTCCTCTTTATAATTTTGACGGTACACAATATGATGCAAACCAACAGGTTAACTTTATTAACTATGCTCTGGCTCAAAACGCATCTTCAACCTACCCAACAGCATCTATGGGAGGGTATATGCAAATATCACCTAATGACGAGTGGTCTTTTGCTTTTGGGGCTCAAGATGCAACAAATTTAGATGGGGATGGAATTTCAACATCTAACTTAGGTGATGCCAATTATACTTCATTTGCATCACTTTCCTATACTCCAACCATTAAAAATTTGGGAAGCGGACAATATTCGGTTATGGTGTATAATCAACCTTATGTTAGCGAACAACCGCAAACAACGAATGGTTGGTCATTAAATATGAGCCAAAATATAGGTGAAAAATGGGCTGTATTTGCAAGAGTTAACGGCGTTTCCGGTTCCCAAGCCGAAATTAACCAATCTTGGGTGCTGGGTGCAGTTTATAATGACCCTCTCAACCGTAATCCTCTTGATCAAATCGGCTTTGCCGGTGCTTATAATAAAATTGATGAAGAGGCTGTTGGCGAAGAGTTAAATCATGATGCAGAAACGGTTTTGGAAGCTTATTGGGCTTGGGGTATTTCAAAATGGATGACAATTACTCCTGATGTCCAATTTTATATTAATCCGGCACTTAATCCAAATTCTGATTATGCAACAGTATTTAGCTTAAGAGGAACTGTATTTTTCTAAAAATGAAAAGAGCTGCCTTTAAAAGGCAGCTCTTTTTAAGAACGAGAATTATAATGATTATATAACTTATTCATTTCTGCCCTGGCAAAGGTTAGTTTATTTTTATGCAAATTGTCGACCATAACCATTGCTGTAAATATTTTTTTCTTCTCTGGAGATAGTTGTTTTATTTGAGGGATTAAATTTATTACATTATGTTTACTAAAAGATAAGACTGGAGACACTGTTTTTGCAATATTATTTGTATTATTCATAATATAATCAGTAAATAAAGCATCTTTTTCTTCTTGCGGCATTTTTATATATTCATCAATGCAAGTTTCATATGCTTGTTTTTGAAATTGTAAAGAATTTTTTTCAACTTCTTTGGTTATATTCATCATATATCCTTTATTCATACCTTTTTGGGAACTACTTTGAAAGTAATCAGAAATATCCTTTATTTGCTCACGATTGAAACTTATTACTTTGTTATTTGCAACTAAAACAAAATGATACCCACTACTGGTATTACCACTACTTTTATGAATGACCATAAAAACATCATCAGGATTATTTTTGCTTTCTTCTTTTAATCTTTGCCCAAGATTATTACAGAATATATATTCCGGATTTTTATTATAAACTTGCATGGCTGAAAAACAGCTGTTGGGATTTACGTCTTCAATTGATTTTACAAAACCTTCATAAAATTCTTTATTACCTGTTACTTCTGCAGCTTCTTTGAGAAGTTCAAGACCAGAACGAATACAATAAAACTTAAGATTAACTTGCCCCCCGCTGTTTTTACCCCAACGTTGTTGTAAAATCTGACGACCTTTTGATTTTATTTCAGTTTGAATATTTTGAGCTTTAGTTAATAAACTATCTGCCAAATCAGAAGAACGCATTTTACAAAATTGATCAAATAAATCTTGATTATTTAGCAAACTTTGTTTTAATTTTTCTTGTTCAATGTTGTATTTAATATTTTCCAGAGCTTCTTTTTTTCCATTGTTTTCGGCTGCCGATAATTTTTGAATAATATTAGCTCCGCTACTACTGAATAACAATGTTGCAACGGCACCCCATTTTACCATGTTTTTAGATATTCCATATTTCTTCTCACGAAGTTTTTCTTGAAAAAATTTTATTTTTTCTTCTCTCGTCATTTTGCGATTCTCTGCTGATAATTTTTGATTTGTTTTGGAACATAAAGTAAAATGTTTAAAATTTCATATAAAAATATAAAAATTCCACTGTTTTTTTTAATGAAGATATTTTAAATTTTAGCTTTGACTTTTAGATAAATTTGGAGATAAATATATTTACTTTATAACAACAACTTAAATGAAACATCTATGTCTAAAATTTCCAAACTTTCAATATTGTTAACTCTTATGATTTGCTGTTCATGTCAAAGTACAAAAAAACCGGTTATAATCCCTGCTGTTGAGGTAGTTAAGTCATCTTCTTCAAACAGAGGCTTAGAAGTTATTGGAGGTGTTGAACCAGTATATTTTCTTCCAATGAAAACTCCTTTTGATTCAAGAATCGATACAGGAGCAGAAACTTCTTCTATTGACGTTACTAATATTCGTTTTTTTGAACGTGACGGAGAAAAATGGGTAAGTTTTGATTTAAATCACGGAGAAAATAGTGAGAACTATAATTTTGAAAAAAGAATCTTGAGAAAGACTACCATTCGCAGAATCGGGAAAAATGAGCAAAGGGTGGTTGTTGATATGGATGTAAAAATCGGTGATAATATTATCAACGCTGAATTTACACTAGCAAACAGAGAAAAGTTTTCATATCAAGGACTTATAGGACGAAATATATTAAACGGACGTTTTATGGTTGATCCTTCGGTTGAAAATACTTTACGTTGAAATCAGGACTAGACATGCTTAAAAAATTTGCTTCGGTGCGTTTTATTCTTTTTGTTTTTTTACTAATATCAGTATTATTTGCAGCCTATAGTATTTATTATAAAATAGAATATTGGGGTTTTAGTTTTATGCCCAAAACCAACACCAATGTCTGGACCGTGGAAGCTCATATTTCCTTTGATCCTACGGGTGATCCAATAAAAGTTTCTTTAACGACACCTCGTAGCAACGCTGCTTTTAAAGTATTGGAAGAAAATGTTATAGCTCCTGATTATAAAGTAACTAAAAATCAATCGGCATCTCGTTTGATTTTATCGGCTTCTGCACAAGATAAGCCTCAAGATATTTACTATAAAATCATGTTGTTTGATAATGTGGCATCACGCGGTAAAATGTGGGCTCCTCAGCCTGATGAACCGGAAGCTCCTTTTTTTGATGAGCAAAAGTTGGCCGCGGCAAAACAAATTCTTGAATTATCCAAGAAAAAATATCAAGGTGACAGAGTTGTACAAATTATAAAGTTATTAAACGAAACTCCTCTTGAGCCAGCCGTTCAGGCTTATCTGCCAATTAAGAACACCCAAAGTGTTATGGTTGAAATAATCAGTCAATTATTGGCTTTAGAAAAAATCTCGGCCAGAGCCGCCAGAGGTTTTAAATTGGAAGAAAGCAAAAAATCTCTTTCTCCTGATTTGATGTTAGAGGCTTATGTTAATGGTTCGTGGCGTGTTTATGATATTAAAACAGCCAAAAAGGGTGTGCCTGATAACTTTATTTTATTCCAACGCGGCGGAAAGTCTTTGATTGATGTTGAAGGTGGAGAAAACTCGGTTATTAAGTTCTCGGTATTGAAATCGGTTACCCCGTCTTTTAATCTGGCCAAGCAAAGAGCTAAAATCAGTAACAGCAAATCTTGGTTTGATTATTCAATTTATAATTTACCGTTGGCTCAACAAAATACATTAAAATGGCTTTCTATTTTTCCTTTAGCAATTTTGGTTATTGTAATTGTACGTAATATTATCGGTTTGCAAACGATGGGAACATTTACTCCAATGTTACTGGCAATGTCTTTGGTTAAAACCGGTTTTTGGCCAGGGTTGCTTTGTTTTGCCATTATCATGGGATTGGGTCTTTCTATACGTTTTGTGATGTCAAAGCTTAATCTTTTGTTGGTTCCTAGAATTTCGGCCGTGGTTATTTTTGTAATCTTGATTATGCAGATTTTGACAATAACAGGATATCGTCTGCATTTTGCAATTGCTCAATCTGCGGTATTTTTCCCTATCATCATTATGTCTTGGATTATTGAGAGAGCTTCAATTACGTGGGAGGAAGACGGTGCTTTGAATGCCGGAAGAGAAATTATATACAGTTTAGTTGCGGCAATTGCCACCTATTTTGTTATCAACAGTGAATATATTCGCCATATTATGTTTGCTTTCAATGAGCTTAATTTGGTGATTTTATTTATTGTGATGTTGCTTGGAACTTATACCGGTTATCGTTTGGTTGAACTAAAACGTTTTCGTCCGTTGGTAAGAGGATAAAGCTTGATGTTTGAGTGGCTTAAAAAATGGACTTCACCAAGCAAGCTTAAGCGTGCCGGCGTAATGGGCATGAACGCTCGTAACTTCCATGTTATTTCCAAATATAACAATCGTCGTTTATATCCTTTGGTTGATGATAAGGTTAAAACCAAGACCTTAGCGAGCAAAATAGGCATCAGCACGCCAAAGCTTATTGGTAAGATAGAATTTCAATATGAAGTTAAAAATATTTTGCAGATAATCGGAGCTGAAAGAGAATTTGTAATAAAACCGGCACAAGGCAGCGGCGGAAAAGGTGTGTTGGTTATTAAAGATTATAGTGAAGGTATTTTTACCACTGCATCGGGAAAAAAAATAACTTATAATGATGTTTATAAGCATATTTCCAATATATTAAGCGGATTATACAGTCTTGGCGGAAAATATGATGCGGCAATAATTGAAGAACTGGTTCATTTTTCCGATATATTTAAAGAATATAGTTATCAAGGTGTTCCTGATGTCCGTTTGATTATATACAAAGGATATCCTATTCTGGCTATGACAAGGTTGCCTACCAAAGCATCGGGAGGAAGAGCAAATTTGCATCAGGGAGCCGTGGGAGTTGGTTTGGATATTCAGACCGGAAAGGCTTTACATGGAGTATGCCGCGACAAACCAATAACCATTCAACCCGACACCGGAGCTGATTTGATGCAAATTGAAGTTCCTTTTTGGAGAGAACATTTGCTTATCGGAGCATTAGCTTATGATATGACCGGATTGGGATATTTGGGAGCCGATATTGTATTAGATGCCCGTAAAGGACCTATGATGCTTGAATTAAATGCCAGACCTGGGCTTGCAATTCAGATTGCCAATGGTATCGGCTTAAAATCAAGAATTAAAGAAGTGGATAAAGACTATCCCGAAGGTTTAAGTGCTGAAGAAAGAGTTGATTTTGTTTTGAACTATAAACGTGAAAAATAAAAATAATGTACCTATATAAATATAAGAACTAGATTTTATAAAGGGGAAAAGTTATGGCTAAAGAAGTGAAATCGTTGGCTAAAAGTGCCACAAAAAGTTTGAAAGCATCTGAAACTAAAGGTTTGAAAACATCTGAAACAAAGAAAATTACACAAAGTAAAACAAGAGCTAAGAAAATTAAACACTCATATAAAGTAAAAGACGCCGAAAACGCTTTGCTATTAAAATTGAAAGACGGAGATGTCGTAATTGAGATGTTTCCGGAAGATGCTCCAAACCATGTGGCCAGAATTAAGGAATTGGTGAGAGCCGGATTTTATAACGGACTAAAGTTTCATAGGGTTATTGACGGTTTTATGGCTCAAACCGGATGCCCTTATGGTAACGGTACCGGTGGAAGCGGCAAAAAGCTTAAAGCCGAATTCAATCGCAACCACCATAAGAGAGGAACGGTTTCAATGGCTCGCTCAATGTTTCCTGACTCTGCCGACAGTCAGTTCTTTATTTGTTTTAACGACTGTGATTGGTTGGACGGACAATACACCGTTTGGGGAGAAGTAACATCGGGTATGGAGCATGTTGATGCCATTAAAAAGGGAAAAGGTGCAAACGGAGAGGTTGACAAACCTGATGAAATTATTTCAATGACGGTAATTGCCGATATATAAAAAAAAGGCCTCGCAAAAGCGAGGCTTTTTTTTATATGCATGACATTATAAATGTTGCAAAAAATATTCCTATAATAATAGCTAACAAAGAGCTATGAACACCTATTTTGTCTGCTGTTTTTATAAAAATACACATTACAAAAAAAATTGTAATAAAACATAAAAAAATATTCCAAATGTTTTGAAAAAGAAGATTACAAAACATTAATCCGACAAGTACATTCAAAATTGTTTGCAAAAAAACAGATGTTAAAAAAAACATCTTGGAATTAGTTTTATTCTTTCTTTTCATAATAATATCTTTTTAATTTATTTTTTAAGATAGGTAACTTAATTTTTAAATTATGTAAAGTTTTTTATTTGAAGTTATTAATATAATATTTTACATTACCAATATAAAAGTCGTTTTTTTATAATAATTATTGTATTTTTTAATTATTATTTTAGAATATAGGCTATAGAAGATATTAGTTCTATTTTTTGTTAAGATTATGTATATATATTGAATTTCTGTTATCTGAAACATGATATAGGAGGTAAATTGTTGTTATTCTCCTATTTCAAGTAGGATAAATTGAGTAAAATATCTGAAAAGCTTGGAGCTTTTAGATATTAAATAAAGAAAGTTTATTTATTTTGCATAAACTTATTTAATAATCTAATACCAAACGCTGTAGCTCCTTTAGAATTGAGAGCATTACCTTTGGTTTCTTTATCTACACCGGCAATATCTAAGTGAGCCCAAGATACTCCGTCTTTGATAAACCTTTGTAAAAAGCAGGCAGCGGTACTGCCGCCGGCATTGGCTCCGCCAATATTCTTCATATCAGCAATATCAGAGTTTATCATTTTGTTATACCCCTCACCTATGGGTAAACGCCATAATCTTTCACCACTTTCTTCACCGGCAGCGATCAGCTTTTGAGCCAGCTTGTCATCATTGGCAAAAAGTCCGGCATATTCACTGCCTAAAGCCCGCATAGTGGCTCCGGTTAGAGTTGCAATATCGATAACCTCTTTAACACCGTATTTATCTTGGACATACCACAGACAATCACCCAAGACCAAACGACCTTCGGCATCGGTATTAATAATTTCAACCGTTTGGCCGGACATTGAAGTTACAACATCTCCGGGGTGTGTTGCCGAACCAGAGGGCATATTTTCAACCAGCCCCACAATTCCGACCACATTAACCGAAGCACATTGTAAAGCTAAAGCTTTCATGCTGGCAACCACAACTGCGGCACCTGTCATGTCTTGTTTCATATCTTCCATGCCGCCGGCGGGCTTGATAGATATTCCTCCGGCATCAAAAGTTACTCCCTTACCGACCAAGGCCAAATCATATTCTTTGTTATCAGGATTGCCTTTCCATTTGATGATAACGGCTTTAGGCTCTTTAATCGATCCTTGAGCGACAGATAAAAGCAGATTAAACTCTTTTTCTTTTAAGCTTTCTTTATCCAAAACTTCAACTTCAAGCCCCAAATATTCAAGTCTTTTGATATCCGCGGCAAAAACATCTGGTGTTAGGGTATTGGCAGGTTCATTACACAAATCACGACCATAACGAACAGCATTGCCAAGAGCGGCAAAGTCTTTAAAGTTCTCATTTACATCAGCTGAATTTTTGACTTTGAAAATGATTTGCTCCAATGCCGGATATTCATTTTGTTTCTTTTTGGTAAAATATTTATCAAAACGATAAGACCCAAGCATCATACCAAAAGCAACATTGTGAGCAATTTCTTCCAAGCTTAACCTACACCCTTTTATTTCTTCAACATAAAAGCAGGCACTGGTATCTTTAAATAATTTCTTTGCCAGCCTACCGCCCAAATTTTGCAAATCCAGAGCCTCGGGTTTTTCTCCCATGCCGGCAATTATAATTTTGCCACCGGAGCCGAACACCTCCAAAAAAGTATCTTTTTTGCCTGTAAACTCATATTGTTGAGCAGCTTTTTTTAATAAATTTATTTCATCTTTGCTTAATGCCTCAAAAGTAAGGCGTGAATTTTCAGAAACAGCAAAAATTTTGGTGGTTTTGGAACTGATTCGTTCATTCGTAAAGATAATTTCAAGCATTTGTTTATCTCCTAGTGTTTATTTTTTTGTATTTTAAGAAAATTTTATTAAAAAATAGTATGTTTTAAGTAAAAAAATATCCACCAAATATAATTATATGTAGACGCCTTATAATATTTATTGTACAATTTAGACAAATTATAAAATTTCGGGGTAACCGATGGGGCGTAAAAAGAAAATATCAATAGAAAAAGCTGTTCGTGAAGAAATCAGATTTGCCAATGCAATTCGCGATAAGCTTAATGCCCTCAGCAATGCTCAACTAAAAGAAAATGATTTTGCTTCTAAGAGCAAGAATTATTTTAGTGAAGCAAAAAAAGCTCCTCATAAAACATCAAAGAAAAGCAGCGGTCTGCTGAAAGAAGAGTTGAATATTTTATTGCAAAGCACAGGTTGTTTGAAACCTCATGTAATAGATCCTGCAACCCCAACCCCTACCAGAATACAAAAACTTATGACCAGATTTGACTTTGATGGTATGATTATCAAGCCAAATGAAAATGATTTATCCGATGCTTACAGCTCGGCAATGAAACAGCGTAGTGATGAACTTTATAAAATATATGGTCTTTATGAACCAAATAAATATTGGCCTTCAGATTATAATCTGGATGATATTCCGGTTTGGCAAGATATGAAAAAATTTGACACCATAAGTACATTAGGTAAAAGGCTTAGAACGCAAATGGCAAAACAAGATATTCCTCCCTATATTTTGCCTGAGATGAATTATTTTGACCTTATGCATCTGGCTCTTAATTATTTGCGTGAAACCAAAATTCCGCCTTTTGAAAGTGCAAGATCCAGAAACTTTAAAATGTTTGCCGCTTGTTACCATGAGGAATTTTCTTATGCCATGGGATTATTAGGGTACAAACCACAATATACACAAAAACTTTTACAAAAAATGCGACAAGGCACTTGTGATGATATTTTACATTTTCATCATAACCCTAACATTCAATACTGTACGGATAATAATGACATATCTAAAACCAGTCATTTTTCTAACATGGTTTTAACCTTTTATATGCCGTACCATCGTAGTTTTCATTATCCCAATAATATGGATGTTAATAAAGATATTGTATTTTTTGGCGGATATGGCCCTCTTTTGCAAATTAAACATAATATTGAACGTGAACGGCAATATATTTTAAGAAACCCAATAGCACATCGCAACGAATTTAAACTAATTAAACAAGCATTGATACCAGATAATGGAAAATCTCGTTAAATTTATAAACACTCTCGGTTCCGCCGCCCATACCGGACCAAAATTAAAAAACAAAGATATTATTCTTTGCCAAAAAGAGCTTTGTTTTAACGGAATTGCGGCCATTCCTGATGAATATTTAAAATTTTTACATCATTTTAATGCCTTAACCTACGGTTCTGCCGCGTTTTTTGGTATTGTTCCGCAAGGTGATTTTTACTTGGATATTTTGCGAGAAAATATTTTGCTCAATCATCCTCAAAAAGAGACAAATATTATTCTTGGATTTGATGAAATGAGTTACATAGGCTATGATAATAAAAATTCATTATATCAAATAATTGACAAATCAGATTTAGAAGTGCTACATACTTATAACAATTGTGTTGATGCCTTAATGTATGCCTTAAAGATTTATGATGTTTGATAATATATACGAATATAATCCTCAATCTTTGCAAAAAGCTGCCGAAACAATTAAAAAAGGTGGCTTGGTTGCTTTTCCGACCGAAACCGTTTACGGACTTGGAGCAAATGTTTATAATTCTCAAGCCGTTGCCAATATTTTTGCGGCTAAAGGAAGACCTGCTTTTAATCCTTTAATATCTCATATTGCTGATTTAGACTTTTTGCCGGAATATGCCTTAACAGATTCAAGAGTTATGGAATTAGCCAAACGCTTTTGGCCCGGTCCTCTTACCTTTGTTTTACGTCGTAAAGACGAAAATCCAGCTCTTGATCTTGCTTGTGCAGGCCTTCCAACGGTAACGGTCAGAATGCCGGATCATAAAATTGCCCTTAAGCTTATTAAGGCTTCCGGTGTTCCGATAGTTGCTCCGTCTGCCAATCGTTCCACTACCATAAGCCCTACCACCGCCGAACATGTTGCCGCAAGTTTAGGCGACAAGGTTGATATGATTCTTGATGGCGGACCATGTCGTGTTGGTGTTGAATCAACAATTATTGATCTCACGACCGAAAATATTGTGCTTTTGCGTGCCGGAGGTATAAGTCTTGAGGAACTAGAAGCATTTACCGGAGAAAAAATTATAATTTCTCATGGAAATCCTGATCAACCAAAATCACCAGGACAATTACTAAAACACTATGCACCATCCCTGCCTATGCGAATTAATGTTGATGAAAAAGATGTGCATCAAGATGAATTTTTTATTGGTTTTGGCAATGTCTCCCATGCTCAATTAAACTTGAGCCCAAGCGGAGATTTAAGACAAGCGGCTGCCAATTTATTTGCATATATGAGAGAGGCTGAAAAACACACCGAATATAAGGGAATTGCCATGTCTCCTATTCCTGAAAATGGCTTGGGACTAGCCATAAATGACCGTATACGTCGTGCTTCATATAAAAAATAATTCATACAAATACGTTTGACAAAAATAAATATTATGCTTATCTTTAAGGTATAAATTTATTATTGTTAAACTAAAAATCTAAAAACATGACAATTATTTTAAACATATTATTATTTTTGGTGTGCATAGAGTTTTGTATTCTGCTTCTTGTAGGTATTTATAGTATTGTTTTAGAAGGTTACAATACCTTTAGCAGAATTATAAAAAAAATACATGAAAAGAAAAATTTACCGCAGACATAATCTTAAAAAGCTCCAAAACTATAAAAGTTTCGGAGCTTTTTAATGTTTTTACAGATAATCTATTTCAAAAAATATTCTCTCAGATAGTTCGGCAAATCGGCAACATTAACTCTAGTTTGCTCCATAGTATCACGATCACGAACCGTAACTGATTCCGGTTGTTGTTCTATTGTTTCAAAATCAACCGTAACACAAAGCGGTGTACCTACTTCATCATGACGACGATAAGCTTTTCCGATGTTACCGGTATTTTCTAGAGCAACACGACCAATGCCTAATTTTAAAAGGTTTTGCTTTATCTCATGACACTTAGCCATAATCTGCTCATTGTTCTTTTTCAAAGGAATTACAGCTACCTTTATCGGAGCAAGATGCTTCTTCAGCTTCAAGACAATACGACTGTTGCCATCACCCAAATCTTCTTCGGTATAAGCCTCAGTCATAACGGCCAAAACTCCGCGATCAACACCCATTGATGGCTCAATCACAAAAGGAACCACCCATTTATTATTATCATCCATAATACATAATTTCTGTGTTGAATCCTTATTTTCATGACAATGTGAGGTTAAATTCATATCCTCTTGTGCTTTGGTATGATTACCCAAATCATAGTCCGTACGATTGGCAATTCCTTCCAATTCTTCCATACCGTGCGGAAACTGATATTCAATATCATAACAAGCTTTAGCATAGTGAGCCAAGTCTTCTTTGGGAGTAGTGTAGATATTCATATTTTCACGCTTTAGCCCTTGCTCTTCCCACCATTTTATGCGTTCTTCTTTCCAGATCTCATGCCATTTTTCATCTTCACCGGGCATTACAAAATATTCAAGCTCGGCTTGTTCAAACTCACGTACACGGAATATAAAGTTACGTGGTGTAATTTCATTACGAAAAGATTTACCAATTTGGGCAATACCAAAAGGTAATTTGCGTGAAGTTGAATCAACAACATTTTTAAACTGCGTAAAAATAGCTTGTGCCGTTTCCGGACGCAAATAACCAAAAGAAGAACCATCGTCAACCGGACCAATAGAGGTCTTAAACATCAAATTAAAGGGTCTTGGCTCGGTCAAATCGGTTGAACCACAGTTCGGACATTTGCCGTCTTTAATATGGTCTGCTCTGAAACGACCTTTACACTTGCGGCAATCAGTCATCGGGTCTGAAAAAGTGTCCTCGTGTCCGGAATAATGCAAAACTTTTTGATTGGTCAAAATCGCCGCATCCAAACCTTCAACATCATCACGTTCATAAACCATTGAACGCCACCAAGCAGCTTTAAGATTATTTTTTAGCTCAACTCCCAGCGGACCATAATCATAAACACCTTGTAAACCGCCATATATATCAGAATTTTGAAAAATAAAACCACGACGTTTGCAAAGAGAAACCAACTGATCCATAGTTTTCGCAACCATTTTAACCATCCTTATCAAAATCAATAGTAAAAAATTAACTTCTTACGTTTTATAATGATTATTCTTAAAAAGCAAGCGGAGATATAATAAAATGGCAAAAAACCTTACTAAAGTCGCTTTAATTTATGACTTTGATGAAACATTGAGTGTTACTTATATGCAGGATTATATCTTAATCCCTTCTCTTGGTATGAAACCAAAAACTTTTTGGCAAAAAGCCAATCAGTGGTCTGCAGATAATTGTGCAGATCAAATAACTGGAACCATGTATTATATCCAGCATACCGCAAAAGAAAAAGGTATCTCCCTTACAAAAGAATTTTTTGCTCATGCTGCTCAAAGTATTGAATATTTTGACGGTGTTGAAGACTGGTTTGATCGTATCAATAATTATGGAGCTGATCTTGACTTACAAATAGAACATTATATCATATCCTCAGGCATGGAAGAAATTATTGCCGGAAGCACTATCAGAAAACATTTTAACGATGTTTTTGGCTGCTCTTATGCCTATGGTGAAGACGGAACACCTATTTGGCCGGCCAGAGTTGTTAACTACTCAACCAAAACTCAATATCTTTCAAAAATAAATAAAGGTTTGGGTAAAACGGAAGATCGTGCCGTTAATGAATTTATGCCCGATGAAAAACGTCCCATACCTTTCCGCAGAATGATATATTTTGGTGACGGAATGACTGATATTCCTTCAATGAAATTGACTAAAGAACGCGGAGGAACGGCCATCGCCGTTTATAGACCCAAAAGCAAACATAAAAAAAATGCTATAAAGTTGTTAAGAGATGATCGTGTAAACTTTGCTTTACCGGCTGATTACAGAGAAAATACCCAAATTGATATGGTAGTAAAAACAGTTTTAGATAAAATTGCTAAAGAACGGGATTTGGAAAATTTGCAAGCCAAAGAAGAAAAGAAAAAATTCATAAAATAACTAGAAAACCTCTATAACATCCGTAAATGCAGCGGCCACACCAAAAACCAAGCTTGATCCGGCTTTGTTTTGTTCTCTTTCTTCGGCTCTGAAATATGACACATACGGCTCAACAAAAAAATTATCGAAAACGGCCACGTTTACTTTGGCAATGGCAAAAAATTCATATCTGAAATCTGTCGGCTCATAATGAGAATAACTTAAGTAATCCCTATAATAGCTCTCAAACTCAAAACGATATTTTTCTAAAAAAGGATATTTATAAGTAAAGCTTATCTGCCATGCTGTTTTAGTGTCTTCTTTGGCATACGTAAAATCAAACTCCTCCAATACTGCCAAATGAAAATCCGTAAGTCCTTCTGCCCCGTTAATCATCTTAATACCTTGCATGCTACCGGCTATTTTTTGTCTTTCGGCTAAAGAATCGGTAGTAAACTCGGTTTGATATGATAAATTAGCAAAAGGTCCCAAATCAGCATTATTATCATAGTGCCAAATTTTATAAACATAATCAGTAGTCAATTTAAGACTGTCGGCATTTTCAACATAATTTTTTTTACCGGGATTGCCATAAATCCTGCTTTTGCCATATTCGGCATAAACAGAATTATCCCAGCGAAAGTTTGGTTGCTCATATTCAAAAGCAAAATCAAATACCCCTTTTAATACCCCTTGAGTATTTTGATTTATAGCCGTGTTTGGAGAATCTTCATATTCTTGATAATTACCAACCTTACTGGTGCCTAAATCTAACCCTACCCGCTTAAAATTTGCATATAACCCATTCCGTTCATAAGCAAAAGCCGGTTTGATTAAAACAAAGAATAACATAAGTAATAGAAATTTTTTCATCAAATTATTCTTTCCGTTTTTAATAAAGTTAACATTTATCTAATCGCAAAAAATGTTGAAACAAGACGGATAAAAATAAAATGATAAAAATATAAAAAAATGCTTGCGTTTATGTTTTTTTTATTCTACATATATTGCGAAAAGTAATTGGGGTGTCGCCAAGTGGTAAGGCAACGGTTTTTGGTATCGTCATTCGTTGGTTCGAATCCAGCCACCCCAGCCAAGCTTTGTAGAGGTTAGATTTTATAGTCTAACCTCTTGTTTTTTAAGAATATTTTGCGGTTCGTATAATATGTTTTCAAACCTAGCCTTTTTTACTATCCATACGAACCAACTCTCTCAACTATCTTTATTTTTCAATAACTTAACCAGTTCGAATACAGTTTGTCGTTTTGAGATTATCATTTATCCAAAGCCGGATTTGAAGCCTGCCTAAAATAAAAATTTTTGACGTTACCGACGATTTATTTTGGCTCCAACGGCTAGCCCCAGAGGTTACAGCATACGGCTCTGGCCTGCTGGTTGTCGCACCTGTACTCTCCGGTCGGGATATGCCTATCCTCTGCCCCACATCGGCTAAGCTTAAAAATGACTAGTCAAAATTGAAGGAGCCCTTTACGTGCAGGCTTAAAATAGATGTATGCGTTTTTAGTAGATAATTAAATTACAAAATAAACCCTAAAACCAATCTTTTATAAAAATGACCCCTTGCCTTTAAGGGCAAGAGGTTTAAAATGTTACATTTTAAGTCTTACTATTTACTTTAAACGGTAAGTTCCTTGTTCTCCTTCAACTTTCTCCAAGGGATATTTACCATTTGCTGCCATTGCAAACAATTTATTCATAATCTGCACATTGGTTTTTACCTTACAACCATCTTTTTCAACATATCGGCGATAATACGCAACAGTAACCTGGTTGACAGTCAATTTTTCAATACCGGCATCCTTAGCCAATATAAACAGCTCTATAAGCTGCTGACCGAAAACATCTTGCTTGCCTCTTCCGATTTTTACTCTGTCTTTCTCTTTTATATCCGACAAGTCATCTGTATCAAAGAGCTTCTGTGCCTTTTTAATCTGTTCACTATTCACCATTTTACAACTCCTAAAATGCTTTATTTTAATTTATTATATAATATATATTTTAAAAGTAAATAGATAAAATAAAATACGCATTATCTAGGCTACAAAAAAATAAAAAAATAATTCATAATTTGCTTTACAAATTAATTTAAATATAATATAAATGGATTTGAAAGTAGAAAAAATAGAATACAAAAAAGAGTAAAAAACAGATTCTCTTGTTATAAAGACATCGTAAATATGACTAGATTACAAGCACTTATAGCATACCGCCGCTGGTTGGTTGCGATTCGCAAATTTCAAAAAGGAGGTGATAAAAAAAACAAACGAATTTTTGGCTGACGCCACAAAACTTTTAAAGCAAAAAAAAGACTAAATATGTTGATGCATATCTAGTCCGTTTTGAAAGTTAAGCCGAGATTGTTAAATCAGGTTAACTATTTCAGACAAATAGTTTATATCGCAAATATTTTTATTTGTAAACGATTTTTTCAGTCTCGGCTTTTCTAACCCCAAGCTTTATGCTTGGATTTAATTTTTAATACCTAAAAAGAGGATAATAATATGGGAATATCAAAAAAAGAAGCCTTTGAGGCTGAAATTTATGATGAAACTGAAAATATTAAAATCTCATCAACAATGAATGAGCAGGAAGTTGAAAACCTTTCCGACTCAAATGTTAATGACAATGGTGACGGAGATTTTACTCCGCCACCGTTACAAAATAAAGGTAACGAAATCGGTGTACCTATTGAAGATATTATAAAGAATAAACAGCTTTCGCCGGAAACACTGACGGAAATAATAAATGCGGCTCAGAATGACAACTTATTTCCTACTAAAAAATTAAATGGCAAAGAGTTAACGGATAAAATCAATGAACTTCGCGAATGGGTTGACACCGAAGAAAACCGGTTAAAAAGCATTCCGTTTTCAATAGAGCTGTACAGCCAGAAGAAAGCTGTTTTGCAAGTGCGGGCTGCGTATGTATTGGTTCTTGAGTGCCTAATTGGCGAGGCATTACGTCAAATTCCCAGACTAAACGGAACCAACTCAAAATCTGAAGGACGGGCATCAGGACAAGAAAGGACAAAATCCCAAATTATTAAGGAAGATTACGGACTTTCTCCTCGCTTGGCTCGGGATTTTCAGCACTTAACTTGGGACGGTGTAAAAGCTGCACTTGAACTTGCTTTACGGCAAAATGATGTACCAACCAGAGCCCTGGCTTTGTCAAAGTCTGCTTCAATTAGAGCAAAGCAAAATAAAAATAATAAGAAAATTAAACATACAAAATTTATACTGGACTATATGGAAGAGACGGAAACTAAAACTTTAGAGTTGGAAAAACCGATGTATATAACAACGTTGTTTTCAAATATTTCCATTGGATTGTCCAGAATTCACGAGTTAAATTTACATTGCCGAGTAGCTGCGGAATGGGACAAAACACGAGCTCATTGGCACGAACTTTTATATCCCGACTGTCACATGGTGCAAGGTGATTTTACTTCCGATGAGTGTTTTAATGAAACACTGGAATGGCATAAAAAACAAGGCTGTGAAATCGTCATGGCTAGCTGTTGTTGTGAGCCTTTTTCTAATCTTAACAATTCACCAAATAAAGGTAATGTACCTGAGGCCAAGCAATTTTATTATGCCGCAGATTTTATTCTCAAAGCAAAGCCTAAATATTTTGTGTTTGAGAATGTTCCGGGATTTGTTGATGCCAAACCTAAGATTGCCCATGACGTCCTTAAAGATAAAGACGGTGAAATCCGTTGTATCGGACAATATTTGCGCGATGTTTTAGGCGAAGAATATCATCTTAATTTTGGCATCTATACGGCAGCTGATTATGGTTGTGTTGAAGACAGATCTCGCTTGCTAATCCTTGGTTGTCGCAAAGATATAAGCACCGAACCGTGGAAATTTCCTAAAAAACACTCGGTCAGAAAAATGTTATGGGAAGTCATTGGGGATTTAATGAGCTTAGGCAACGGAGAAATCGATCCAAACGACCCATGGCATTATGCCAGAGAACTACCAGAACATATTATTAAAATCTTGGCACATACTCCGACAGGCTGCACTGCTTGGGATAATGAAGCTGAATACCAGCCTTTAACGGATAACGGTGAATATAGCAATGGTAATTATGGTACAGGCGTTACAAGAGTTCCGTGGCAAGATCAATGTCCAACAATTACAACTGGTAATGGTAGCATCAGCGATGTGTATTCGCTTCATCCGGGAAGATATAATCCTGAAACACAGGAATATAGTGATTGCCGCGTTTTTTCGCTTAGGGAGTTAGGACGTATCATGGATATTCCACCAGACTTCTTTGACAAACTAAATCTTAAGAGAGAAGAAAACGGTATGTTGAACAAAACAGAAGAAAACAATCTTCGCAAAGCAATCGGTCAACACTTCTGTCCTCTGCATGTAAATGCTTTATTCAGCACCTTGCCTCTCCCGGCAAATGATAATAATAAACCTGATGATAATGCGGCTTAAGGATAATCGGAGGTAGTTTCGGCTGCCTCCTTCCTTTTTCAAAGTTTATGACGTTAATGACACAAACTTTTTATGTAACCGTTTGTCTGTTTTTTTATATACATCAAAAAATCTCAAAAGTACGCATAAAAAAACGTTTTGGAAAAATTTTTTTATCAAATCCGCATGAAGTGACAATTCTAAATCAAAAAAGAAAGGATATTTTCATGCGAAAAAAACAGAAAATAAAAAAGAAGAAACAAAGCCAACGTGCTTACAAAGGCTTTATTTCCATAGTTAATTGGTACAAAAATAAGTTCGACGTCATATCTCATATAAGTAATATATATGGGAATGAGGGTAAAAAAGAAGTTATCGTTTATAGATTGCCATTATGGAGAGATATAACTTTGGTACAGAAACTGGCATACTTCTTTTATTTTATGGCAGAAACGCAACCTTTTGAGAATATTAAACCATTTACATTAGACTTAAGTAAATCATTCCGTAATAGATATAAAAAATTAACATACAAAAATCTGAAAGCCGTCATCATCAAAAAAATATATGGTAACCTAGACTATATCCTTAAATCATCAAATAAGCCGATGATATCATTTATCCTAGAAAATAAGACTAAGGATAAAAGAAAAGATATAAACGACAAAGAAACACATATACACGGGATAAGAGAAGTATTTGATGAAACGACTGATAGTAAAATAAGACTAGCCTTAAAGACATCTGTATGTAATGGCAAGAAAGAATATAACGAGCCGGAATATCGCAATATGCTTCAAACCAAGAAAAAATATAATGATGATAAATATGGTGCAAAAGGCTGGTTATGGTATCTTAATAAAGGTGTGTGTTGTAATCATGGACTTTATATATCCCAACCTCTTTTAGAAAAAATACGTAATGACTATGAACAGCTATACCAAGAATATAAAGAAAGCATCCAAATATTAAAAGAAAAAGGTATCAAGATAAAATATAAAAGACCGGAGATGTCATAATTGTAAGTATTATAAACTATATGAAAGATACAGCATATATTTTGTTTTATCCTCAAATGTTTGAAAAAAGGTAAATCTTAAGTAAAAACACTTCCATTAACAAGCCAAAATCAACCCATAATAAGCCGTCTAATGAAAATCTGAGTAATCCTATACCAAATAAAACAACTGAGTCATACGGTCAAAAAACAAGATATTAATAAAAATAACAACTTCTGTACCTTGAGGTCAAAAAGTTAAATTATAAAAAACATCATAATGGAAATTTAACCGTTTACAAATCCCAAGAATCACGACATTACAATGTTATCAGATTCCTTTTGATAGTTATAACACATTGTAAATAGGTATTATTATGTTTATTCCAAATCTCCATAAATGACCCGTGGACTTAAGAATTACTTTTTCATAATAAAACCTATACAAAAAATAAAATCGTTATCCACGGGTCGAAATATGAGATTTATGGATTTAATATTCGCTTGCTAACATAATAGTCATGACACGGTTTGTTACTTCTGGATTGCTTGGATTTTCAGATAAATAACGGTAATCCTTGTCATAGTAATCAATTTTCCAATATATCTTTTCGCCTTTATAGTTAAAACTGCCAAAATCGTGTTCATTATATGGGTCGTTGGCTTTGGTAAAATTGTTAAAATTCCTAACTTTTGCTAAAATCCTTGCAATATCTCTTGGAGTTTTGACGTTAATACCTTGGGTTAAGATAACTCTGCCGCCGATAAAACTCTTTCTAAGATTGTCATTTAAGGTTTTGATATCTGTCATGACACGCGCCTTATACTAACTTTTCAGCCGACAGAAACATCTTAAATCTTCTTAAGGCTTGTCTGACAGAAGTATGCGAACGTTTGCCATAACTGGATTTTTCACCGGTAATTTCATATTGAGGCAGGATAGAAGCAATATTTTCCACCAGATAAGCAAGCGTAAATTCTTCTTTCCGGCAAAGTCTTTCAATTCGTCCCATATAATCGGCTGAGGTGCTTGCGCTGTAATTATTTTCCAAAAGCCAGTTTTCAAAATTCTTCAACATAACAAATCTCCTTTATCAAAAATTTAGCCAATCAAGACTGGTTCGGAAAATACAGCCACCATAACCCGCTGCAATCTTTTACACTCAGCCAGGCAATCGCTAAAATATTGATAAGGTGTTGGAAGAATTGTATTGTTAAGTTTTACATACCACATTGTTTTTCCTTTCATAAATAGTTGTTTTGCTCATTAACTATTTATATTATGCGGTATATTTCCCCATTCGCGAGCCCCTAAAATGCAACTTGCCAACGACATTTTGCTACGATTGGAAAATTTAAAGTAAAAACAATAAGTTATTATGAGTTATTTTTGATTAAGGGAATCTTGTTTTAAGAAGAAATCTTTATAATTTGTATTTTTTAAAGCATTGCGATAGAAATCCATTATGAATTTTGTTAGTCCTTCTTTATTTTCATCATACATTTGCTGAATTTCAGGAGTGGCACATCTAAATGTATTTATATAGGAAGTAAGTAAATTGAATAATTCATCTTGAGTTTTCGGATGAGAATTATATAACATAGTCACACTATTTCCCATAAATAATAACATTTCTTTATTATAACAATACCAATCATACGTATGGATATTATCTAAAATAATTTTAGATAAATCATAAAAACAACCTTCTGGTAAAAACTCCATATTATGACATTTTTTCATAGCTTCAAAGAATAATGAGGTAAAGCTATTTCTATAGTTTTCTTCTGTAAGCATCTCATTTCTAAATACTAATTTTTGAAAAACAGATTGTTTTACTTCATCAATTTTTTTCAGAATATAATTTTGTCGATCTCTCAACATAAAAAAGTTCATAAATTGATTGAAATTTTGCTGAATAATTGTAACAGCACAATCTTCAACTAAAATTCTGTTTATTTGTTCTAAAGAAAAATTATATGACATATTATGAGGACTAGGTGTATTTTTTAAAATATCATAGTTATAACTCTCTTCTATTTCTACACCTTCATAACTATCGGAAAGTAAGAAGAATATATTAAATACACCATATAAAGAAACAATTGCATATAATGTTTTACTTATCGTATTTCCTTTTAGATATAATGTATGATATACACTATTTTTAGGTAATTGGCTGTTATCATTAAAGTAATTGGCTATTTTATAACAAGCACTAACATCTTGTTTTTTCAAAATTTCGACGACCGATTCTAGATATTTTTTATCAACCTTCTTAAAAGCGCAAAAACCTAAGATAATTTTTAAGCTTCCCAAAAATGAATATCCTGATTTGTTAGAAATAAATTGAAAATGATGTATTCCACTTTCTTTTGAATTAATAACAGACTGGTTTAGTGCTTTGCTAATTTGTTGTTGTATCCACTCATCATTTTTATTATTTTTTTTGGCAAATTGTCTGAGAATGTTTTGTAACATTTGAAAATCTGTTTTTTCAGCTTCTGAATTAGGAGTATGAGAAAAGCTAAAATGTAATGTTTTACCATCAAATTGTATATTATTTTTATTCTTTCTGTAAGAACCATCTGCGACTCTATCAAATGTTTCACCATCACATATTGTCTCTATAATGGGTATAGTATTTTTGTTGTTTTCACGTTTGGGAGAAATAAAGTTAGTTAATAATTCTAAATCGGAGCATAGCTTCCTATCAATATCAGATAACTTATTATTACAGTCACTACATAAAATATTTCTGCTTTTCAGATGTCCTCCAAATGCATTAGGTATAATATGTTCAGGCTTTTCATTACAAAGTTTTTTACCACATAAATAACAGTAAGACATCATATATTCTCTATAATTTTGATTTCCTCGTCTGTTAAATTGTAGAGTTTATAAATTAAAGAGTCAATTTGCTTATCTGTTTCATCTATTGTTTTTTGCAATTCTTTAATTTCAGTGGATACACGATTAAAACGTTCAAACCAATCATCCTTTTGTGAACCAGAAAAAACAATTTTTTGCTTTTTTAATTCATTAGTAAATTGCTTCCAATCTAATTCATACCAATTATTTAATTTTCCCGAGATTTCTATAGTTTCATATTCAGCTTTTAATAAATTTATAAAATGAGATGACTTTTCATGCAGTTCCTTATTTTGTAATAAAATAATATCAGCAAAGTTTATTAAATTTATTTTGAATTCTTGTTTTATCTGCACTATAGGAAATTGTTTTAATTCATTCACTTTAAATTGAGGGAATGTTCCTCTTTGTAATTTATCAAATGTATAAATAAACCAAAATGACATTAATTTGCTATTCAATAATGCTAACAATAATTTAGGATTTTCTTTAAAATCTAAAATTATCATACTATTCCTGTCATTTAATAACCTCTCATTAGTGTAAACGGCATTAATGCAATAAGGAAGTTTTGAAGGAATTTGCCGAACAAGTATCCTTTCTTTTTCATAATACTCAGGTTTTCTAGGAGCGGCAAGCCAATTACCATAACTTAAATATTCTCCACTCCATCCTAAAAAATATCTACATACATCACTTCCCTCAAGATATTTTTTATATGTTGTATTTATAGGATTGTTGGAATGATACACTCTATTTTTTTTCATATCTTCTGTTTGTTTAGGTGTTCCTTTTCCTGTTTCATATGCTTGTAAGCCAGCTACCACATTTGAAAAATCTTGAATTTTTTGAGACTTGCTATTTATTTTATTTAATATTTTAGAAATTATAGGATTCTGATGTGTTGATATATTAATAATATATTCATCAATCATGACATCTTTCTTATCTACATTTTGATTAAGAGTTAATATCCGTTCTCTCATTTCACCTAAGGATAACTTACTTCCTAATTCTTTTTTCAGAATCATAATGCAAGTATCAACAGCAGCATCATTAAAAACTTTATCAAAAATATTTATAATTTGTATATCATTTGTTTCTTTTAGAATAAAAGCTCTTAACTCTTTAAAACTATTAATCGTTAAAAATGTATTTGGAACAATATATCCTAAATAACTATGTCTTTTAATTAAATTATATGCTTGTTCAATAAATAATACATAAGTATTTATTTGATATAAGGCCTGTTTATATTTTTTATAATAATAATTTTTTTCCCGTTCACTAAAACTTTTATTTCTAGCAAAAATATACGGTGGATTTCCAACTACAACATCAAAACCTCCATTTTCCATAATTTCAGGAAATTCTTTGTTCCAGTTAAAAGCTTTATCACCGGCAACGGTGACATCATCTATTAATGAATTACCGCATTTAATGTTATTATCTAAAGCTGTCAATGGATCTTTTTTGTTGGCTGTTTTTAGCCATAAAGCTAATTTTGTAATCTCTACAGACTCAGCATTTAAATCTACACCATAAATATTGTTTGATAAAATATGTGTATCTTGGTTAAATAATTCAGATTGTGTTCCCTCAAAGGTAGCGATTTCTTCATTTACCTGATTCCTTTGTTCTTTTAAGTAATCAAATACCTGAACCAAAAAAGAACCAGAACCGCAGGCAGGATCCAAAACTTTAATATTATCTAGTGCTTTACGATATTCTAACCAAAAATTTAAATGCGCTTTGATTGTTTTATTATTTTTTTGAACTTTACCTGTTTTTATTCTTCTCCATTGTTCATCATCAATTTTGGGTAATCCATAATAACCGAGTTCTTTTTTCTTATCTTCCAACCAACTTCCAACTGCTTCATTAACGATATATTTTGTAATATATTCAGGAGTATAGAATACACCGTCTTTTTTGCGTTTACCTTTTTTCTTATCAAAATTTTCGCCATTTATGACTGATTTTAGTTCTTCTAAATCTGTAATTGATTGCTCAAAAATATGTCCCAAGATATTGACATTGAGGTCTGAATCAAAGCTATATCTTTCAATAGAAAGAATTTCTTTTAAAATGCTATCCCGGATAATCAGATTATCAATGACATCATCGGCTTTAAATAAACCACCATTAAACCGATTGATATTTTCTTGCGGATAACCTTTGTCTATAGCTGTAAACAAACCTTTGATTTCTTCCCACAATCTTGTATCCGTCATAATGAAACGGGCTGTTTGTGTTTGATGTAGAATTTCTTTAAATACTTTGTATGGCAACAATCCTAAATCTTCACAAAAACAGATAAATATAATCCGGTCTAAGATTTTTTGTGACTTGGTTAATATTGTATTCTCATCAATAGAAGGATTGTTTTCTTTAATATGTTTAAATAATTGACTTCTTAAATTTTTATAAACACCATAAAATTCGTTTGTAATATTTTCATCTGCTTCAATTTTTACTTTCAGCAAATCATCAATTTTAGAATTTCCTCTTTGAATAAATAAATTATCTTTGGCCAATAAAGCATAAAATTCTTTAAATTTCTCAGATTTTATCAAATCTACAATATTAAAAGATTGATAAACCGATGAATCATTGGCCGGATACAAACGAATTTCCACAAAATTAGATACAATAACCCATTTACATTTACCACCACATTTTGAAACATACGAGAAAGCTTGTTCTACTGGAGTTCTGCTATCATTTTTGCGGTTTTGTTTATGGTCTAGATTGGTATAAGCGTCTTTTAACTCAATAACAACACGAATATCTTTATTATCTGCTGTCAGATACCCCAAAACACCGTCAGGCTTTGTTCCGTCAGTTTTTGATTTTTGTTCTTTTTCTAAATTTAATTCATCTAACCCACGCTCATAAGCATAACCTAAAACTTTTCCAAAAATATCATTTAAGAAATCTGACTGTAATTGTTCTTCTTTTTTCGTATAAATAGATTTTGTATCTATTTCATATTTCCAACGCTCAACAATTGATTGTTTCTCTTTCATATCTTCAATGTTTAATGCAGAAAGGTGTAAACGATCTTGCAAATATTTTGTCGGAAATAATGTATTGTATTTAGTCATCTTATAAAATCTTTATCAGTTTATACTAATGTGATTTTATAAGAATAAAGATTAAGGAAAGTTTAATATTATATTACCCCATCTCTTGACATTATGTCTAAAAATTAACTTTTGTTTTTATGGATGATAAGCGTAACAACCTTTAACATCGCTATGTCATAAGTTAAAACAAAAAAATATACTATTTGGAAAATTCATCTCAAAAAATTTAGTAGAAAAAGCCAAGTCATATACTTCTATAATATATGACTGATACATACAACCAACTCAAAGACGAGTTATCAATTCTCTATCCCGATGTTACGGATATTGAGTTAAACGAAATGACGGATAATCTTATAAACTTTTATAAAATTGCGGTTGAAGCTGTTTTAGAACAAGAAAATAAATTGTCGTTAACGTCACAAACTAAAAAAACAACCTGTTTCCCTTAAGGTAAAGAAGTTGACATTCAACCTTATTTATTTTGTAAATCAGGTTAATGCTTTGAAAAATAAATAAAAAAATATTTTCAAAATCTGTTTTACATTTATTTTCAAACACGACATTACAAAATTGTTTTTAATAATAAAAGGAAAATTTAAAATGACAAATGCTATAATTTTCACAAGAGTAAACACTCAAAATTCTAATATTGATACCAAAATTGACAAACTGATAAACTATTGTTGTGATAACAAATTATCTATAATTAAAGAATATTCTATTTGTGTAAGACGTAAAAATACACATTACATTAAAAATCTACTTGCAGATATTGCGACTATCCCAAGTGAACATATAAATGTAGTGTTTTATAGTATTAACGATTTACCTTCTAATACAAAATTCATTGAGTTATTTGAAAATCTGATTAAAGCAGGAAAAGTTAGTCTTCATTTTTATAAAGAAGCATTGATATACAACTCTCAAACTCCAATGTCTGAGATAGTTAGGCTGCATTTGGTAACTTTGAAATATAAATATCACAATGTTATACCTGAGAAAGAATTGCAAGACTTAGCTGATAAGATATATATAGCTCAAATGCAAGAAACCATCAAAGTTAACATTTTGAAAAATCAGTAAAATATTAGTAAAAAAGTTACAAACGGGCTCATTTTTTTGCGTACATTCCCATTTTAACACGACATAATAAATATACTGTAAAAACAATGAAGTAATAAAAATGAGTCTACTTGTAAAATATGTCATTACAGACCCTTGCTATATCTTAAATAATGATACTTGGGACGAATGCTGTAAATTTTTAGATGACAGTCCGAAAGCATTTAATGAAGCTGTTTCTAAGGCTTTGACGGATTTAAGCGGTTTTCCGGCTTTTGCTTGTGATACCGGTTTTGGCGATTGGAACAATAAAATTTATGGCAGCTATATTATTCATAAAGAATTTTGCGCTGATTCCGGCATGGTTTGCGTTTGTCGTCTAACATCAGAAATTGAAAACCATTTTGCAAAAGAATACTCAGATATTTATTCGCATGGTGCGGCAGTTTTTGAAGGTTCCGATGATATTAACATTGATTTTGACATATCGGATCCTTCTTGGACTGTTGTAAAAATCCATGACAACCAAACCGGAAACTTTATCGAAACTATGAGTGCAGACGATTTTTACGCAGAAAACGAAGATTTTGATGATGAAGATGATAACTATTTTGATGAAGAGGAGGATTATTAAGCCATGATTAGAAGAAAAAAGAAAATGCAAAACGAAAAATGCACCCAAGCTATTCTATTTGCTCGAGTATCATCTAAAAAGCAGAAGGATAAAGGTGTATCTCTTGATGTGCAAATGGAAACAATCACTAAATACTGTCATGATAAAGGATTAAAAATTATCAAAGATTTTAGTATTGATGAAAGTTCGACTAAAGGGGAACGCAAACAATATCACGAAATGCTTGATTTTGCTAAAAGCTGTCTAGGTAAAGTTGCGATTGTTGTCAATTATGTAGATAGACTTCAACGTAATTATGACGATACCTATGAATTAAACAAATTACGTAAAGAGGGTAAAATTGAAGTCCATTTTTTACGAGAACAACTCATTATCCATAAAGATTCCAATTCTCTTGAAATAAACTTTTGGAATATGCATGTTTTAATGGCTAACGCTCAAGTCAACAATATGATTGATAAAGTTAAAGCCAGTCAGGCAAAGAATTGGTCACTTGGTAAATGTCAAGGTTACGCTCCTTTGGGATACTTAAATACAAAAGATGAAAATTATCGTTCAACCGTGATTTTAGATGAAGTTCGGGCTCCAATTATAACCAAACTGTTTGAAGAGTATGCAACCGGGAATCATTCTATTGATTCAATTTGGCAACTTTCCAAGAATTTAGGATTATACACCAAGATGAAAAGCCGTAGAGGTAACTTTGTCAGCAAAAATACTATATATGATATTCTAACCAATCCTTTCTATTATGGAGAGATGTGTATTAAAGGTGAATTTATGCCTCATGTCTATCCGCATATTGTTTCAAGAAGTTTGTTTGATAAAGTTCAGGAAATCTTTGCTCAAAACGGCAATCACAATCGAAATAATTCAGAAAACCAAGCAAAATATACTTATGCTTTCAGGGGACTGATTAAATGTAAAGAATGCGGAGGCTTAATTACTCCGGCAACGGCAATAAAGAAAAACGGCTTAAAATACAGACATCTCCGTTGTGCCAATTATAAAAAATGTTGTCATCAATCATCTGTCATGGAATATGTTATTTTTGAACAGCTTGAAAAAGATGTATTTAGTAAATTATCCTTGCCATTAAATATGCAGGAACCACTTAAAGAACAAATTCTTCGTAGTTTAACCGATACATCTAAGTTAAACACAACCATAAAAATAAATGTCACAAAGAAAATCAACGAATTAAAGATTAAAGAAGATAAATTGCTTGATTTTTATCTTGAAGGTAAATTAACGCAAGATATATACGATATGAAAAAAGCCAGTATAGATAAGGAAATAAAAGGTTTAGAAAATACTCAAGAAAAATATAAGACTATTGATAACGACGCAAAAAATAAAATTGTCAACATATTCACCATAGCTGGAAACATCTCATACATCTTCCAACATGCCTCTCCCTCTCGCCAAAATGAATTATTAAAAATGTTACTCAAAGATTGTCAACTTAATGGTAAACGGCTTGAATATACCTTAAGAAAACCTTTTGATATGCTTGTAAAAACACACAATGTCAAAGATTGGAAAGATATTGCTATTGAGATGATTGAAGATATTATCTGAAATACTCCAAAATTTCAAATTCAACGACTATAACTCATCTATCACTTCTATGTATACTCAAGAATTTATTTTTTACTGAATTTAAACCAATTATTTAAAATTTATAACATTATAATTTTGAATACATAGTGTGTAATAACTGTCATTTTTGTATTAGAAATTCTAACTTATCCATTTTTTCACTTTCTTTCTCATCTAGTTTATAGCTGTTTACAAAACCACTAGTCATTACGTAGCCATTGTTTTCACCACAATACGGACAATCAATATCTTCTTTTTCTTTTCCTCCCGGATATATATCTCCGCCAACAGAATAATCGAATAATTTACCGCATTTTTTACATTTAATAGACATGATAACTCTCCTTATTAAACTTTATATGACATATATAGGTTTTAATATTCAATAACTCAAGCCTCTAGATAAAAATGCTAAAATTTACAATCATCATTAATTCGCGTATTACACGACAAGTCCAGCCACAGAATACAAACCGTCAGAAATGACGGTTTTTTCTTTGTATATCAAGCACTTATACTGGTTCGGATGTTTAAAAGTCAAAATAGGCTTTTTTTGAGCAACATCCGAACTTTTTTATTGCCAATCTTTGTATTTCAATAGCTTACGGGATTTTAATCAATTTCGTATCTCACCTGAAAGATATTATCCCTCCCCCAGACTCGATATTGTTTTTTTCAATTTATCGCCATCAATGACTTGAGGTTGATACATCAAAAACTTACGCACAGGTTGAATTTTTACCGCTCCAATTTAATAAACAATACGACAATATAACTTCGGAGTTCAAAAACTGTATAGCACAGCACATAGAAAGGCAAGGATGTCAAAGTCCTTGTCTTTTTTTTAACATAATGCCTCTGATGACAATATGTTACTTCATACAGCATAGTAACTATTTAATAATTTTTTTCTTTCTTTCCAATCTGGCATATGAAGTTCTATAAAATTATAAAAATTTTTATCATGATACGGATATATTAGATGAGATAATTCATGAAGGACTATATACTCTATGCATAGCGGTGAAGCTTTATAGAGAAATTCATTCATCGTAATAATTTGCTTAGAACGATTACAATTTCCCCAACAAGATTGCATTTTCCTTATTTTTAACTCTGGTTTTGCAATATGGTAGCTGCGAACGACGGGATATAATCTATCGAGAACATCACTAAAAAACGTATACATTTTTTGTTTTATATAAGAATTATATTCTTGCTGAATAAATTCTAAATTTTCTTTATCTTTGCAATAAATATTAATTGTCAAATCATCAAACTCTATATGAAAATTTTGAGATTGTGTTATATTAATTCTATAATGACGTCCCAAAAGTTGAACAGAACCACCATTTTTTAAAATATCAATTGATTTTACATTTTGGAGTTTTTTATATTTTTCTACTTTCTGAAGAATCCATGAACTTTTCTTATGAAGAAAAGCCATAACATCTTTTTCTTCAACATTATCTGGAACAGAACAAGTCACAACACCATTACTTAAGACACGTAGATTAAAATTTTTAATTTTTTTCTTTTTAATCTCGATGCTGATATCTTTATTTAATTTATAAAAATCCATTATAAATTACTCTTTGCTGTTGTAAGAATATCGTCTTCAATTCGATCCATCTGGTCCATAGACAATTCAATATCATTAGCATCTAGAAACTCAAAAATTTCATCTTCAATTTGTTGTTTAAGTTGATTTATCAATACATTATTGTGTTTCCATCCTGGTTTCCGTGCACTTCTAATGATACTTTTGACTTTTGTTGCTAATTCTCCCATTTGTAAATCTATTGCATCATTTTCATTTATTGTAATTTTTTTACTTATTTCTAGCTTCAAATTTCCATAAAATCCTTTGGCGTCATCATCATCTGTAATATTTGAAGGATATTTATTGCCAATAAAGCCTTTCTCATAATCACTTTCAAGATTTTTCATCTGAGCTAAATAAGCTTCTTCATCTCTATTTTTATTATACTCATCAATAGTTTCATCAATTCTCTCTTTAAAAGTCTTATAAAAAATAGGATCTGAATATTGCTTTTCTGAGATAGAACTATACATTGCAGTTGCCATTGCTTCCGCCTTTGCTCTATCGGAAGGAAGTTTATCCAACTCTTTTTGCATACTTTCTTTATCACTAAGATATATCGGATTTATAACAATTTGGTCTGCATCTGCTGCTACAAATTGATTTAATAAATTACGAATAGTTGGCTCATATTTAGAAAAATCAACCGTTTCTCCAAATCTCAATCTAACTGCACTTCTTAACTTTTGCAAATACACAAAGTCTTTTTGCATTTTTTTAATTTCATCAAGACCAATTCCTTTATAAATCTCATAATTACTAATTGCAGTATCTAAAGAATTTGAAAAATCTAATAATTTATTACTAAAATCTTCTCTAATATCCTTATCTTTAAACAGCAACTGAACTTCTTCTGCATCATCCGTATTATGCCCATCAAAAAACTTCATGACTTGTTCATATCTGGCATATAAGTCTTTTTTTACATCTTCTGGACCAAAAATTGTTTTTTGAATATCTTCCGCATCAAAACCATCCATACCTGATGTCTTATCCGTATATAAGTCCAATGCCGTATTCAAATTTGCAAAGATTCCATAAAAATCTACAATTTTTCCATTTTTCTTGGCAGGATAAACTCTATTAACCCTTGCTATTGCTTGCAATAAGTTATGCGTTTTCATCGGTTTATCAACATATAAAGCTTGAGCAATTGGAGCATCAAAACCGGTAAGGAGTTTATCTTTTACAACCAAAATATCAACATCTTCACCATTGTTAAAACTATTTTTTGCCCAATCTTCATAAGCTTCATAATTTTGCCCAAACAATGGTTCAATTTCTTTCTTAAAGAACTGCGCAATTTTCTCTTTATCATCAGACAATAAGTTTTCTTCTCCCTCCTCTTTATTTTCAGGAGAAATAACAACAGCAGCTTTCAGGCCTAATTCTTTTAATAGATAATACAAATTTATAGCATTTACTCGAGAAGATTCGGCAACCATTGCCTTAAAACCTTTCGGCTGCACAAAACGCTGAAAATGTTCTTTAATAGCATAGGCCAAACAGGTTAATCTGGGCGTTGTTGATGCAATTTTAGAAAACTTACTATATTTTCTCTTTAAATCTTCTTGTTGTTCCTTATCTAACCCTATTAAACTTTGTTCTAAATATTGATTAATTGCATCACTAGTCGTTTTTTGCGGAATTTTTCTTCCTTCATATACCAATGGAACAATAACTTTATCTTCCTCTGCCTGATCAATTGTATAACTATCAATTAATGGACCTATTCGTTCAAAGGTGTTTAATTTTTCAGCTTTTAACAAAGGAGTTCCTGTAAAACCAATTTTCACAGCATTCGGCAAGACATCAAGCATAAAATTATGAAAATTACCACTTTGTGTTCTATGGCATTCATCAATTAGAATAAAAATATTTTTACTATCTACTTGAGTCTTCTGTTTTGCAGCCTTTTCAAATTTATTAATAACCGCTGTAATTAAAGTTTCTCCTTCATCTTCCAGCAAGGTTATCAATCCCTTCCCTGTAGTAGCTCGAGTTGGGTGCATTTGAGTATTATTAAAATTATCTCGCAATTGTTTATCTAAATTAATTCGATCATTAACCAAGATAAAACGAGGATTTTTAATACCACTCGCAGGATTTTCAGATAATGCCATAATTTTCTTCACAAGCATGACCATTGTCAAGGATTTACCACTACCTTGAGTATGCCAAATCACACCATTTCTGGTATTTTTATTATCTTCATTCAAAATACGCTTCACAGCTTTCTGAATTCCAAAATATTGCTGATATCGCGTAATTTTTTTAATGTTATTATCATACAAGATAAAATATCGAACAATTTCAAAAAACCTTTGAACAGATAACATTGAAATAATGCTTTTATCTTGCTCTTTTGGTGTTCTGCCGACAACCAAACGTTCTAATTCTGTTTTTAACCATTCGGAATCTTTTTCTTTCCACGGCACAAAAAACTCAGCTTTTGTTCCACAAGTACCATATTTGAAGGTATGTGGATTCATCGCAATCACAATCTGAGAAAATTTAAATAGTTGCGGAATTTCATCAACTTTCCAATTTTTGATATTTTGTTTAATCCCCTCATCTACGCTAACGGCAGATTTTTTGCATTCGATAACAACCAAAGGAATACCATTGACAGTTAAAACAATATCTGGCCTACGCTTGGAATGATCTAACTTTTGCACTGAGAATTCATCCGTTACACGCAAAATATTTTCTTCCGGATGCTCCCAATCAATAAATTTCAAATCAAAAGAAGACTTTCCGCCATCATACAAATCTTCTTCATAGCTTTTTCCATAAAGCAATAAATCGTATATTTCTTTTGATGTTTTCATTAATCCTGATTGCAAAGGGACATCAATATCTGAAATTGCTTTAGCTATATTGCTGGAAGAAAATTGAAATTTTTCATTTCTGTAGTCATATCTTTGCTTTTTTAAAAATGCTAATAAATCATCTTTCAAAATAACATTTGAAAGAGAACCTCTTTGCTTTTCAGCATCTTCGGGAGCAATATAATCCCATCCGAGTTTTGTCAGTAACTCAATTGCAGGATCTTGGCTCTCTGGTCTTTCGTTATATTGATAATGATTTAATGTTGTCATTTCATTTCTCTTTCTTCAAATGGTATTAATTCATGTATATCATAAACATAATCAATCTGTTCCCCATTCTTAAATGGATAAGAAACGCCTAATTTTCCTTGATAGCTCTTTCTCCCTTCAAAAATAGGAATATAAAAATCTTTACTATTTTCAACTTTATAATCTAATGCACTACGTGCTAAATTTGAGCAAACATCATTTTCATTATATAAAGACATAGGAGAATACCGCACTGCAAAAAGAATCAAATTTGCTGCAATTGCATTTATACAATTCTCTAGTGTTGCTAAAGGAAAATTTTTTTCTCTATCATGTTTTAATTTATTATATGCTTCATACCAAGACAATGATTTCGCAGGTTTATCAGCATTCCAATTCTCAAATGGACTACATTTATAAGGATTAGCATATCCTACTAAAGAAATCTTATATTTTGTTAAATCAACATATTTAAGTATTTCAATATAATCTTTCATTCGCTCATTTTTACCAAACTGGTATTTTTTAAGAGTGCTTTCTAAATCTGAGCAGGATAGAAACAGCAATTCTCTAATTTTATGGCTATAAGCTTGCAAGCCACTTTCTGAAGGCTCTACAAACAATAAAATCTCTTGTAGTTTCTGTATTAAAATTCCCAAATCTCTTTTTGCATGAAATAATTCAACTTGTTTAATATTAAGTTCTCTTTCTATATGGATATTCATCAAAGGTTTCCAAACATGTTTATATTTCCAACCGATATCCATATCTTCTACTTTAGTTAGTGAATATTGAAATGCATTTTGAATCACTTTTTCAATATTATATTCTTTATCACAAATAAGAATACTGCATATTTGTGGTGCATAATCAACAGCTGCTATTTGCAAAAAAACGTTTTGTTTCTTTGCATTTTCATATGCAATCACTCCAAAATCTTTATCTCGTGCAAAATAGACATCTGTTTTCATTATTAATTCACTTTCACTCTGATTTTGCCGGTAAGGAGTTGTTGCATCAGAGCTTTTTTCTCTTGTTTGAAAGCCTCAAGCTTTTTGTTTAAGAGCTCAATTTCTTCATCAGCTTTAGATAAAATCTCCGCAATAGCCTTTTGCTCTGCAAGGTCTGAAGGGATATATATATAAGATTTTAAAAATTCTGTTTTTGACAGATTAAATCTCGTAGCTCCTTGAGCTAACATATACATTGTTTTTCTTATTTGTTCTGAACGACACAAATATGCTGCATAAAAAGGAAGTAAAATTGAAAAATCATGTAGTCTAAAACCAAAACCAAAACTATTCAGATATGTTTCTTCTTTGGGCTCTTCTAACAATACAGATGATATTCCAACTTCATCGGGAGTTTCCGATGATGTCGTAAAAAATATATCACCATATTTAACTGTATTCTGATTTTCTCCATCCTTAATTGCAACTAGCTCAAACTGATTAGTGTCGATAACAAAATTTTGGTAAATATTTAAATAAGGTATGTATGGTTTTCCATAACCAAAAGATTCTTTATCTTTACCACTTAATCCCGTGTATGTTGTGCCAATATTCCCCAATTTGACTTCATGCCAAGGAGTGGAGAAGCCTTTGAGGCGGTGTTTGCCGGTGAGGAGTTGTTGCATTAAGGCTTTTTTCTGAATTTTCTTTTTTTCAATCAAAGCCGACAATTTTTCAATTCCATCATCCCAACAGCTCAAAATCCCCGCAATCTTCTCTTGCTCTGGCAAAGGTGGAAGTAGAAAGTTCAAATTAGATACATCCTTTTTTGATATTTCCAAGAAGGTACTACCACATGCTTTTCTTATAAATTGAAATTTATTATTTGCTATTAAGTAATATAAATAGATGATATTACTCCCTTCATATAAAATAATATTTTTAAAACCTTGATTCGTGGACATGGGAACTGCATTTATACAGCAATCACCTACCGTAGCTCTAGTACAAATAATTAATGAATTTTTGGGTAGCAACTTAGCTGAACTGTTTTTCAATCCTTCTTTAGTTATGGTGCGTTCAGTTTGATAAACATATTTTGTTGGTAATTTAGTTACCTCTGAAGGTGTTAACCAATAAATATCGCCATCCCAAAAAGTAGAATTTTCTGTATCTGGAGTTCCTCCTGATACTATATCTCCTAATTCTCCTAGCTTTTTAACACTCCACCCCTCAGGTATCTTCTGCTCAATCTTTGTCATTAAATAAATTCCTTGGTTTATTATCTATTAAGTCAATAATTTCATATTTTGCTACTGATTTATCTGGATTATAATAGACATTAATATCTACTACATAACTTTGTTTAAACGGTTCAGATGTCTCTGAAAAATTAAATAATTGTTTCACATCTAGCGATTTAAAAGAAACTTTTTTAACATTTTCATCCAAAGATTTTATGATACCACTGCAATTATTATTTTTTAGCGTATCAATCTTAGAAAATACTAAGACTTGGCTTTCAAACTTTTCTACAAGAGGTTCAATATTTTTAGTGTCATCCTCTTTAAAATCCGTATTTAAAGTAATTGCTCCTAGAGTTGAAGTATCGTAATTCTTTCCATTATAATTGATATTAGTAATGTTAACTTTGGAATTAACCGCCAATATCGGTTGAACCTGCCTAATTTCGTATTCGTTTATAGGAATATTGTTACTTATTTTTTCAAAAACTCCATCTAGCGGTTCTAAAACAGAAGCAATCGTAATCAGAGCATTTCCTAATTTTCGAAATTTTGGTATGAAAGATCCTGTCCTTGCTTCATAAATTTCAAGTTCCACTCCATGAGCTAGAAAAAAGTTTTCTAATCGACTTAAGTATGCCGATAAATCTTTCAAATCTAAAGGATTTTCTTTATCAAATGGTATTCTAATTTCAAAAAAATCATCTTTATCTATTTTATTTTCTACTGAATTTGTCATAAAGAATCCTTTTCTTCTCCATCTATTACAAATTTAAATGAAGGGTTGTCTTTACCTAATAAAACCCATACTCCTATAAGATATTTATAATCTCCATTTGGGTCGGTTAAATCTTTCAATTTTTTGATATCTTTGCTCGATTTATTATTCCACCATCCTTTAAATTCTATGGCAATTTTGTTTTCCTCATTGCTCCACATTCTATGTAAAATAATATCGGGACGTACTCCTTTAGAAAAATTTGGCGTAGCTTTTACAGAATCGCAATTTTTGTTATATTCAGAATTCAAATCTAAATCTGCATATTCTGACGCTGAAACTTCTTGAAACAACTGAGCGTATATTAACGCGGCAACACACTGTTCAAGTCCTTTTATTTTAATAACTTTAGGATAATTGCTATAAATTTTGTTTACTGATGTCTTTAGTAAATTAAACAGTCCTTTTCTTTCTTTTGCTATATCTACTGAAGACATCTCACAATTTTTCATTTTTTCCTCCTTCTTGTCCTTTAAAAATCTCATCGGATTTTTTCACCAATATATCCCATACTTGTTGGGGAATAATCATTGTTTGCCCCCGTCACTTTGTAAAATCCCTTTATTTTCTAGTTTACACAAAAAACTTAAGACTTTTTCCTTCGTCACTAAATCATCACGATAAGGCACCTTAGTATTATAAGCAACATATTGGTAAAAGTATGAATCTTCTTTAAAATCAATGCTTCGCGCATTGTGTTCTTCAAAAATTCGATTATATAAAAATCTCTTTTCTTGTACTGTGCAGTTTTTCAATCTGTTGAGCAATATTTTCTCGTAAACTAGAGAAAATACAAACCGTAAGATTGCACCACCTAATATAGTCCAACAAACAATTGCTAAAACTAAGGCTACAAAAAATAAGAAATCAAAAGATAACTCAAAACTCCATAATTTTACGTAACCAAACGTTCTATATTTTCCGACTATACACACCACAGTACAAGTTAAAGCAACAATGATACATTTGTATACGTCAGTAAATATATCAAAGAAGATTTTAATCACTCTACACTCCTAATTCTTTCAGATATGCAGACATTTTGTCCTGAACGGCACTAAGTTGTAATTCCAAATCGGCAATTTCAGCTTTAACAGCTGCCAAATCAATTTCTTCTTCCTCTTCAAAGGTATCTACATAACGCGGGATATTAAGGTTAAAGTCGTTTTCTTTAATCTCGTCCAAGCTGGCTAAATGCGAGAATTTCGCTACTTCTTGCCGATTATCATAGACTTCTCTTATTTTTTGAATGCTTTGTGGCGTCAGTACATTTTGAGCACTGTCTTTGATATAATTTTCCTTATCTGCAGCATTAATAAACAACACATCTTTATTAGGACGGTTTTTCTTTATTACCATAAGGCAGGCCGGAATAGAAGTTCCAAAAAATAGGTTTTCTGGTAACCCAATAACAGCATCTAATAAATTTTCTTCTATAACTTTTCTTCTAATTGCTCCTTCTGAGGCACCTCGAAAAAGCACGCCATGAGGAACAACAGCAACCATTCGTCCATTTGGTTTCAGGCTATGAATCATGTGTAATAAGAATGCCCAATCTCCTTTACTTGCAGGAGGCACTCCCCATTCAAAGCGATTATATGGATCTAAAGACGCTTCCATCTGGAACTTTTTATCTTTTTTATTATTACCATCTTCATTTCCGCCTGGATTAAAACCCTCGGCCCATTTATCTTGAGAAAATGGCATATTTGCAACAACTACATCAAATTGCATCAAATTGCCATCATCATCTAAATGTGCCGGATTAGATAGCGTATTACCCCAAGCCAATTTTGCATCCATAATACCATGAATAAACATATTCATTTTACCCATAGACCATGATGAGCCATTCATCTCCTGTCCATAGATTGACACATTTTTTACTCCGGCATATTTTGCAGCTCTAATCAACAAGGAGCTTGAGCCGGAGGTTGGATCATAAATACTATCTCCGGCTTTAGGCTTAGCAATTTGAGCCATAAGTTCGGAAACCATCATCGGCGTGAAGAATGAACCTGCTTTTTTACCCGCTTGGCTTGCAAACTCGCCAATCATATATTCAAAAGCATCACCCAACACATCTGATGGAACTTGTCCCTCTCCTACTTCAATTTGGGAGGGCCTTAAATCAAGGGAGCGAAAATCTTCAAGCAAATTTCTTAAAGTGGTAATTTTTTGTTTTTGATTACCTAAATTAGACTGACTATTAAAATCAACATTTCTAAAAACACCATTCAGTTGAATGTTGCTGTCTTCAATAGCTCTTAACGCAGCATTAATTTTTTGCCCAATTTCAGCATCATATCTGTTATCATACAAATAATCAAAAGTCTGCTCTTGCTTCAACACAAATGGCATGCGGGATTTTGCACGTTCAAGTCTGATTTCATCTGGATATTTTTTTTGTAATTCAGCCAGATTTTCAGCATATGTATCTGTTAAATATTTTACAAACAGCATAGATAATACATAGTCTTTATAATTTGCTGCATCTATTTGCCCTCTAAAGGTATTTGCTCCACGCCATAATGCTGCTTTTATGTCTTCTTTAGTGGTCATTCTTAATTATCTCCCGTTGTCATTTTTTTCAAAATCTCTTTAAAATACAAATTCTTACAATTTTGTAATTTACTTTCGATTGCTTTTTGTTGTTGCACCAATTTATAAAAATCAATTATTTTTTTCTGTGTTTGTATATCTGGTATGTTCAACTCCATATCTGCAAGACTAGAAACACTCAATGTTCTAAGCTGTGAACCTTTGCTTGCCTTTTCTATTTGATTACAAAAATATGGTTGTTGCATCAAAACAAATAAATACTCCACAAGAATTTGTTCACTATCAACTCGAATTATTGCAAACTGAGATGGCACAATCAAATTTTCCTGCTCTTTTGTCACTAATCCAACTTTAATAGGACTGAATAAACGCATCAAAATATCATTTTTTTGCGTAAAATATTGGAAGGGTATTTTCTCCGTTACTTCAAAAGTATCGCATTCTGAAATATTCAACATCCCGTCATCACTTATTGCCCTTAATGTAACAGACTTATATATCGCCTTATCTGCCAGTCCAATATGAGTATACCCTAGTTCTTTTGGCTTCTCACCATACCTCGAAAGAACCAGTCCAACATTAAGTTTAGCAATTTTGCCTAATTTAACTTTTTTCAAATCAACTTCTCCAAACAAGGAAATAGATGTGGGGCGAATAAATCGCCCCTAATTATGTTAACTTTCATGCACAGAATTGCAGCAAAAGAAGCATCCGTCAGCCTTAGCATAACGCATTTTAGCCACAGCTAAAGCATCAGACGCACTTTCAAATTCGCCTAAATATGCCACATCTTTTGCCATTGCCAACCATCTACAACCTTCCACGTGAACTTCATGGTCACCGTTGTATTGCGCTGAATTATTTACAAAATATTTCTTTTTCATTATTTTTCTCCATGGGCAAAGTTAATAAAATTCAGCACTTGATTTTTCACATCTCATGGTATAGCATAGAATTGTTAATATATACGCAAGGCCATATTGTGTTCTTGTGCTGATAAGTCCTCAGGATTCGCCCATAAAAAATTCTGAGGACTTTTTTGTTCTGTGACAATATTTGCATTTAAAATTTTTAAAGTCAAGAGTTTTTTACAATATTGTTTTGTTATTTTTGTTAATTTGCATAAAAAATGAAGCAGATATACTTAAAAATGGCAGAAATACGGGTATAAGGTCTTCACCGCAACCCGATATCACTTAAAAAATATATTTGATTTGCATACCACAATATAAAGTAATTCAAATTTTTACATAGTTAAATATTAACTTCGCGCCTCAACGACACCAAGTTTTAAATTTCTTAAAAGTTCACCTAATTAATAGCCAATCTCTGCAATTTTATAGGGGCTAAAATCAGTCTTATCAGAAAGAACATTTATTAAAGTTCTTGTGTCTAACGCTATTGCCAACATCTTTCCCTTGTTTCTGTGAGGAAAATCTTTAGACGTAAACGTATTTTTGGGAATATTGAGTAAATACAACTTTCTTTTCTTTGTATCATTTAAAATAAAGCTCCAATCATGCTTAAGAAATTCAACATTAGGATTAGCCCAAAACTCTTCTCTGCTGGCATTTGTACTTGCAAATGTGACGCATAAATGCAGATCATAATTTTTATGAGAAAATAAAGCTACAGCCTTTTTCTTAGTCATTTTGTTTTTGTTGGCTATCTTAGTTCCGTCTGATTCTGCTGTTTTAGTAAGTTGTTTCTTTTGTTTTATATAAGACCTTATTAACTTTTCAATCATTGAGCCAACCTTTTCTTCTGAAACATATCGCTTTAATTCATCCAAAAGATTCGAATCAATTTTAATATTATAATCCATAAAAAAAACTCCTTTTTATTTAGATAGTAGGAAAGCAATCCATTTTACAATGAATAGTATAGTAACTGCTAAATCTTATACATTCAAGCACTAAGTTAAACAATCACCACCTTATATATCATTAAGTGTATTCGTCCTGCTTACATAAATATATTTACCATAGGCCTCAGATATGGAGTATGGAAGTAGGGTACACCGGCACCTTCCCGCCAGGGATACCTCCATGGTAGTTTTTTGATAAGATTCTTTAATACCCACCTATAGCCGGGTAAAAAAGGCCTTACACGTATAGGTTATTTAAGCATGCTCATTTTCAGTAAAACCATAAATTATAAAAACTTATAGACTTCAACGACATAAGTAAAAAATATAATTTAATGTTAATCATCAAAATATTTTTTATTGGAATAATATAAATTAATATATTCCAAATTTCTATAAAGACCAGGCAGTTCATTTTCTAACCTATAAATTGCCGAATCCCAATTTAAAAAAATTGCTAATCTAAGAAAACCATCAAATGATATATTGCCTGTTTCTTCAAAACGTCTTAATGTCCCATAAGAAACTCCTGCCCAAAGAGCTAATTTCTTTCGAGAAATTTTATATCTTGTTCTTTGAGTTTTTAGATTCTGAGAAATTTTCAATTTCTTTTGCGATATACTAATCAATTTCCGCTCCTTTTACCAATTATTATTGCTAATATATTAGCAAATAGCCCTTAAAAAAATGCTAACATATTAGCAATATTTTTCAGTTTTTTTTATATAACTATTTAATAATAAACAATAAAAATTACTCTGTTTTTTTCTCTCTTTATTCTGTTTTAAATTCTTCATACACTCTCCTTATCAAACGAAATAATCGTTTTGATGAATAAATAACAATGAAAGGAGAAATGAAAAAAAGAAAAGCTCTTTAAGCACTTTCCTAAAATAATCAGGAAAACTCTTAATATCAAATAATCTAAAAAACAACATTCCCAATTTTCAGCCGGTAAGACCATGTTTTTCCGGATAGGGAGAACTTTAACTTTAATTTATGAAAGGAAATAAAATGAATAATACCGTATCAACTTTAACACAAACTCAAAATTTAGCTGATATTGACCAAAATCCAGCAATTGAGACACCTAATATTATCGACGTCGAATATACTATTACGAGTGAAGATATTCCGCATGAGTTATCTGAATCTAAAGAACTTGTTGCCGTTAATGACAATAACTTCCCTACTCTTCCTACAGATCCGACAGCATTGCCCAAATATATTACTTTAGCAAAAAAATATATTGAAGCTGAAACAAAGTTGTTAAATGGGTTAAAATTAACACCCAATAGATACCATCTTGCTTTAAGAACAACACAAGAGCATGCTTCTTTACTATTGTTAGCTGAACTAAGATTAAGCGAAATGTTAAAAGGAATTAAAACTTGCCGTGGCATGAGAACGGATATCAATAAGAAAAAAATGCTTTCTAAATTTAACCACTTGGTAAAATCAAAGAAAGAAATCATAAAACAGGATTTCAAGTTATCGCCTAGACAAGCCAGAGATATTGAAAAACTAACGCCAGAATGCATCAAAAAAGCCTTAGAAGTAGCCAAAGAAAACAATACTATTCCAACCAGATCTCTTGCTTTATCCCAATTGCCCAAAAGGGAAAAAGATGAAACCGGCAATGTAGTATTTACTCCAATTGAAGAAACTGAAGATAAAGTATTTTCATCAGAAGAACCGCTTTATTATACTTCTTTGTTTGCTAATGTCGGAATTGGAACTTACTACCTTCACAATCAAAATATCCATTGTGCCGTAGCCAATGAATTACCAAAAGAAAGAGCCGAATGGCACGATTATATTTATCCAAATGCTGAAATGGTTCAAGGAGACATAACTGATCCAAAGGTATATAACAAACTTGTAGAATTGCATAAACAACATGGTTGTAAACTTGTTTTGGCTTCTCCTCCGTGCCAATCATTCAGCAAAGCCAACACCTCCAAAGGAAAGGTTTCTGATATTCGCACACCTTTATTCAGAACAAACTTAGACTTTATTCTCGATACAGACACTGATTATGCATTGATTGAAAATGTTCCTGATTTTTTAAATGCTAAACCTAAACAATTAAAAGAACTGTTAGGAGACTTAACAATTGGGGAATATATCAAACAAGAATTAGAAAATATGGGATATATCGTTAACATTGGAGTTTATAGTGCTGCTGATTATGGAACAGCTCAAGATAGAAAACGTGCCATTATCCTTGCTGCTAAAAAAGAGTTAGGTTTATGGAAATTCCCTAAAAAAGATAAATTCAGAAAGATTTTATTTGAAGCAATCGGAGATTTACCATCTTTGGAACCAGGACAACAAGACCCTGAAAGACCAATGCACTATGCTTTAGATTTACCGGCTTGTCAAATTGAGTTCCTCAAACATACCCCTACGGCATCTTCTGCTTGGCAAAATAAAAAGGAATACCAACCGGTTAATATTGATGGAAGTGAAAGCTGTGCAAACTTTAAAGCCAGTTTTTCTAGAAAAGATTGGAACAAACCATCTAATACAATTTTAACTGATAATGGTAGCATTGGAGGAATAATAAATATACATCCTGGTCGCCCATTATCTGATGGAACATATTCTGATTGCAGACCTTTATCTATTCTTGAGCTCTTTAGAGTAACAGGACTTCCCGATGATTATCCTGTACCTGGAAAGTTTATTAAAAACGATAAATTAATCAGAGAGGTTATCGGAGAATGCTTTGCTCCACTTCATGTGGCAAGACTAATGACAACAATTCCTAATAAAAACAAAGTAAAAGCATAATTAAACTACCTGTAAGGGAGCTAGCAAGCTCCCTTTTTTATTTGTATGAATTTCTTCTTCTCTCTTCTTCTATTATGTCTTCAGATAGTGGTGCTCCATAACTAATTAACAACCGATGTGTTTCTACATTTAACTTATATAAATAATTGTTCTTTTTTACCCAATCATAATATTTCTGTATTTCAATACCACAATTTACATAATCTGATAACTGAAAAAATTCCAATGGATAACCTTGATCATCAATTAACAACTTTGATTTTTTTGAACTCGATGTTTCGGATTTTTGAGCATTCTTTTTGGCTTTTTTTGACATACTTTTTTTAATATTAGTCTTATAAGTATTTTTCCAAAGCTCATCTTTATTCTGATTAAAATATTTATCCATTTCAAAAATCAGCTCTGTTGTATCCATTATCATATGCCTTTCTGTTGATGTTGGCTTTTCAATAAGCAATTCTTTTGTTTCTATATTGTAAGACCATTGGGATTTCCCCATCCGTTCAATTGAAATTTCGATTGAACCTCCAAACATTAAAATATTACAAATATCGATTGTATTCATAACTGGATATGAAAAATTGTATCCAGGAATTTTATTGTCTATATCTATGTTTTTAACAGCTCGAGCATTAAATTCTGAGCTTTTTACAATGTCAACCATGTATTTCACCTTTCTATAATTGGTTAAAACATGATATAGAATTGTAAAAATTATGGTTTCTACTAAAAAAATTTTCCAAACAGTATATTTTTTCCTTGTCAGTTTTCTGTTTATTTCCTGTTTGACACCTATATATAAAGATATTCAAATAATTAATAATAAAATTAATTATTTGATAATAAAGAAAGCTACTTAGAAATCTACAAAAGAAATATATTTAGAAAGTGACGTATCAAGCCATAAAGTATTCTTTCTGTAATTTAAAATTGTTTATAATACTTAATATTATTTGAATAAAATGCATAATTTTAAAATTTAAACATAACAGATTATAACAACAAACATCTTTTTCTTAATCTTATAAAAAATATATCATCAAAAATATTAGGGGCGGACTTCTTTTCTTGTAAAATTATAATTAACTTCTGCTAAATTTTGCAAAAGTTGATTAATTGGTGTTCACAAAACCAAAGTATATATTTGTAAAAAACACAAATAAACTATATGAGGGAAATAGTTAATAAAATGCATTCTATCTATAAATGATTCTATACTTCATTTAAAACGCTCACATAAACAAGCCTAAAACAACCCCAGATTACAAAAAATATTAAACATAATTAAAATCTATACCAAATAAAAACATTGTGTCCACGGGGCAAAAAAATATTAAGAAAAACATATTGGCATTGATGTCATAAAGTTATGTTATTAATATAATACAACACTGATTTTTATCTTGCTATCTTGTTATAATTGTATAATCTTATAAAAAACAAATATGGAGATTATCAATGACCAGTATTGCAAACATTTTAGGACTTATTGATTCGGGAAATTATGCTATACCTGTATTTCAACGTGGATATGTCTGGAATCGTGATCAAGTTAAGAAACTTATGAATTCACTATATAATGGTTATCCTATAGGTATCTTATTAGTATGGAATACAACAACTGATCCTACAATTGCTCGAGGAGAAGGAGAGCTAGTTCCTGGAAATGTCAATATGATTTTAGATGGTCAACAAAGAATTACGAGTTTATACGGAATTATAAGAGGTAAAGCCCCCAAGTTTTTTGAAGGAAATTCTAACTCTTTTACTGGTCTATATTTTAATGTTGAAGAAGAGATTTTCGAATTTTATACTCCAGCAAAAATGAAAAATAATCCTTTATGGTTTAGTGTAACAGATGTTATGCAAAAAGATGCTTGGTCGTGTGTTTCTGAAAAAAAAGCAACGTCTGACATTGAAAATCCTGATGCTTATACTAATCTATGTATGCCCAAATTACAAAAATTAGCTAATATTAAAGATAGAGAACTCCATATCGAAATTGTTTCTGGTCCAGATAAAACGATTGATGTTGTTGTAGAAATATTCAATCAGGTTAACAGTGGAGGCACAAAATTAAGTAAAGGTGATTTGGCTCTTGCTAAAATATGCAGTGAATGGCCTGAAGCTAGAGAACAGATGAAAAATATTTTGCTTAGATATCAAAATTCTGGTTATGATTTTTCTATGGATTGGCTTTTGCGTTGTTTAACTGTATATATGACGGGACAACCTTATTTTAATGTACTAAGTAAAATCAGCATCCAAGAAGTTAAAGAGGCATTGCCCAATGTTGATAAAATGATAGGTACATGCCTTGATCATATTGGAACGAGATTAGGTCTTGACCACTCAAGAGTTCTCGGTGGTGTCTTTGCCATAGCAACCATGATTGGCTATTTGCGCTATAACAATTGGAAACTTTCTGACAGCAAAGAGTGGGACAAATTACTTTACTGGTATGTTCATTCATTTTTGCTTGGGCGCTATGCTGGTTCAACAGAAAGTGTATTAGCTAGAGATTTAAAATGCATTTCTGATGGGCTAGGTATCGAAGGATTGTTAAATTTATTAAAACTTTCACGAGGAAATTTAACAGTACGTCCAGAAGATTTCTGGGGCTGGAGTACCGGTGCTCGTTTTTACCCACTTTTATATTTGCTTACAAGAACAAACCATGCTCGCGACTGGAGCAGTAATCTTGAATTAAGTAATAATTTATTAGGTAAAAACTCAACACTAGATGTACATCATATTTTTCCTAAAGATGTATTATACAAAGCCGGAAAATCAAAATCTATTGTAAATTCATTAGCTAATTATGCTTTTCTTACAAAAGATACAAATTTAGAAATTTCTAATAAATTTCCTACGGATTACATTCCTGTATATAATACAAAATGTCCTGGAGCATTAGAATCTCACTGGATCCCAATGGATCCTGAGTTATGGAAAGTTGAAAATTATGAAGAGTTTCTCGCTCAGCGCAGAATTCTCTTAGCCGAAGCTGCAAATAACTTATTGGTCTCATTATATCAAGGAAAATTAGCTTCAAAAGATGTTCAATCTTTTTCTACGAAAGAATTCAAAAATGATACAGAAAATTCAAATGAAGAAGCAGAGATTGAAGAAATATCTCATTGGATGATAGAACAAGGTTTATATGAAGGTTGTAGTAATTTTGAATTAATTAATCCAACGACAGGAGCTGTTGAAGCTATAATTGATTTAGCTTGGCCGGACGGAATCCAATATGGTTTAAGCGAACCAATTGCTTTACTATTAAATGAAACTGCTGAAACACAGGCTATTGTCAGCAAATATGGTTATAAATATTATACAAGTGGAGATGAATTAAAAGAATTTATTAAATCCACTTATTTAAAATAGTAAAAAAAATAAGCCCGATTTGATTAAACTCTCTTCGGGCTTGGTGTTTTAATATTCGTGAGATAACATAATCGTCATAACTCGGTTGGTGATATTCGGATTACTTGGATCTTCGGAACAAAACTGATAATCTTTATCATAGTAATCAATTTTCCAATAAATTTGTTCCCCTTTATAGTAAAAACTACCAAAATCATGTTCATTATAAGGATCATTTTCTTGAGTAAATTCATTAAAACATCTAACTTGATTAAGAATTTCAGCCAATTCATTTTGTTTTTTGGCATTAATTCCGCAAGTTAACATAACTCTTCCACCGCTAAATGTTCTTCTAAAGTTATCATTTAAGATTTTGATATCAGTCATTATTTTACGCTTTCAATGAGGTTGTTCGATACCAAAAACATCTTAAAACGTCTTAAGGCTTGTCTAACCGAAGTATGAGAGCGTTTGCCATAAGCACTTTGTTTACCGTTAATTTCATATTCCGGTAAAATTGAGGCAATGTTTTCGGCCAGATGAGACAGAGTATAGCCTTCTTTGCGACACAATCTTTCAATTCTTCCTTGATAATCAAAAGCGGTGGTAGGTCTGTAATTATTATTTAGCAACCAATTTTCAAATTCCTTCAACATAGCAAATCTCCTTATAAACGAACAATTTCAGTCATAACAGCACAACCTCTGGCTTTTTCAGCCGCACAAGCATCCATTGCTTCTCTTAAGGTGTAATAGATTGTCGGCATTAACACACCATTGACTTTGATTTGATACATAGCATTTCTCCTTTATAAATAGTTGTTTTACTCATTAACTATTTATATCATGCCGTGTATTTTCCCGTTTGCGAGCCCCTTATTTTCTACTTTCTGGTAACATTTTGCTACGATTTGGACGGGATTACTGATTTACAGACAAAATACAATTTTCTTTTATCAGAAAATTCATGCAATGCAGATAATTAGCAAATTCATTGTTCTTATATAAGGTTTAATTAAACAAGGAATACGAATAATGAATTACGCAGAGTCAAAAGAACAACAAAAACAAGCAAATCAAGCTATTTTTATAGGCATCGGTGCTGATACAACTAAGCAATATTTGGAAGTTTTGGACTATTGCAAGCAAGAAAATCTCCCAATCGTTAATATATTTGTTGCTCAAGAAACAAGTGATGAACAAAAACTCTATCAAATAATTAATGAAGCAATAGATTTTGCTGCAAAAAATGGTGTAAAAAATGGTAATAAAACTGCTCTTGTCTTTGCTAGTAAAAAGAATATTCCATTTTTTATTAATATTTCTAATATGAAAGAATTAATATTAGACGATTATACCGAGCTTCATATTGCAAAATCACGTCTAAAATTCTTTAAAAACTAACAAATTTTTATTTTTGTTATTCACTTTTAACCTTTGTTTTCAAAACAAAGGTTTTTTTATACTTAAAAGCAAATAATTCAAAAAAAATTATTTCCTGTTTTACTTATTTTTTTAATCCCGACATAAAATTATTATGACTGATACATATAACCAACTCAGGAATGAGTTATCAATTCTTTATCCCGGATTTACGGATGTTGAATTAAATGAAATGACCGAAAACCTACTTAGTTTTTATAAAATTGCCGTTAAAACAGTTTTAGAACAAGAAAATCAAGACTTAAATCAAAAAACAACTTATGAACCTTAGCAACCATAAGTTAACATTTTGAAAAATCAGTAAAATATTAGTAAAAAAGTTACAAACGGACTCATTTTTTTGCGTACATTCCCAAATTATCGCGACATAATAAATATAGTGTAAAAACAAAGGAGTAATAAAATGAGTATTTCTATAAAATATGTCGTCACCGATCCTTGCTATGTCTTGGATAATGATGTTTGGAGCAAATGTTGTGAAGTCTTTGATAAATATAAAGATGATGAATTTATGTATCAAAGGTTTGATGAGGCTGTTTCCAAGGCTTTGGTTGAATATACAGGGTATCCGGCTTTTGCTTGTGGTACCGGTTTTGGAGATTGGAAAAACAAACTTAGTGGCATTGGTGTCATTAAGTCCGACTTTTTTGCAGATGCCGGAATGGTTTGTGTTTGTCGCCTAACACCCAAAATACTTAAACTTTGGAAAGAAAAATACGGAACACAAGCTTTTTCGGGCATGGCCATTTTTGAAGCATCAAAAGATATATCTGTTGAATTTGATGTATCAGATAAAAATTGGACCGTTGTAAACATAAAAGACAATAAAACCCAAGCTATTATTTCATCAATGGATAGCGATTTTTATGAAGAAGAGGAGGATTATGAATTATGAGAAAGAAATACCAGCGCGTTATAGAAATTGAAAAATGCCAACAAGCAGTTATGCTTGCTCGTGTTTCTAGCCGAAAACAAGAAAGAGGTGCCAGCCTTGATGCTCAAGTTGAATCTATTCAAGCCTATTGCCACCGAAATGACCTAACTATTGTTGAACCAACACCAAAAGCTTTTGTTTTTACAGAAAGTTCCACAAGAGGCGGACGTAAGAAATTCAATGAAATGATAGATTTTATTGAACATCAAAAACGCAAAACAGCCATTGTTGTCCATACACTCGACCGCTTACAACGTGGTTTTGGCGAATGTGAAAAAATAAAAGAATTGCTCAAAGCTGATAAAATTGAAGTCCATTTTATCCAAGAAGCTCTTATTCTTGATAAATTTAGCTCAGATGATGATTTTACCAGATATGACTTTGGTATTTTGTCAGCCAAGTTATACCTAACTTCAATGAACCGAAATGTTAGACGTAGCCAAAAACACAATCGTGAAGCCGGTTTATGGCAAGGTTTGGCACCTATTGGTTATCTAAATGCCAAAGATGAAAGAAAAAGAGCTACTCTTATTTTAGATCCAGAAAGATCTCCAATTATTAAACAAATCTTTGAAGAATATGCAACTGGCGATCATTCCATTCAAAGTGTTTGGAAATCTGCCCTAGATAAAGGTTTTACATCCAAAGAACCCAATTATAACCCTAGATCTAAAAACTTTGGCAAAAGATGTCCTGTAAGCAAGAACAAAATCCACGATATCCTAACCAATCCTTTTTACTATGGTTGTATGTATGTGGCTGATGAAGAAATTGATGAAAAAACTAAAAAACCCATCAAAACCTTTTATAAAAAGATACAACATGCCTATGAACCCATCATTTCCAAAGAATTATTTGATAAGGTTCAGACTATTCTTAAAAGTAAAAATAAAGAAAATTTCTGCAAAGAGCAAAAATATGCCGGTATTCCTTTTTCTTTAAGAGGATTAATTAAATGTGAATGTGGTTGCATGATGACACCTGAAAGACACAAGAAAAAAGGCAATATCTATACATATTTACGTTGTCCACATCGTAACAAAGATTGCAAACAATACTTAGTACCGGAAGAAACTATATTAAACCAACTCAATCAAGAGATTTTCCAAAAGATACGTATTTCTCCAACCATGCACGAACTCTTGAAAACTTCTATTATTCAATCTTTAGAAGATGAAAAGAAGATTAATGCCAATGTCCGTAAAAAGATTACTGATGAAATATTTATGGTCGATAGTAGGCTTGAAAGACTTTGGGAATCATATCTTGACCGAGTTATTGACAAACCTAAATATGAGGCTGAAAAAGAAAAATATCTCACTCAAAAAAGAGAACTTGAAGAAAAAGCCAATAAATATACAGATATTACCAAAGAATTGAAAGAAAACGTCGAAAAAGCCATTAATTTTGTAGCAGATGTCTCAAATTTAATGGAAGTCGCCTCACCTGATGATAAGAATATGCTCCTCAAAAGACTTCTGGATAATTGTGTTTTGCACGGAGATACTTTAACTTATGAAATCAAAGCTCCATTTGATAAGCTCATCTCTTGCCACAATTACAAACAATGGAGCAATGTCGCTTTAGATAATTTAGATGAGTTTGAACAAATAAAACTTTAGCTCAAACCGTTTACATCTCAAATTAACCGCTTACAAATCAAGATTTTCACGACACAATACTTATAAATAATATGAAAGGATAAGATTGTGCCCAGAAAATATAAAACAGAAAATAATGAAATTTGTCGCAAAGCGGTGATTTTTGCCCGGGTTTCTAGCGAAAAACAAGAAAAAGGTGCTTCCATAGATGCTCAGAAAAGCACAATTTATGATTATTGCGATAGGCAAAACTTCAC
>CALXUM010000009.1 GCA_944391685.1 uncultured Alphaproteobacteria bacterium
CCGCCCTTTTTCTAAAAAGGAATGTCATCTTCCGGATGTTCTAAATCATAAAAGATTCCTGTATCTCTATCAAAAAAACACTTAATACGTCCATATCTACCCTTTGCAAGCATTATTTCACATTCATTTTCTGTTTTTCGACAATTCTTTTCCCATTCTTCTATTCGTTTTTGGAAATGTTCTTTTGTTTCTTTGTTTTTTATTTTAGGTTCTTCATTTTGAAGATAATAATATTCTCTGTACAAAAATAACAATTTATCAACATACTGTAAAATCTTCCTATCTTCACCACAAATGTCATAGGAATAGGGACGTTTATCTTTTCTATGTTCCAAATTACGATTTAATTGCGATAAAACCAGAATAGGAACATTAAAAGCTTGAGCAAGCTTTTTTATTTCTTTCATTCCCATATCGCTTCCCATAAACGGAAATAGTTGTATATAATCAACTACAATAAAAGCAACATGTTTCTGCTGATTAACCTGTTGAATAATATTTTCCATTTCACACATATCATCAAGATAATCACAAATATACAAAGGCAATTCAGATATACGTTTAGTCGCATTTATAATTGCTTCAAAATCCTCATAAGTTTTTTCAAAACAGACGTCACTATACCGCTGATATCTTGCTTCCCAGCTAGGTTGTTTTGTTTCATGAGAAATAAATCGTGGCAAAAGTATATCTCTTGAAGATTCTAAACTAAAATATAAAACACAATCTCTATTTTGTGGGATTTCTAAAAAAGTTTTCGCTAATTGATATGAACAGTTAACTGCAAAAGAAGTTTTTCCCATTGCAGGTCTAGCACCAAGCAAAATAACCTCACCATTTCTCATCCATTCCATTCGCTCATCTAATGTTTTTATACCAGTAGAAAGCCCCAAAGGTTTACCTCGATTTTGGTATCTATAATCCAATTCTTCTAAATAAGATTGAATTACAGAAGAAACATGATAACAATTTTTATCCATTTAATTTTCCTTTATAGAGAATAGCCTTAACCCCTCACGCCGATTATATTCATCAACGCGTTCACAACTATCGGGAAACCACTCACAAAGAAACCTATCCATTACAGGAAAATCTATTTTAACGGAATGGAGTAACCGCCCGTTGTCTATCAAGTACCCCGTCCAATCGTCCGTTATTTCAGGAAACAACCGCCGAACCTCATCGTGGCAGGCAAGCTCATATTTCCAAGCAAACACATCGGCACCATTGGTTAAAATTCGCAATAATGGATTATCTTTAACAAGTTGAATAAACTGTTCCTTATTCATTATCCGATAAATTTTATTCTTTATATTTTCTTCCGGTGTGTTCATTACTCTAAATCCTTAACATTAATTTCTTTAACCTTAACGCCCATCTCATCAAATATATCAACCATGCTGACAATATCAGATTTGACATAAATATGTTCTTTATCAAACTTGATAATTTCTCGACCAGTACCCCACGCAGGGCAACGCACATTTTTCCCGCCATTCCGCACAATAGCAATCGGACCTTTAAGCGTATAAGGACAAGTTGTTATTTTAGAACCGATAATGGACATATCTTTAAGGTATTCAATCATTGATTTTATCCTTTGTGATATTAGATTGTTTATTCAGAAATTCTAAAAGGCTATTAGCTTTTGATAGATTTTCATTTATATGATTAACTGTAAGAATGTCTTTTTTATCAATTTTTAAGGTTGCAATATCTTTTTTGATTTGCTGAACAAGAGGCATAAAATCAACATAAAAAGAATGTTGCATATCCGCCAATACTTGCAGTTTCGCCTTAAAAATATCATCATTCATATTTTACAAATCCAAGTCATTGATTGAAATTTCTTTTATTTTATATCCATTTTCATCATAAACATTAACAAGAGACGCCATATTTCTGTCGCGAACATAGATGTAACTATTATCACACTTTAATATTTCACAACCAGGAACAGCACCTGAACAACATCCGCCAAGAGCTATTCCATTTCCATTAGTAAGAGAAACATTTAAAACACCTTGCATAATATGAGGAAAATTATTTATTCTTCCGGTACAACTATCCTCTATAAAATCAATCATTTTCACATCCTTTCACAAAAAAACTGTACTTTTTAGCTACGTCAAACTATGACGCGTTGTTTATAAAATCTTGGACATCTTTTATATCTATTGCCTTTTTATAAGCGTAGGTCGTTGTTCTTCCCAGACGATAAGCCGCTTTATATCCTTTTGTTACAACTGCTTCCTGTAAATCTTTTATTAAAGATTTACTATTAAGGGTTATTTCCTTATTGTCACTGGCAAACTTAAAGCAAAGTTTGATCTCAGAAGTTACGCCGTCCTCAAAAGATATTTCTATTTGTTTGTAATTCTCACCATTTCCGCAATTTACCCAGTCAAAATAACAAGCATAGAAACCACCTCGGACATTATTAACCCAGTCAATATTAAACTCGTGTCCGATTAAGGCAGAACTCAGATAATCAAACCATTTTTCCTTGCACCAAGTTCTTATTTCCGCGTTATCACAATTTTTTATCCGCTTTTCTATACTATCCAGTCGGCTGTAAAAACTCTCAAAAATCAAGTTATTTTCAGGATTCGTCTTTAACAAATCCAACATATCTTTACGCCGCAAAGAACAACAATCACATTGCGGCAATATAGAAACATCAGAGGATTTATAAGAACGGACATAATCTAAGGTTTTCAAATAACAAACTTTAATTTTCCGCCCCGAAGATAAAGTACTATTTTTCAAAGCCTGAACATATTTAACAATTTGATTACTATGTTCTTTTGTGCCTGTTTTATCTTCAACAATCAACAAATGGGAAGAGGTAACCGCTAACACATCAATATCTAAATATTGTTTACGTATCTCTAAAATTTCTTCCTTAGCAGGAATACCGCACTTTTCTAAAAATAAATGCGCAATTTTAAATTCCTGCGGATAAGCCTTTTTGTACTTATCCATTCCAAAGGCTAATAAATAACAAATAAAAGCATCTTGCGACAACTCGCTTGTTGCATAATCAAATATATTTGGCTGTTCCATTTTATTACTCTCCAGTTAAAGACAAACCACCTTTTGAAAGGTGGTCGGAGAGTTCGTAAATCATATTGGTGTCAATGATTCTTTTAGCCTTTCAAACTATATTTTTTCAGAGATATAGATATAGTTCTTGGACATTCGCTAAAAGCTCCCCGACCATATCACTATGAATCGGGGATATATTTATTATCAGCTATTACGAGTAACTGACAATTTGACGATGTTATATCCTAGCACCGACACCAATATTGAGCTTACGACAGCTCTCTTGCACCCAAAGGCACTCAGAACGCAGTTTCCCACGTTCAAGAAAAATATAACGCAATAAAAATTGAAAAGCAATCTATTGTTCGAACCTATCAAGAACTTATTTAACGCAAGCAAAACTATCCCCAACTTCAAAGGGTTAGCCTAATAAGTGTGGACATTTAACAAAAAGAGCGCGAAAATATTTGTGTGGGGCAAAAAAAGCCAAAAAGCTAATGAGGCTAACGCGGCTAATGAGGTTTCCCTCTAAGCACCCACAAAACATTGTGAATAGGTATCTTTTTAAATTGAGGGATAAACAAGGGGCAGGATTTTTTACCTAATATTTTTTGAATATTTTAAAATTTTGCACCGAAAAGATTCCAAGGTGGATGAATAAAATAAAAAACGCTGAAAAGCAATATTTACAAGGGGTATAAAAAATACTTGATTTATGTTTTTTTATATTCTATAAAAGGAAAAGCTTTTATAGGGGTATAGCTCAGTTGGTAGAGCATCGGTCTCCAAAACCGAGGGTCGTGAGTTCGAATCTTACTGCCCCTGCCACTCAAGATAAAGACGCCGGAAAGCGTATTTTTTCTTTATAAATCAATAACTTAGCTGAGTTCGTGTGAGATATGTTTAATGAAGCCAATTCCCGCTTGTTACACGGACTACTCAAAACAAAATTCTATGATTTATAAGTAGTTAATTAGATGAAATTATATTTTGTTTTGGGATATTCTAAGAGTTAAAAGTGCTTTGTTGTTTTTGAATTTAACGAAATTAGCAATTATTTGTTTTGCTTTATTATAAAAAATATGCTATATTTACTTTAGTTTATGTTTTGTTTTTTGTTGGAGATTAAAATGAGTGATGAAGTACGCGTTGAGTATTCAGGAAAGGCTTGTAGAAATGTTTTGGCCTATTTAAAGGGAGAAATAGATAAAGAAGCCTTTGTTTCTCTATATAAGGAAAATGTAACAAAGTCTAAAAATTATGCTGAAATTATTGGAGAAGTAATGCGTCAGAAAATGTCTGATTTGTATAATCGTAATGATGCAACTAAGCGTTTGGGTATTGAAACAAGTGAATTTGACGCTTTATCTTTTGAACAATCAAAGTTTGGAGCGGTAGATAAAATTGTTGATGCTGTTTATGATGTTGCTTATACGAGGATTCCCAATAATAGTTTGGCTAGGGATGGTCAACCTTTGTCATATGATAGAAAAAGGAACGATGGCATAGTTGCCGAAAGAGCTTTAGATACCCTTAGTAGAATAGGAGAATTTGGAGTGGGTATGCAGGCTTTGAAAGAAGCTTATTTCTTTCCAAGAAAAAATGTTCCAAATGTTGGGATGACTAAAAATACAATGGTTTTGGATTTAGTAAGAGAAGACGCAAATAGTTGTAGAGCCAGTAATTTACAAAAAGCTCAACAATATGCACTAAACAGAGGGATTGAACAAAAATAGATAGTATATATTAATTACATATTAGGAATGATTGGTCCGTGTACTATCCTGTAAGTCCTGCCAATAAAAAAGGTCACCTTTTAAAGTGGCCTTTTTTATTGGCAATAGAGGTGGTTAGGTTCGAACTCACGGGGAAGTGAGTTCGACTACCAGCGAGAGGCGGGCGGGAGAACGCCGGCGACCGAAAGGTCGTGAGCGCCCGTGCAACTCTAGCGTTAGCGCAGAGTAATCTTACTGCCCCTGCCAATCAAGACAAAGACGCTGAAAAGCGTCTTTTTTTGTTATAAAATCTTGTCTAATGGTAGTTTTGAGACCCAACGGCACAAGGAGCAATACAGAGGCAATGTCGTGATAAATATTATCAATTTTATTTTATTGGTGATGCATTATAATTAGATGAAAAATGAGAGTATTAGTGTAAACATAGCCAAACCTAAGAGGATAGACAGCACAGCTATTATAAGCTTTTTAAGCTGGTGCCAATTTTTTGGTATAATATCTACAATGGCAACTCGGTTCTCCTCCATATTAGCCATAGCTTCATTAATTTTTTTTATTTGGTTTAATATATTCATTCCATTCCCTGTTTAGTTTTAATTATGTTATTTTGTGAAATATAGTGACGTATGTTAAAGATTATATTGTGTTTAGGTAATAAGTAAAGGATTTTTGTTGTGAATAAAGTTCGTGGATTGTATTATAAGCCCTGCCAAAGTCGTTCCTTCGCAAACTAAAGGTAGAACAATGCGGTAGCGTTGGCTGTTATATTATTTATAAAAATAAAGAGGAAAATATGTATAGAATGAAGAATGTTAGAGATTTGATTGTTGCGTTATCTATTTTTTTTATAGCGATTTCTTTTTATAAAATAGCAGATAAAGGAATTGTTATAAAATTGGTTACAACAGATTTGGGAAGTTATGGCAACGTTAATTACGATTTATTAGATGGGTATATCTCTCCTAATTTATTTAGGTATGAAAAGGCAAGGCAAGAAGCAATGTAAAGATAATTGTAAATGTGTTATAAAAAATCCAGCTCTAAGAAAGAGTGGAATTTTCATATTTTATCTTTTTTATCTTTCCTTATTTCCGCCTGCATATATTGAATAGAGATTGCTTAAATCTATTTGAGTGTTTAGGAAAAGAGAGTTTGATTAGTCGCTTTAGGGCTTGAAAATAAGTCGATTTGTTGAACCTGGCTGAAATATATCTATTGACACAGGGAAAATAATTTAATATGTTGGCGACAATATGTTATAAGATATGGAAGCATATCTGGTGATTTTCCGCTTGTTGGAAAGCGGAGTTGTGATAATCATTTGTTGAAATGGATAAAACTATGGCGAAAATCAGTCCGATACAGTTTTTCCGGCAGGTTAAGCAAGAAGTTAAAAAAGTTACCTGGCCGACAAGAAAAGAAGTTTTGCAAACATCTTTTATGGTGATTGTTATTGTGGCAATTGCCGCAACGTTCTTTTTCTTTGTTGATCAATTCTTCGGATGGGTCGTCAAATTGATTTTTGGACAGGGAGTGTAGTCTGATGGATGCCCGTTGGTATGTTGTAAATGTTCATTCCGGTTGCGAGAAAAAAGTTGCCGAATCGATTAAAGAACAAGCTGTCATTAAAAAAATGGATGACAAAATTCTTGATGTGATGATTCCGACCGAAGAAGTGGTTGAAATCAAAAAGGGGGCAAAGGTTACCAGTGAACGTAAATTTTTCCCCGGTTATATTTTGGTCAAGATGATTATGACCGATGATGCTTGGCATTTGATCAAAAACAATCCTAACGTTAGCAACTTTTTGGGTAGTCGTAATAAGCCATATCCAATTACAGAAGCTGAAGCTCAACGCATTATAACTCAAATGCAAGAAGGAATTGAACGTCCGCAGACCGTGGTTAGTTTTGAAATCGGGGAACAAGTCAGAGTTTGTGACGGACCTTTTGCGTCTTTTGTGGGATTGGTTGAAGAAGTTGATCCTGAAAAAGCCAGAGTTAAGGTTTCGGTTTCAATCTTTGGACGCTCAACTCCGGTTGAACTGGAATTTAATCAGGTAGAAAAAATTTAAGATGGACGGTCGGAATTTTCCGACCGTTTGTTTTTTGAGGAGAGCGGGAAGTGAATATTTTAAGAAGTTTCTTGTCTGAATTTAAAAAATTTGCCATGCGCGGTAATGTTATTGACATGGCTGTCGGTGTGATTATCGGTGCCGCATTTACTAAAATAGTTGATTCTTTGGTTACGGATATTGTCTTGCCGCCGATAGGCGTGTTGTTGGGCGAAATTGATTTCTCGAATATGTTTGTGGTTTTAAAAGATGGGGTTACGCCGCCTCCTTATGCCTCGTTAACCGCGGCTAAAGCTGCCGGAGCAATTACGCTTAATATTGGGCTTTTTATTAATGCCGTAATCAGCTTTTTAATTGTTGCATTTGCCGTTTTTGTTTTGATTAAAGCTATTAATGAGTTACAGCATAAACTTGAGACAAAAGAAGAAAAAGAAGATAATGCCTCAAGCAAGACTTGTCCTTATTGTTTTACCGATATTCCTATTAAGGCGACAAGATGTCCGAATTGTACATCAGAGTTAAAGGAAGAAAAAAATCAGGTTTAAATATAGATTTTATGATGTCCAGCCCTTAGCAGCACGGGACCAACGTCTGGGATTGTTATCTCCGGGGTGAACCAGAATGCCTCCTACGGTCGGGGTTTTGCAGCCGGTGGTTTCGGGATAAGAAAAAGGTTCGTTGGTTAATTTACAGCGAGCCATGTCGGCAAAAATTCTGGCTTCCATATATTTGCCATTGTAGCCGTATTTGTCTGACCATTCAATTTGAGCGAGAGGATTTTTGATTTTTTCAAAAATTTCTTTATGTTCGGGAAGGACATCGGTCCTGCCGGTTAAGAGGTTTTGAAAATCTTCTTTTATGATGGGGTTGTTCCAACCGCCGCCAAATATCAGAAAGTGATTGGGCGTTCCGATTGGTGAATAACGCAGAGCATATGCCAAAATATAAGCACTGAAAAATTCGGCAGTGCGAAGACGATCTGCAAAAGAAAGTTGTTTTGAGGTGAGGGCAGGGATAATTTTATACCAAGCCGGATCAGATGATTTTGGCGGATTTTTAAGCAGAAAGTTTTCGCATTTTTGAGTTTGAACCGAATGGTTAAATAACTCCTTTAGAAGTGGTAAATTTATACTGCCTTGTTTGCCATATTTGCCATTCCAATCGCAGGTTTCATTTTTTTCGGAACGGGTGAGATAATCAACAAAGTGATTAAAAGGGCCGGTGTCCCAGCCTATAACCTTATCATCATATATAATTGCAATATTTCCGGTATTGCCTCCGTTGCAAAAAGCTAGCGGAAACACTCCTTTTGATTTTAGGCCATGGGCTAAGTGAAGATTATGGACAGGGGCCAAAGGTGCAGCCTCGCCACCATTCATTAAATCATCGGAACGGAAGTCAAACACGACCGGAATAGAGGTCAAGTCGGACAGCATCTGGCCGCTGCCGATTTGCAGCGTGTAATTGTCTTGAGGGTTAATAGATGGCGGACAATGAGCACAGGTTTGTCCGTGAAAACCTATAACGTCAATTGCCGATGGAGATAGGTCTGCTTGTTTGAGTAATTTTTTTACGGTGTCGGCAACTAAATTAACATATTCATCATGCAGAGCATCAAAACCATAATCAAGGTTGGCGGCAATAGCGTCTATATCGCCGTTGTTTTCAGTCAACAAAGATTTGAGGTGACGAAATTTATCTGCCAAATCAATTGGTATCGGTTGCGAAAAGCCACAGATGTCTTTGATGTTTGTATTAGTAAATTCAGTGATGACGGCATCAACGGCGTCTAAAGAATTTCCGGTCATGATTCCGATACAAAGCATTTTATTTCCCTTTAGTTGTTTTTTGTATCAGAATAATGGGAAAAATTTAATTTTTCGATAAAAAACCCCCAATCAGGAATTTGGGGGTATAGTTTTTATATTAGTTGAATGGACAAGGCCTTCCTGTTGGCGTTGTATTTTTTGATTTTGCAGTTTACTGACATGCCGGTAAAAGCTTTTTTGCAGCGTTTAACGATACAGAAAACATTTTTGGCCAAAGCAACCAGCATGTATGCTCCGTTTTTGATGATTTCGATAACCGTGCCAATTACAATACTTCCCGGAGGATGTTGTTCTGCAAAAATGTCTATGGGCATCGTGAGAGGTAAAAGCTCAAGTTTTGCTCCGTGCGGACAGCGTAAATCTTTTTGAATTTGGAGAATTTTGACGTCGCAAAATTGTCCGGTTTTGAAAATTGTAAAGGGATTAATATTGCCACTGTGAATATAATATGCGGCTTCATAAATGTCTCCATAACAATTTTTTATAAAAAATTTTACGCGGTCGTTTTTAATGGACTTGACCTGGGCGGTGTAGAAACTTCTTACATTGAACCCATGTGATAGAAAGTCTTCCATAAGGTGCTAATTTTAGGGTTAATAATTTGTATTTAATTTTTAATTATGTATTTAGTATAAAGTTTGTTTTTTTATTTGCAACAAAATTAGACAAAAATGTGCATAATATTTTGAGATTAACTATGAGATGAGATTTTTTGATAAAAAAAACTTGCAAAATTAATTGCTTGTTGGTATATAAAGGCGACTCTTGTGAGGATAAGTACCAAACAAGAGCTTTAGAATCGTAAATATTGTAATAATTCGTGGGAGGCCAGCCATGGCCTGAGATATACCACGAACCTAACAAAGAGGTATGAAAATGGCTAAGACTAAAAAGAAAATTTTAGGATTAATCAAGCTTCAAATCCCCGCCGGAAAAGCTAACCCTTCTCCTCCGGTTGGTCCTGCTTTGGGTCAAAAAGGCTTGAATATTATGGAATTCTGCAAAGCGTTTAATGCCGCTACTCAGAAATTGGAGCCGGGTATTCCCGTGCCGGTTGTTATTACGGCTTTTGAAGATAAGTCGTTTACTTTTGTTACCAAGCTGCCTCCGGTTGCTTATTATTTGAAAAAGGCTGCCAAAATTCAGTCTGCTTCAAAAGAACCAGGTAAAACCGTTGCCGGTCAGGTAACTCTTGCTCAAGTTAGAGAAATCGCTGAAACCAAATTGCCGGATTTGAACTGTTCAACAGTTGAATCTGCCATGAACATGGTTAAAGGCCAGGCCGTTTCTATGGGTATTAAGGTTGTGGAGTAGTGTCATGGGAAAAAGAATCGTAAACGCATATAAAACAGTTGATGTAAACCAGGCTTATGCTTTGAAAGATGCTGTTAAAATCGTTAAAGAAAACGCTACTGCAAAATTTGACGAAACAATTGATATCGCCGTTAACTTGGGTGTTGACCCCAAATATGCCGACCAAATGGTTCGCGGTGTTTGTGCTTTGCCTCATGGTAATGGTAAAACTGTTCGTGTTGCTGTTTTGGCTCAGGGTGAAAAAGCCGATCAAGCCAAAGCTGCCGGAGCTGATATTGTCGGTGCCGAAAATTTGATTGATTCAATTTTGGCAGGCAAAATCGAATTCGACAGAATGATTGCCACCCCCGATATGATGGGTATGGCCGGTAAGGTTGCTCGTGTTTTGGGTCCTAAAGGTTTGATGCCAAACCCGAAATTGGGAACGGTTACAGCCGATGTTGAAAGTGCCGTTAAAAAGGCTAAGGCCGGCGAGGTTCAGTATCGTGTTGAAAAGAACGGTATTGTTCATGCCGGAATCGGCAAAGCCAGTTTCTCTGAAGAGCAGATTTATGACAACGCTAAAGCTTTTATTGAGGCTATCATTAAAGCTAAACCAGCCGGTGCCAAAGGTACTTATATGAAAAAAGTTTCTTTGAGCAGCACTATGGGTGTCGGCGTTAGAGTTGATTCAACAAATCTGTAATGAGATTTTGAAGAATAAAAAAAGCTCCGTTTGATGTACGGAGCTTTTTTTTGTAAAAAATACTTGACTTTTGGTGTTTTACATATTATTAACCCTTTCACAAGGGCAAAATTTGTTGCCCGACCTGTCCAAGACTGCCGGTGGTTTTTTTATGAACCTTAATATCCAGCATAGACGGAGTAAGTGAGATTTTTTTAATCAATTTTTCTCCTGGACAGTTAGGTCCCGTCAGGGCGGTTTGGGAGAGAAAAAAAGCTTTCCTCCTCAAATTAAGAAGTCTTGGCGGATTTGTTAAAGCTATGCATATTCCGATGTTTCGGCGTATGCTAAATTTGGAGACAACAAGTGAACCGCGAAGAAAAAGCACAATTGCTCAGCGAGCTTAATGAATTGTTCTCAGGTGCTGAAATCGTTGTAGTTTCTCACTACAAGGGTCTTACCGTTGAGGAAGTTTCAGAACTCAGAAACAATATCAGAAAAGCCGGTGCTGGCTTTAGAGTTACTAAAAACCGGATTACTCGTCTTGCTCTTAAAGGCACTAAGTTTGAAAACTTGGCTGATTTGTTCACCGGGCCGACTGCTATTGCATTCGCCAATGATCCGATCTCAGCTTGTAAAGCTTGTGTCGAATTTGCAAAAACCAATGAAAAACTGATTATTGTCGGTGGTGCTATGGGAACAGGCGTTCTCTCCATCAATGACATTAAAAAGTTGGCTACCATTCCGTCTTTGGACGAGCTCAGAGCCAAAATCATTGGCCTTTTGCAAGCTCCTGCCGCTCAGTTGGCAAGAGTTACCAAGGCTTATTCAGAAAAAGAATAATTTTCTGTTTGTGTGCACAATGTGCAAGATGAATAAAAAACTGTTTAATTAATTTTATTGGAGAAAAAAAATGGCCGATTTAGCCAAATTAGTAGATGAATTGTCAGCTTTGACCGTTATGGAAGCTGCTGACTTGTCCAAAATGTTGGAAGAAAAATGGGGCGTTTCTGCCGCTGCTGCCGTTGCCGTTGCTGCCGGTGGTGCTGCCGGGGGTGCTGCTGCCGCTGAAGAAAAAGATGAATTTGATGTTGTTTTAGCCGAATCCGGCCCGAACAAGATCAATGTTATTAAAGAAGTTCGTGCTATCACCGCTTTGGGCTTGAAAGAAGCCAAAGATTTGGTTGATGGTGCTCCGAAGACCATTAAAGAAGGTGTTGCTAAAGCCGAAGCCGAAGAAATGAAGAAGAAATTGGAAGAGGCTGGTGCTAAGGTTGAATTGAAGTAATTCAAATCTTAAATGGACTTGTAAAAACGGTCGAAATTTGTGTGCTTCTATGTACATTAGATTTTGGCCGTTTTTTTATGCTAGAATTGTTGACTTTGGGGATTTTAGAAGAAGTTCTTGTGGAAATATGACCTAGTGTTGAAAAATTTGACATCTATATAATGCGGTGTAGACTGGAATTTGATTTTACTAAATAGCAAAAACATCAGATGATATTTTAAAAATTGCGGGCAAAACTTCTAATGTTAGAGCAATATTCGAAAGAGGACGATAAATGGAAAAAATGAATGTTGACGGAGCAGTTTTTGAGGTTTGCGAAATTAATTCACACTTGAAAGTGGCGGCTTTTCCCCAAATGGCCCAAAAAATAAAAAAAGGCTGTGGTGAAAATTTTTTGTCGGTGATGGATGGGTATGCTTGTGATTTGCTAAAGTTGCCGTTGGAATACAAAACGCCACCGATGTTTTCTTTTGTAGTTTTGCCGAGAGGTGATGTATTTAAGCAATTTAGCGGTTGCCCGTTTCCTCATGGAATGGCGGCGGCAAGGTTTGCGGTTGATGCCAATTATCCGGTGCCGTTGGCAGTTGATGAGGTTTGGTTTGAGCATGGATTTATGTCTGAGGAAAGTATAGAACGAAAAGTGGGACTTTGTCATGAACTTGCACATACATTGCATAGTGCATGGTTTGATAATAAAGAGGTTTTATGTGAAGGGTTTGCCGAATTGTTGCCTCATTATCTGATGAACCTTGAAAATCAGAATGCCAGACATCGTCAAGTGATAGAAGCTTTTACTCAAGATAAAATGCGGACAGTTGCAGATATTGATCAAAATGGAATGTTTTCATCCGAAGATTTAAAGCAAAGAAATAAAAACACACAAGAGAGAGAAGGTTATATGTCTGTCTATTTGTGGATGTTGGGGTATACCAAGCGTGTGGAAAAAAGTTTGGTTTTGATAAGTTTGAAGCAGTTAACTTAATGTTATCTGAGTTTGAAAAATTAAGCAAAAATCCTAATGTTTCGGTCTTTGAGGAAATGGCCAAGTTAGTTGGTTTATCTTCAGATATTTTAACAAATACAATACAAATGCAAAAAGAAGGACAAGCGTATGTGCTTAAACTTGACAAGTCTAAACAAGTTATTTCGCTGAAATATAAAAAAGATTTTTTGAACAGATAAAGTTTTATTTAAAAACTTGACAAAAATGTTGCGAGAGTTGTTTTTTTGTGCTATAAATTCAGTAGAAAGAAAAATTATTTTGGAGATATTAATCGCTTGCAGATTGTTCACTCCATGTTATGTTTAATTTAAAATATAATGAAATGGGACTTTTTAATTTTTTTTCGTCTTCAAAAAATAAGGACGATTATTCCGAAATGCGTAGAAGACGCGAATGCAAACATGAACATCTATGAGCCGAAGTTGCTGAGTTTTGTGGTCCGAATCGTCGATATGAGATTTATCAAGAATGTCTTGATTGTGGGGCGAGAATTTATGTTGGATGGGAAACTATTGCCGAGCATGAGCAACAATAGGTAAAACACCCTTTTGCAGAAAATGCAAAAGGGTGTTTTTGTTATTTGCCTGTTTTATGGTTAGGATGATTTTTTACAATCACTACTTGCGTTTTTACAAAATAAGTTGCTATTCCTCTCTTGACTGTGTAGCTGATGGTAAAAAGATAGACACCTATGGAGTTGACCATAGCGGTTTTACAACAAAGGACGAAATAGAATATCAAATGGCTCGGCAAAAAAGAGAAAATAGTTTGATAGAAGGTTATAACAACCAAGGAATAACAGAAAATTACCCTTTAATCAGGCACCAACTTTTGGGGCAAGGCTGATAATAACTACGGTTTCGGCAGTTCAAATATTGCCGATAATGTTAAAGTTGTCGCAAATCAACCACTAAATATTTCACAGCATCATGATGATTTGAAAGATGATTCAAAATATATTCCAAAATACTGGGAAACGGCTGCTGATGGTGAAAAAGTGTGGAATTATGTACAGCAACAAGAAGGCAATGTCACTCCTAAAAAACAAAATCCTTTAAGTTATGTTTGGTCAGCCGGTAAAACATTTCCTGATATGCTTATAAATTATTTTGATTTGGCGAATAAAAATTTAACTGATAAATACAAACATGCATATATAAATTGTAGTGCTGCTCAAAACGGTAAAGGAGGTGCAGATGTTGCAACTGGCATTTCTAATGTTTGAGAATGGTATGATGTAAAGTCAAAAGCCAATACTATTGACAGTAGTGAGGCTGATCAGTATGCTAATAAGATAGGAAGGCTTCTTGGGACAAAATATCCAGATGAGGATTGTGATGAAATTGTCAAAAAATACATTAAAAAGTACTATTAAAATAGCTGGAAAAGCTATTGGAATTGCTTTTTTGTTATATTTGCTTTTCTGTTTTGTTTCTGTTGTTATTTTGATATTTGGGTCCGGCTGGAGCTAAATTAATATTACAGTTAAAGATAAGTCCAACAGTTTTTTTGAAACAGATAAACATGTAACTACATAATCAACAAATTTAATTCAAAACACCGCTGATATTTCATTAGCGGTGTTTTTTGTTTTGATTATTTATCAACCAGCAAGATTTCAACCTTTTTGCCGTAGTATTTTGCCAAAAGATGCAAAGCACCTAAGTTGACGCTGCCGCGGCCGAGTTCCAGATTATCTAAAATTCGTTGCGGGATGCCGGTTTCTTCACACACTTGATTAAAACGTAGTTGTTTGGAAATTCTGATATCGTGTAATCTGGCGGCAAGAGTTTTCCTGCGTCGTCTTAAGTCATTTTTATCTTGTTTATAGTTCATTTTCTTAACTCCCTGATTTCTTATTTATAAAAAGAAACCGCCTTAATTTAACTTAAGGCGGGGAGTTGACAACTGATCCAACTGACAGTCCGGGTTATTCGTGCATAGCCTTATATCCCCGGCTCCCCAAAGGGAAGTGGTTTGTTGGAGAAGGAGTTGTCACACTCCACAGCCGGAACACCCGACTGCGAAAGTGATTATAAAAAATATTGCTTAAAATGCAATTAATTTATGAAAGATTTTTGACCATAGCGGTTTTACAACCAAGGATGAAATAGAATATCAAATGGCTCGGCAAAAAAGAGAGAACAGTTTGATAGAAGGCTATAACAACTAGGGAATAAGTAAAGACTATCCTTTAATCAGGCACCAACTTCTGGGGTAAGGCTGATAACAATTATGGTTTCGGCTCTTCCAATATTGCCGATAATATTAAAAACAAACAAAACCAAGATATAAGTTCCGCATTATATCCCAAACCAAATAGGAAACGATGCCGCAAGTTATAAATTGGCTCAGAATAATCAAGCTAATATGGTGAGTGATGCAAATACATTATCTGAAAATAATTTATCTGATGATGAATTAATAGAAACCATGTATCCCATTATAAAAGAGCATGAAAATGCAAAACCTTTTCCATATTATGATACAAGGTGGAATAAAACTGTTGGCGTTGGTAATAATATTAACAATAAAAAAGATTTTTACGGCACAAATTGGTCTGCTGACAATATGCCTGCAAACAAACAAGATATAGACTCTTGTTTAGAAAATCTTGAAAAAGAAAAAAACAGAATACAGAAGGAACGAATTTTAGCAGGACTAAATCCTAATGAACACAATTATAAGGCTGATTATTTTGCTCAATTTTGTAACATAAATATTGATGACGATACAATGCGTCAAATGAGTATTGACCATATGAAAGGTGATTTAAAAAGTTTACGCAAATTAATTCAAAATTTTGATGAACTGAGTTTAAATAAAAAAATGGTACTCATGGATTACATGTATAATTTAGGACCAAATAAATTTACAGAAAAGGAATTTTCTAATTTTATTAAAGGTGCAAGAACTAATAATCTTGATTTAATGCTAAAACATGACCATCGTTTAGGTATTGACGAAGGACGTAATATCTGGACGGATAAAACTCTTAGAAAAGATTTACCAAATAAAAAATAACATAAAATAATATATGGTGTGGAGTTTGGTCTAATTAATCAAGCTCCACAGCATATGTACTCTCTCCATAAATTGAAGTATCTGGTTTATAATAATAATACTCTTTCACATAAAGAGAAGTGCATTTTCCTTCATCGTCTGTCGTAAAACATCTATCAAGTTGATATTTATAAATATCATAATGTGTACCCTTTCCTCGCCAATAAATATCTTTACATTTTAAGACAATATAGTTTTCTTCATTTTTTAATAGTTTACAAGGAACGACGGTCCACCCGTTTTCATGTTTGTCATCTTTGGTATGAATGATAGAATTTGAATATGTCATTGAGGTTGGGGTTAGATAAGTTTCTTTGCTGCCAACGGCAAAAGGAGCCAATTGTTTATAAAACAGGGGGTTAACAAATTTTTCTTCTTTATTTTGCGTAAATAAACTACAAGCGGTTGTTATCAGCAAAACAGCCATACAGGCAAACAAGACTTTTTTCATCACCAAATTCCGATAAAGTTATTTGCCTAAAAGCTTAATCTCAAAAGTTGAAGATATTGTTAAGTCTAAAAAAGGTTTTTTAGGGAGAAATAAAAAATTTGATTTTGGAGTGATTTTTTACTTGCCAGAATCGAAAAAGTGAGTCTATTATCCCCCCGAATTTGGTCGCTTATGAGCGATGATTGCATGCAATTATTTTAGGTTTTCTCGCCAAGAGGAGCGGTTTTCCTACGGTTTGGCGGGTTTTTTCTTTTTTTTATATATATAAACGTTTAACCTTCTGCGTGCGGGTTTCAAAAATTTTTTGATAGGATGGCCGCAGAATTTAACCACAAGGATTAAAATACAATGAAAGAATCTTATACGAGCAAGAGACGTGTAAGAAGAAACTTCGGTCGAATCGATGCCGTTGCCGACATGCCGAGTTTGATTGAGGTTCAGAAAGGGTCTTATGACAGTTTTATTCAGGCTAACGGGGCTGAAAAATGCGAGTTTGGTCTGGAAGAAGTTTTCAAATCAATTTTCCCGATTAAAGATTTTTCCGGAAACGGCGAGTTGGAATTTGTCAACTATGAATTGGAAGAGCCAAAATATGATGTTGACGAATGTATCAAACGCGATATGACTTATGCCGCTCCGGTTAAGGCTACTTTGCGTTTGGTGGTTTGGGATACCGATGAGGCTACCGGTGCAAAATCTATTCACGATATTAAAGAACAAGATGTTTATATGGGTGATATTCCATTGATGACGGAAAAAGGCACCTTTATTTTTAACGGAACGGAACGCGTTGTGGTTTCTCAAATGCATCGTTCTCCGGGTGTGTTCTTTGATCATGATAAAGGAAAAACCATATCTTCAGGTAAATATTTGTTTGCCGCCAGAATTATTCCGTATCGCGGTTCTTGGTTGGATTTTGAGTTTGATGCCAAAGATTTGGTTTATGCTCGTATTGATCGCCGCCGTAAATTGCCGGTAACTTCTCTTTTGTATTCATTGTATTCAAAAGAAACCGAAGAAAAAATTGCCAAGCTTGCCAAACAAGGCAAAAAAATTGATCCGGCAGAAATTAAAGGTATGGATAAAGAAGAAATTCTTAACTACTTTTATGATGCCGATATTTATGTTGCCGATAAGAAAAACTGGAAAGTTAAGTTTGTTCCGGAACGCATGAAAGGCGTTAAGTTTGAGTTTGATTTGATTAATGCCAAAGATGGTAAAGTTGTTTTGGAACAGGGTAAAAAACTTTCTCCGCGTGTGGCTCAAAAATTGGCTGATGACGGTTTGGAGTATTATAAAGTTACTCCCGAGCAGTTAATCGGTAAGTTTTTGGCAAACAATGTTGTGGTTGCAAAAACAGGTGAAGTTTTGGCTGAAGCTGGTGATGAAATCACTCAGGAAATGTTGGATAAGTTTGCTCAAAACAAGATCGGCGAAATTAAAACCTTGTTTATTGACGGGGTTAATGTAGGACCGTATATCCGCAACACTTTGGCAGCAGATAAAAACAGCTGTCGTGAAGAGGCTCTCTTGGATATTTATCGTGTTATGCGTCCGGGTGATCCTCCGACGTATGAGACTGCCGATCAATTGTTCCATGCTTTGTTCTTTGACAAAGATCGTTACGATTTGTCATCAGTTGGTCGTGTTAAGATTAATGCCGCATTTGATATTCCTTTTGAGGAAGCTCCGGATACTTGCGGTATTTTGCGTAAAGATGATATTTTGCTTATTGTTAAAAGATTGGTTGAATTGCGTGACGGCAAAGGTGAGGTTGATGATATTGACCACTTGGGTAACCGTCGTGTTCGTTCAGTTGGTGAGTTGATGGAAAATCAATATCGTATGGGGTTGCTCAGAATGGAAAGAGCCATTCGTGAAAGAATGAGTTCTGAAAATCTGAACAATGTTAAACCTCAGGATTTGATTAATGCCAAACCGATTGCCTCTGTTATCAGAGAGTTTTTCGGTTCTTCTCAATTGTCTCAATTTATGGATCAGAACAACCCGTTGTCAGAAATTACACACAAACGTCGTTTGTCTGCATTGGGCCCCGGTGGTTTGTCTCGTGATCGTGCCGGATTTGAAGTCCGCGACGTGCATCCGACACACTATGGTCGTATCTGCCCGATTGAAACACCGGAAGGTCCGAACATTGGTTTGATTAACTCATTGTCAACTTATGCCAGAATCAATAAATACGGCTTTATTGAATGTCCGTATCGTAAGGTTGTTAACGGCGTGGTTACCAATGAGGTTGTTTATTTGTCAGCCAATGAAGAAGGTAAGTTCAAAATTGCCGAAGCTAATGCCAAGGTTAAAGAAGACGGTCATTTTGAAGATGACTTGATTGCTTGTCGTAAGGCCGGTGAATTTGAGTTTGCTCATCCGGAAGAGATCAACTTTATTGACGTTTCGCCAAAACAATTAGTTTCTGTGGCTACGGCATTGATTCCGTTCTTGGAAAACGATGACGCTAACCGTGCATTGATGGGTTCAAACATGCAACGTCAAGGCGTGCCTTTGTTGCGTTCGGAAGCTCCGTTGGTTGGTACCGGTGTTGAGGCTGTGGTGGCCAAAGATTCTGGTGCTACGGTTGTTTGTAAGGCAGACGGTATTGTTGACGCCGTTGATGCTAACCGTATTGTGGTTCGCTCAAAAGATGAGCATGCCGCCGATGCCGGTGTTGAAATTTATCGTTTGCAGAAGTTCCGTCGTTCAAACCAAAATACCTGCATTAACCAAGTTCCGTTGGTTAAGGTTGGTGATGAAGTTAAAGCCGGTGATATTATGGCTGACGGACAATGCACCGATATGGGAGAATTGGCCCTTGGTAAAAACGTTTTGGTTGCGTTTATGCCTTGGAACGGTTTGAACTACGAAGACGCTATTTTGTTATCGGAAAGAATTTCTCGTGATGATGTGTTTACATCTTTGCATATTGAGGAATTTGAAGTTATGGCCCGTGATACTAAATTGGGTCAGGAAGAAATTACCCGCGATATTCCTAATGTTGGTGAGGAAGCTTTGCGTAACCTTGATGAAGCAGGTATTGTTTACATCGGTGCCGAGGTTAAGGCCGGTGATATCTTGGTTGGTAAAGTAACTCCTAAGGGAGAGTCTCCGGTTACTCCGGAAGAGAAATTGTTGCGTGCAATCTTTGGTGAAAAAGCCTCTGATGTTCGTGATACTTCTTTGCGTGTTCAGCCAGGTATTGAAGGTATTGTGGTTGATGTTCACGTGTTCTCTCGCCGCGGTGTTGAGAAAGACGAGCGTGCTTTGTCAATTGAGCAGGAAGAAATTTCACAATTGGCTAAAGACCGTGATGACGAAATTGCAATTATTCGCCGTAACGTTGAAGCTCGTTTGAAATCTATGTTGGTGGGCCAAAAGGTTGTTGATGCTCCAAAGGGAACTTTGGCTAAAAATGCTGAGATAACCGAAGCTAAATTGGCTGAAATTCCTTCTTCACAATGGCGTAAGATCGTGGTTAAAGACGAAAAGACCATGGCAAACATTGAAGAGTTGCTCAATGCTTTTGATGCTCGTTTGGAAAAGATTCAAAAACACTTTGACAATAAGGTTGAAAAAGTTCAACGCGGTGATGATTTGTTGCCTGGTGTATTGAAAATGGTTAAAGTATTTATTGCTACCAAACGTAAGATTCAATCCGGTGATAAAATTGCCGGACGCCATGGTAACAAAGGTACGATTTCTCGTGTTTTGCCGTTGCAGGATATGCCTTATATGGAAGACGGTACACCAGTTGATATCGTGTTGAACCCGTTGGGTGTGCCTTCACGTATGAACGTGGGACAAATTTTGGAAACTCACCTTGGTTGGGCCGCTCAAAAGCTTGGTCAACAATTGAACGAGTTGTGGGAGCAAGTTAAAGCCGGTCAAAAGACCGAAAAAGATTTGCGTGCCAAACTTAAAGATATTTATGGTGAAAAACAGTATAAACGTGAAATTGCCAATATGAGTATGGATGATTTGGATTTGATGATTCCAAACCTCAAAAACGGTGTGCCGATGGCTACTCCGGTATTTGACGGTGCCTCAGGCGATGATATTAACGAAATGCTGAGTAAGGCCGGTTTGCCGACATCAGGTCAGATTGACTTGTATGATGGTCGTACTGGTGAAAAGTTTGACCGTAAGGTTACCGTTGGTATCATTTATATGATTAAACTTCACCACATTGTTGATGAAAAAATGCACGCTCGTTCGGTTGGTCCTTACAGCTTGGTTACTCAACAACCTTTGGGTGGTAAGGCTCAGTTCGGCGGACAACGTTTCGGTGAAATGGAAGTTTGGGCTTTGCAAGCTTATGGTGCGGCTTATACTTTGCAAGAAATGTTGACCGTTAAGTCAGATGATGTGAACGGACGTACCAAGGTTTATGAGGCTATTGTTCGCGGAGAGGATAGCTTTGAGGCCGGTATTCCTGAATCATTCAACGTTCTGGTTAAGGAAATCAAATCTTTGTGCCTGAACGTAGAACTGTTGAACGAAGAAGTTTAAGCTAAAGGAGTTTTGAAATATGAATGATATTATGAAATATTTTGGTCAGCAGGTGTCAGGTGAATCTTTTGACCAGATTAAAATCTCCATCGCATCTCCTGAGCAAATTCGTTCATGGTCTTACGGTGAGGTTAAAAAGCCTGAAACAATTAACTACCGTACATTCAAGCCGGAAAGAGACGGTTTGTTCTGTGCTCGTATTTTTGGTCCGGTTAAGGATTATGAGTGCTTGTGCGGTAAATATAAAAGAATGAAATACCGCGGCGTTGTTTGCGAAAAGTGCGGTGTTGAAGTTACGTTGTCTAAAGTTCGTCGCGAAAGAATGGGACATATTGAGTTGGCCGCTCCGGTTGCCCATATATGGTTCTTGAAATCTTTACCGTCACGTATATCCATGATTACGGATATTCCGATGAAGGCTTTGGAACGTGTTTTGTATTTTGAAAGCTATATTGTTATTGAGCCAGGTTTGACCCCGCTCGGTGTTAATGAGCTTTTAACCGAAGAACAGTATCAAGAAGCTATTGACGAATATGGTGAAGATGCTTTCCGTGCCGGTATCGGTGCTGAGGCTTTGAAAGAAATTTTGGCTTCAATTGATTTGGAAGCCGAAAGAAAGGCCATTCGTGAAGAGCTTAAGGATAACGCATCAGAAGCTAAGCGTAAAAAGTTGGTTAAACGTTTGAAAATCATTGAGTCTTTCATTGAATCAAACACCAAACCTGAATGGATGATTTTGGACGTTTTGCCTGTTATTCCGCCGGAGTTGCGTCCGTTGGTTCCGTTGGACGGAGGTCGTTTTGCAACTTCTGATTTGAACGATTTGTATCGTCGTGTTATTAACCGTAACAATCGTTTGAAGAGATTGATAGAATTGCATGCTCCGGATATTATCATCCGTAATGAAAAGAGAATGTTGCAAGAATCAGTTGATGCTTTGTTTGATAACGGTCGTCGTGCTCGTGCGATTACCGGTACCAATAAGCGTCCGCTGAAATCATTGTCTGATATGTTGAAAGGTAAACAGGGTCGTTTCCGTCAGAACTTGTTGGGTAAACGTGTTGACTATTCAGGTCGTTCAGTTATTACGGTTGGACCTGAACTCAAATTGCAACAATGCGGCTTGCCTAAGAAGATGGCTTTGGAATTGTTTAAGCCTTTCGTTTATGCAAAATTGGAACTTTATGGTCATGCAACGACTATTAAAGCTGCAAAGAGAATGGTTGAAAAAGAGCGTCCGGAAGTTTGGGATATTTTGGAAGAAGTTATTCGTGAACATCCGGTATTGTTGAACCGTGCACCGACTTTGCACCGTTTGGGTATTCAAGCTTTTGAGCCGGTTTTGGTTGAAGGAAAAGCTATTCATTTGCATCCGCTCGTTTGTACGGCATTTAACGCTGACTTCGATGGTGACCAAATGGCTGTTCACGTTCCTTTGTCAATTGAGGCTCAGTTGGAAGCTCGCGTTTTGATGATGTCTACCAACAATATTTTGTCTCCGGCATCAGGTAAGCCGATTATCGTGCCGACACAAGATATGGTTTTGGGTATTTATTATCTGACCTATGATGCCGAAGGTATGGAAGGCGAGGGAATGATCTTCTCTGATTTTAATGAAGTTCAATTGGCTTTGAACGAGAAGGTTGTTGACTTGCATGCCAAAATCAAATGCCGTATGGAATATATTGATGACAACGGTGAGAAGAAAAGAGGTTTGGTTGAGACGACACCGGGGCGTATCATTGTTTCAGAAACATTGCCGAAACATGAAAAAGTTCCGTTCTCTTTGGTTAACCGTTTGTTGAGAAAGAAAGAAATCGGTGAAATAATTGACACGATTTATCGTCATTGCGGACAAAAAGAAACCGTTTTGTTTGTTGATAAGATTATGACACTTGGTTTCCAAAATGCTTGCAAAGCAGGTATTTCTTTCGGAAAAGATGACTTGATCGTTCCTGAGGCTAAAAAGACCTTGATTGCTGAAACCGAAGCTCAGGTTAAAGAGTTTGAGGAACAGTATCAGAACGGTTTGATTACCAAAGGTGAGAAGTATAACAAAGTGGTTGATATTTGGGCATCATGCACAGATAAAATTGCCGATGAGATGATGAAGAACATCTCAAAGACAGAGCATGGTTATATCAACTCAGTTTATATGATGGCTCACTCCGGAGCCCGTGGTTCTGCCGCTCAAATGCGTCAGTTGGCTGGTATGCGCGGATTGATGGCTAAACCGTCAGGTGAAATTATTGAACAACCGATTATTTCAAACTTTAAAGAAGGTTTGACCGTGCTTGAGTATTTTAACTCTACCCACGGTGCTCGTAAAGGTTTGGCTGATACGGCGTTGAAGACTGCTAACTCAGGTTATTTGACACGTCGTTTGGTTGATGTGGCTCAAGATGTGGTTATTACCGAAACAGACTGCGGAACCGAACGCGGAATTATTGTTCGTCCTGTAGTTGACGGTGGTAATGTAATCGTTTCTATTGGCGAAAGAATCCTCGGTCGTACGGCTCAGGAAGATATTGTTCATCCGGAAAGCGGTGAAATCTTGGTCAAAAAAGGCAAGCTGATTGATGAAAACGATGTTGAAGTTGTTGAGGCTGCCGGTGTTGAACAAGTTAAAATTCGTTCTGTTCTGACTTGTGAAACCAAAGATGGTGTTTGTGCTGCTTGTTATGGACGTGATTTGGCTCGCGGTACTCCGGTTAACGTTGGTGAAGCTGTTGGTGTTATTGCTGCTCAGTCAATCGGTGAACCGGGTACTCAGTTGACCATGAGAACCTTCCATATCGGTGGTGCAGCTCAAAAAGGTGCTGAACAGGCATCAGTTGAGGTTCCGTTTGCGGGTGTTCTTAAATTAGAAAACAATCACTCGGTAGTTGATTCAGACGGCAATATCATTATTTTATCTCGTAACTGTGAGATTGTAATTGTTGATGCTAACGGTCGCGAGAAATCTCGTCACCATGTTCCTTATGGTACAAAGGTTTTGGTTGCCGAAGGATCAAAGGTTAAAAAAGGACAAAAAGTGGCTGAATGGGATCCGTTTACGGTTCCTGTTATTACCGAAAAAGCCGGTAAAGTCGAATTGGTTGATTTGATTAATAATGTTTCGGTTCGCGAAACTACAGATGAAACAACCGGTATTGTTTCCAAAGTGGTTATTGATTGGCGTTCAAATTCTGGTTCTGCCGGATTAAAACCAAGCATTATCCTGAAAGATGCCAAGGGTAAACCGGTTACGTATGATAACGGCAAAGAAGTTCGTTATTATATGTCGGCTGATGCTATTTTGTCAGTTGATAACGGACAAGAGGTTAAAGTCGGTGATGTTATTGCGAGAATTCCTAGAGAAAGCTCCAAGACCAAAGATATTACCGGTGGTTTGCCTCGTGTGGCTGAATTGTTTGAAGCTCGTCGTCCTAAGGATCCGGCAATTATTTCCGATATTGACGGTATGGTTGAGTTTGGTAAAGATTATAAAGCAAAACAACGTATTACCGTTGTACCGAAGAAAGGACAGCCTATTGAATATTTGATTCCTAAAGGACGTCATTTGGCTGTTCAAGACGGAGATATCGTCAAGAAGGGTGATGCTTTGGTTGAGGGTACTCCGGCTCCGCATGATATTTTGCGCGTTTTGGGTGTTGAAAAACTGGCAGAATATCTGGTTAAGGAAGTTCAGGATGTTTACCGTTTACAAGGTGTTAAAATTAACGATAAACACATTGAAGTTATTGTTTCGCAAATGCTTAGAAAAGTTGAGATTACTCAACCAGGTGATACAACTTTCTTGGTTGGTGAGCAAGTTGATCGTGATGTGTTTGAAGCTGAAAATGCTAAAGTTATTGCCAATGGTGAAACTCCTGCTCAAGCTGATCCGGTATTACTTGGTATTACCAAGGCTTCATTGCAGACCAAGTCATTTATTTCAGCTGCGTCATTCCAAGAGACAACTCGTGTCTTGACCGAGGCTGCAGTTGAAGGCAAAGTTGATACTTTGAGAGGTTTGAAAGAAAACGTTATCGTCGGTCGTTTGATTCCGGCCGGAACAGGTACGGTTCTGAGAGCTTTGAAGAAAGTTGCCGCTCAGAATGATAAGGAAATTCAAGCTCTTAAGGCAGAGGCCGCTGCGTTGGAGAATTCTTCTAACGCATAAGAAATAAAGCTTGTTTTATAGAAATAAAAACTCCAGAGTTTTTACTCTGGAGTTTTTTATTTAATGATTGTATTATATATAAAAGGTATCTTTTGTAAGAGAGTTTTGATAAGTGATTGATATTAAGCAAGGTTTAGCCAATTTAAGAGAACATATTAAAGTGGCTCCCGAAAAACCGGGAGTTTATCGCATGATTAGCGATAATGAAGAGGTTTTATACGTTGGTAAAGCCAAAAATATCAAAAAAAGGATTACGGCTTATTCACATTTAGATAAGTTGCCATTGAGATTACAGCAAATGGTGGCTCAAATAAAACGAATGGAGTTTATTGTCGTTGAAAATGAATCCAGAGCTTTATTGGTTGAAAATGAGCTGATTAAAAAGTTTAAACCTCGTTATAATATTTTATTGAAAGATGATAAGACTTTTCCGCATTTGATGATAGATGTGGAAGCTGACTATCCGAGTTTGCATAAATATCGAGGTAGCCGCAAAGACAAGAACAAATATTTTGGGCCGTTTGCCAGCGTTTTGGCGGTAAACAGCGTTATGGATATTTTACAAAAAGTGTTTTTGTTGCGTTCTTGTCGGGATAATGTGTTTAAAAATAGGCAAAGACCTTGTTTGATGTACCAAATTAAAAGATGTTCGGCTCCTTGTGTGGGAAAAATTTCGCAAGAAGATTATAAAAAACTGGTGAATGAAGCAATTGCTTTTTTAGAGGGGAAAAATAGCAAGATACAGGCAGAACTTTCAGAAAAAATGAACCAAGCCAGTGAAAAGCAGGATTATGAAACGGCAATAATGTTAAGGGACAGAATCCGAGCATTAACCAATGTGCAATCAAAACAAAATGTTGAATATGCAGATATAAAATCAGCTGATTTTATAAGTTTGGTGAGGGATAAAAATGTTGTTTGTATTCAGGTGTTTTTTATTCGTTCAGGGCAAAATTGCGGAAATGTTCCTTATTTTCCGTCTCAAGCGATTGATGCTTCAAACAATGAAATTTTAGAGGCATTTTTGAGCAGTTTTTATGCCATACATTTGCCGCCGAAAGAAATTATATTATCTGAAGGAATAGAAAACAAAGCTTTTATGGAAGAGGCTCTGGGAGCAAAAATATCGGTTTATAAAAAAGGTAATAAAGCGGCCATATTAAAAACAGTGAGTGAAAATGCCAAAGAATCAATCGCACGTAAAATAGCCATGGTTTCAAGCGTGAAAAAGAATTTAACCGATTTTATGGAAAAATTCGGATTACCCAAACTACCTAAAAGAATTGAAATTTATGATAATTCTCATAATCAGGGAAGTTATGCGGTTGGAGCAATGGTGGTGGCTACTCCTGAAGGTTTTGATAAAAAAAGTTATCGTACATTCAATATAAAAAATCCGCAAATTACCAATGATGATTTTGCGATGATGAAAGAAGTTTTGACCAGACGATTTGAAAAGATGAGTGCTGAAAATCGGCCTGATGTGATATTGCTTGACGGAGGGCGCGGACAACTTAATGCAGTGTATGAGTGTTTGCAAGGATTTGATTTAGACAGGATTAGCATTATTGCCATATCAAAAGGGCCGGAAAGAAATGCCGGAAAAGAATTTTATCATATGAAAGATAAAGAAAGTTTTGCGTTGGAGTTTCAGTCCCCACTGGCATTTTATTTGCAAAATTTGAGAGATGAAGCACATCGTTTTGCAATTGGTACACATAGAAAAAAAAGAGCAAAATCAATTTATAAATCATCACTTGACGAAGTAGATGGAATCGGAAGTAAAAGAAAGAGAGACCTGCTTAATTATTTTGGATCTGCCGAGGAAGTGGCCCAGGCAGAAGTAAAAGATTTGCAAAAAGTTACAGGAATTAGCAAAAAAACAGCGGAAAAAATTTATAACTACTTCCATAATTAGATTTTATCTTTTAGTATGATTGTCAGGTTATTGTTTTTTTATAAAGGGGTATGAACGTGTATAGTTTGCCGAATCTTTTAACAATATCCAGAATCGTGGTGATTCCGGTTATATTTTTGTCTGTTTATATTAATTCAACATTATGGTCTTTTTTGGCAGCAGTGTTGTTTATTATAGCTTCAATTACTGATTATTTTGACGGTTATTTAGCGAGAGCTCGTAATCAGACATCAGCTTTGGGACGTTTGCTGGACCCGATCGCCGATAAGCTTTTGGTAACATCGGCGTTAGTGGTGTTGTTGGCAAAGCCTGATATGGTGGTTACGAAGCTTAGTTTTATTCCGGTTATCGTTATATTGTGTCGTGAATTGTTGGTTTCCGGTTTGCGTGAATTTTTGATGGAAGTAAGGGTGGGGATGCCGGTTACTCGCTTGGCAAAATGGAAAACAGGTTTTCAAATGACGGCGTTGTCAATGATGCTTCTAAAAGGTTTTTGGTATTGGGGCGGAATTGGCGAAATATTGTTATGGATTGCCGGAGTTTTAACATTTATTACCGGTTATCAATATTTTCAGCAAGGTCTTAATTATATTAACAAAATGGATAAAGAAAAGAAAAAAGTTGCTAAAGAAGCTGTTAAGAAAACACCAGCTAAAAAAGAAGTAAAAAAAACAGGTGCTAAAAAAGCTGCTGCAAATAAAGCAATAAAGGCAACAAAGAAAAATGTAAAGAAACCGACTGTAAAAAAATAAGCGGAGGTTAATGCGCGGATGGATGCCGACGCAAAACATATTTTGGTGGTTGATGATGATACCAGGTTACGTACTCTCCTGCAAAGATTTTTGCGGGAGAGCGGTTTTTATGTGTCAACGGCAAAAAGAGCAGATGAAGCAAGAAAATTTTTGAAACTATATAATTTTGATTTGTTAATCGTTGATATTATGATGCCGGAGGAAAGCGGTTTGGAGTTTTTGGATAAACTGAGAAAAGAAAATATAAATATTCCGGTGATTATGTTAACGGCGATGGGAGAGGTGCAAGATAGAATTGTTGGATTGGAACAAGGTGCTGATGATTATGTGGCTAAGCCTTTTGAACCTAAAGAATTAGTTTTGAGAATAAAAAATATCTTAAAAAGGACGCCAGATGAGAAGGCAGATGTTTCTGATCAACTTAATTTGGGCTTGTGCATTTATAATATGCAAACTAAAGAACTGTTTTCTAAAAGCGGAGATTTAATTCATATAACACCTGTAGAGCAGTCGTTATTAAATATTTTGGGGACAAAGTCCGGACAAATATTTACAAGAGAGAAATTGGCGGAAATTTTAGGTGCAGGGCAGAGTCCTAGATCTATAGATGTTCAAATAACAAGATTGCGTAAAAAAATAGAAAAAGATTCAAAAAATCCTCGTTATTTGCAAACTGTGCGAGGAAAAGGATATATGTTGTTGCCAGAGTGATTATAAAACAAAACGGAGAAATGAAATGCACGTTAAATTACCGTCAAAAATAGATGATACTTTAAGATATTTGCGTTTGAAATTTTTGCCTAGAACGTTGTTTTTTAGAACTATGTTGTTGATTTTTATTCCGTTGATTGTGGTTCAAGTTGTTTCAGTTGTGGTGTTTTTTGATGGTAGCTGGAGTCGTATGGGTAGAAGGTTATCGGATAATTTAGCTGCAGATATGAATATGATTATTGAGTTGGTCAAACAAGAACCAAAAAAAATTGTCCAATTTCAAAAAATGGCCGAACAAACATTTGGTTTAGAGTTTGAACATTATGATAATGACGAAAAGCATCAGGTCATAAAAAAAGAAAACAAGGGAAGTAGGTTGGTAATTGGCTATTTGGAACAAGCATTGGAAAGAGTTTTTCCGGAAGATGAGGCAGGAATATATCTAGGAAAAGGTGATAAAGATTTGGTGGTAACCATTAATACCGCAGATGGTTTGTTTAGGTTTGTTACTTCCAAGAAAAAGATTTTCAGCTCGTCAATATTTATGTTTGTGGTTTGGATGGCAGGAACTTCAATATTATTATTTTTGGTAGCTGTTCTGTTCTTAAGAATTCAGGTGCGTTCAATTGCTGAATTGGCTCAAGTGGCTGAGGATTTTGGTAAGGGAATTGATAATAAAAATTTTAAACCTTATGGTTCTTCAGAAGTGCGTAAGGCTGCATTTGCATTTATTAAAATGAAAGAGAGAATTCAAAGACAAATAAGCGAAAGAACACAAATGTTAGCAGGAGTATCTCATGATTTGAGAACTCCTTTAACCAGAATGAAACTACAAGTCACCATGATGCCTGAGATTGATGATAAAAAGGATTTTTTGTCTGACATTGATGAGATGGAAAAAATGCTGGACGGATATTTGTCTTTTGTTAGCGGGGAAGCGGGAGAAAAATCATCTTTTGTTGATATGAATGAGATGATTTTGAGTATTATCAATAAGTTCCGTAATAAAGACGCTCTAATAAAGTATTCAACCAATGATCAGGTTAGTGCTATTCAGGGACGTGAACAGGCACTAAAAAGAGCTTTAACCAATATTATTTCCAATGCTTTTCGTTATGGTAAAACAATTGCAGTTAGTTTGGAAAGTAATAATAAAAAATTATCAATTTGCGTAGAAGATGACGGTCCAGGTATACCTGAAGATAAAAGAGATGATGTTTTTAAGGCTTTTTATAGGCTTGAAAACTCTCGTAATAAAGAAACTGGAGGTGTTGGTTTAGGATTGTCAATAGCAAAAGATGTTATCACATCTCACGGAGGAACAATAGAGCTTGGAGACAGTTCTATGGGTGGTTTGAAAGTTTTGATAAATATCCCTTTGTAAAAGATGAAAAGATATGGAAGATAAGTTTGATTTTTTGAATGATGATGTTAAGGATATAAGTTTGGAACTTGAAGCTGTTTCAGATGATGATGTCGTTGATGATCTTTCTGTTTTAAAAAATGAAAAAAAACAAACAGAAGATACTGAAAGTGATTTTGATTTAGATTCTATTTTAGGTAAAAGCGATAAAGATGCAGATGCTGAATTAGATTTTGAAGATACGAATAATGAAAAATTTTTTTGGGAGAATCCGCAAAAAGAGGATGAGTTAGGTAATAATGATTTATCTGAAGATATAAACGATAATGTATCTGGTCAATCGGAAGTAAGTGTGCCTGTTGTTGGTGAACAAGATCGTGCTGAAAATATTGATGTATCTGACGAAAAAAGTAATATTGATTTTGAGCCGGAAGAAGAATTAAATTTTGAACAAGAGGCTGTTGCCGAAGCAGAACAAAACACGGAAGAAAATTTTGATCTTGAAACAGAAAAAGCGATTAAAGAAGAAAATAGTTTGGACGTTTCTTTGTCAGGAGATGAAACTTCGGAAATAGATGAAGCAGAAGTAAATGATTGGCAAGATAGTTCTGATGAAGTTGAAAATGATAATATTCCTTATGTGGAAGAAAAGCCGCAACAACCTTATGATATGGTTGAGGAATCTAATTTTGTGCATTGGTACAGCGGAAATTCTTCCGAGCCGTTGTTTGAAATTACAAAAGATACGGAAAGCAGTATTATAACCGGTTCTGATGAATGTAGGTTAATTCATATAAATGTCGGATATGATACATACGGATGGTTGGTTGAGTTTGATAACGGTGTTTATATGAGCTTGCCGGATGTAAAAATTTATCAATTACGTAATGGTGCTTTGCCAAGCCAAAATGGCGTAATAACATATGGAGCAAATAGGTTTGAATTTTCAGGAATAGAGCGAATAGTTGTATATGAGAGTGTTCGCTATTTCAGCTATGGAGTGTAAAAATAAAGTCCCTTTTGAAAAGGGGCTTTATTTTTATTCTTTTTTGTTGATAGGAAATATTTGAACATTTCCAGTTGTTGTGCCGGAGCTGTCATCTATTCCCGTATTTGCGGATGATGAAGTGCTAAAACCTTTTTTATTTGTGGAAGACGTTTTAGGAGCTTGAAGTTCAGGTGCTAAAGGATATGCATTTTTAGGTAGGCGGATAATCATGTAACCGCTGCCACCGCCATAAGCCGGTCCTGATAAACCTATTGAATAATATCCTCCGATGTATCCGTAATCTAGGTCTATATAATCAATGGCAAAAACTGTTTTGACTGTAGTTTGTCCTATGGTTGTCATTTTGCATGTATAGCCGGCATCTTCCAACAAAACATGATTTACATTTTTGGCAAATAAAATCGATTGAGAAGGCGTACAATCAGGGGTTTGTCCTCCGTAGGTGAGATTATAATTTAGAATTAATTTGATTTTGTTTGCTCTTTTGCCAATAATTACATCAGTAATTTTTACGTGATCAATATATGCGTTTGTCGGAGTTATACCGCTGGTAATCGGCAAAGTAATATAATTTTCCAAACAAGTATGGGAAGCGGCGTCTGCTTGGCAAATCAGGGCTTTTTGGTAGTTGTTATTATCAAATAAATGTAAAAGACTATTATAGATATATTCTTTTGACATGGATAATTTAGCCGGAGCACATTGATGAGAGCGGCAAACTACGATAGAGCTTGGAGAACGTAGTCTTTCAGGTTGATGTTCTTGAGCTTGTTGTTCATATTCCGCCGAGCTGGGAGCAAAAGGATCTGTTAGAATATCTTTTACCGTGCGTGTACGAAAATATTCACAACCGCTTATTAAAAGCAGGCTGCTTAAAAAGAGAACCTTGTGAGATATTTTATTTAGCATTGTTTAACCTTTTACGTAAAATTTATTCTATATTAAGACAAAGATTATGAAACAACAAAGTTTTTTTTGCGGTTATTCAATATATTTTATAAAAAAAAGCAAATTGTTGCATTTAAGTAATAAAAAAAGCAAAATACCTTAGTTCGGAGGTTAAAAAATGAAATTGTTTATGGTGTTGTTGTTTGTGGTGATCGGTTCTGAAAATGTTTGGGCTAAGACAAAGATTATTGACGGAGACAGTTTGTTTATTGATGACAGAGAAATTAGATTGTCAGGGATTGATGCTCCGGAGTTTTTACAAGTTTGTTATGATAAAAACGGTAAGGAGTATGAATGTGGTCAAAAAGCAAAAGATATGTTGGAAGCTTTAGCTGGAAAAGATATAAAATGCCAGGTTTTAGAGGTCGATCGTTATAAAAGGGAAGTGGCAATATGTTTTTCAAAGGGCAAAAATATTAATGAGGAAATGGTAAAAAGCGGATGGGCGGTTGCTTATACCGCTTATACGAAAGATTATGTAAAAGAGGAAGCTGAAGCTAAATTGGCTAAAAAAGGAATTTGGCAGGGACGTTTTATGAAACCTGAATTGTATAGGGCTTTAAAGCGGTAAAAAAAGAACTTTTTTAAAAAAATACAGAGATTCCTATTGACAGCGGCAAAAACTTATGTATATTGCAAAGCAACGTTTTATGTTTAAAATATAAAGGTGGAAAAAATGTACGCAGTAATTAAAACCGGCGGCAAGCAGTACAGAGTTACAACTGGTGATGTGCTGAAGATTGAAAAAATTGCCGGTGAAGAAGGTAAAGAAGTTGTTTTTAATGATGTTTTGGCTTTAGGTGATACCATTGGAAATCCTTTGGTTGCCGGAGCAAGTGTTAAGGCTCAAATCTTAAAGCAGGCTCGCGATGCCAAAGTTATCATTTTCAAAAAGAAAAGAAGACAAAATTATCGCCGTAAAAATGGTCACAGACAATCAATTACATTAGTAAAAATTACTGATGTTTGCGGTAAGTAAGAAGTTTTAAGGAGAAATAGTCATGGCACATAAAAAATCAGGCGGTAGCTCTGCAAACGGACGCGATTCAATCGGACGTCGTTTAGGACTCAAAAAATCAGGCGGTCAATGTGTAATTCCTGGTAACATTATTGTTCGTCAACGCGGAACACAATATCATCCTGGTGCAAATGTTGGTATGGGTAAAGATCATACTTTGTTTGCTCTTTGTGAAGGAAAAGTTGAGTTTTCAAAGAAGGCAGGCGACAGAACCGTGGTTTCGGTTGTTACCGAATAAGTTCAATATGTTTGAATTTTATGCAAAGGGGATGCGAATACATCCCCTTTACTTTTCAAATGAAAGCTTTATCTTAATATAAAGCAACAGAGGTAAAAATGAAGTTTTTGGATCAAGCAAAAATATATATTCAATCAGGTGACGGTGGCGCCGGATGTGTTTCTTTTAGGAGAGAAAAATATATTGAATTTGGCGGGCCAAACGGTGGTGATGGCGGTAAAGGCGGAAGTGTTTATTTTGAGGCCGTACCTAATTTGAATACCTTGATTGATTTTAGATATCATCAGCATTTTAAAGCTCAAAAAGGCTTTCCTGGTCAGGGTTCAGATAAGTCAGGAAAAAAAGGTGAAGATATTGTTATAAAAGTTCCGGTCGGAACTGAAATTTTGGCTGAAGACCAAGAAACTTTGATTGCTGATATGATTGAGCCGGGGCAAAAATTTATGATTGCCAAGGGGGGTGATGGCGGACGCGGTAATGCCCAGTTTAAATCAGCTACGAATCAAGCCCCTCGTTATGCAGAGCCCGGTTGGCCCGGACAAGAGATGTGGGTTTGGTTGCGATTAAAAGTGATTGCCGATGTCGGATTAATTGGTATGCCTAATGCCGGAAAGTCTACTTTTTTGTCTGTTGTTACCAAAGCTCGTCCGAAAATTGCAGATTATCCGTTTACAACTTTGCATCCTAATTTGGGTGTGGCATGGGTTGATAATTATGAAATGGTGATAGCAGATATTCCGGGGTTAATTGAGGGGGCTCATGAAGGAATCGGTTTAGGCGATAGGTTTTTGAAGCATGTTGAGCGTTGCTCGGCTTTTTTGCATCTAATCGATGTAACTTCAGATGATGTTGTAAAATCATATAAAAGTATTCGTAAAGAACTGGAGTTGTATAATAAAGATTTGTCGCAAAAGCCGGAAGTGGTTGTGCTTAATAAATGTGATGCTCTGGATATAAAAGAAGTTGACAAGAAAAAAGAAAAATTGCAAAAAGCTTGTGGCAAAAAAGTTTTTGAAATGTCGGCAATTGCTAAAAAAGGAATTTTTGATTGTATTTTGGAGGTTAATAAGTATATAACCAGAGAAAGGAAGAAAAAAGAAGATCAAGAAGAGGTTTTACTCAAGAAAGAAGAAAACAAAACTTGGTCTCCGGTTTAAATTCATAGGAGTAAATTAAATTGGTTAAAACGGCTAAAAAAGCGGTACAGAGTGAAGAAAGCGAACGTATTTTAGATATTGCTATTAAGGCGCTTGATGAAGGAAAAGCAGAAAATATTGTGGTTATTGATTTGCAGGGAAAGACTTCTATCGCAAGTTATATGGTTGTTGCCAGCGGAACATCGCAAAGACATGTGGCAGCTTTGACCGAACAAGTACAGTTGAAATTAAAATCTGCAGGTTTTAAGTCATCAAGTGAAGGGGAAGAAAAAGCAGATTGGGTCTTAATAGATGCTTTTGATGTTATAATACATATTTTTAAGCCGGAAGTGAGAGAGTTTTATAGTTTGGAAAAAATGTGGTCTTCTGTGGCTGAAATAAGAAAATTAAGTTAATAAAATAAAGGCTCTTTTTGAAAAAAGAGCCTTTATTTATTCACGATGATATGGATGACCGTTAATTATGGTTTGAATACGATAAATTTGTTCACATAAAACAGCCCTCATTAACATATGAGGTAAAGTTAATTTACCGAAGGAAAGCAAGAGATCAGCTTTATCGCGAGTGGATTGAATATGTCCATCAGCTCCTCCAATTAAAAAACAAATTTCAGATGTTCCATTATTCAACCAATTTTCAATTTTATGAGCTAATTCTATTGATTTTAAGTTTTCTCCTCTTTCGTCGAGGACAATAACCTTTGAGCCGTGAGGGATTGATGATTGTAAAAATTTTGCTTCATCTTCTTGGGTAGAATTATCTTTTTCTTTGATAGTAATATCCCATCCGGAGCGTTTTATATATTCGGATATAATTGCAGCTTCGGGAGAATTTTTTTTGCATTTACCTATGGCAAGAATTGTTATTTTCATATGTATACCACCTGTCCAAATACATTTTGTAAAAAGAATAAAGAGACATAACATATTAAAGCGGCAATGATTGGTGTGGTGATCCAGCCAATGGCAATCTTAGCAATTAATCCCCAGTTGAGATCATGTCCGCCTTTGGCAATGCCGATACCCATAACGGCACCAATGACGGCTTGTGAACTTGATACAGGGACCAACGGCAAAGCCGGAAGATCGTGGGAAAGCAAAAAATGTTGTAATCCTTGAGAAGCAAAAAGGAAAAGCACTATTGATTGAGAAACAACAACAACCCACGCCATTAAAGGAGACATTTTCATGATGCCGTTTCCAATAGTATCCATAACCTTTTTAGAATATGTTCCAACACCGATACTTATGGCAACTCCTCCAATAAAAAATAATACTTGTGTGCTGTTAAGATAGAAAAAACTTCCAAAGTGTATTTCTTTCAGTGGATTTGCTTCAACAAATACACCCATGACATTAGCAATGTTATTTGCACCAAGAGCGTAAGCTCCAAAGGCTCCGGCAATAATTAAGCCGATACGCGTATAACAATCTTGTCTGATTAGATGCAGATGTGATTTGCGTATAATGGATTTAATACTCCAATAAATAAAAACGGCAATTATACCTGAAAGAATCGGGCAGAATATCCAAGTTCCGACTATTTGACTAAGAATTGTTATGTCGGTGGGTTTTGATGAAAATAAGTTCCAACCAATGATTGCTCCAACGATAGCTTGAGAAGTTGAAATCGGCATTGAAAGTTCTACCATCCAAAAAATGGTTATAGCAGCGGCTAGAGCAGCCATAAAAGCTCCCGGAAGAGTGTTTATACTTCCTAAATGACCAAGAGTTTGTGATGCCCCAGATCCAGCATATACAGCTCCTAAAATTATAAATAAGGATGAAATTATTGTTGCGGTGCGGAACTTGACCATTTTAGTACCGACTGCGGTGCCAAAAATATTAGAGGCGTCGTTGGCACCTAGGGACCAGCCTAAAAACAAACCAGAACTTAGGAATAAGAAGAATGTTAAATCCATCAGATGTCTCTTTTAATAGTGAAAATAAGCAGTTCATCAATAAAGTCTTCGGCAATATCGGCAATGTCGGCAATTTGATTAATGAAAGAACTTAGTTGCATTTTATTGGCAAGAGGAATATCCGATTCAAAAATACTTTTGCGTAAATTGCCTGAGCTTAAATCCGTTTCATGTTCAATAAAGTATACTTTTTGTGAATAATCACGAACAGAGCTTAAATCACGGAAAAATGCACGAGATGCTTTAGCCATATTTTCAGCACATTCGGCAACTTGATCACAGAGTTCATTTATACGATTATGATATTCTTGAGGAATTTCCGGTTGTTCGATAAAAAACATATAGGCAACTTCATCAAATTTGTTGATTACGCGGTCAAGGTTTTCAACCAATTGTAAAACATCGGCCCTTAAATCGGGAATAAGGTTTTGTGAATATAATTTATTTTCTATATCACGGCGAAGATTATCTGCATCATGTTCGATTTGTTTTATTTGTTTGGAAATTTTACGATAATCATCACTGCGACCTTCATTTAGAAAAACTTTTACAGCCTTTTTGAAACTCATCGCAGCATCAAGAAGTTTATCGTGAAAGAGGTCAATTTTGTTTTCTAATGATTTTGTTTTTGAGAATATAGAAATGTTTAGATGAAACATTGTTGATGTCCTAGTTAAATTATAAGTTATTTTATTATACATTTTTATTTATGAACAAATAATTTATATATTTTATAAAAGTTATAATTTTGGGCTTGTAAATTAATATAGTTTCGTTAAATTAATAGCTGTTGATTTATAATTTAACTCGAGGATTTTGTATAATGAATAAAATTAATGCTGTTTATGTTTCTTTGTTGGCATTGGTTGTTGCCGTTGCCGCATTGATAACGAGTGTTGTTATGGGAAAGAAAAGTGCAGAAACAGTTGACGTTGCTGCATCTTTGAAAGCTAATCCAGTTATGGTTGTTGAGGCTTTACAAGCATATGAAACACAAGTACGTGAAGAAGCTCAGAAAAAAGCAGAAGAAATGATTCAAAGTAAAATTGAAGAATTGAATAATAATGTAAATGACGGTGTTTTGGGTAATCCTGAAGGTGAAGTCGTATTGGTTGAATTCTTTGATTTTTCTTGCGGATATTGTCACAGAGTTTATCCTGTAATCAAAAATTTGATTGCTAAAAATGGTGATTTGAAAGTAGTGGCTAAACCTTTAGCTTTCTTGTCTCCGGTTTCTTCTTATGCCGCCAAGGCTGCCGTTGCTGCCAAGGAGCAAGGTAAATTTGCTGAAGTTTTCAGTGCTTTGTTTGAAAGCAAGGAGCCTTTAACAGAGGCTAAAGTTGATGAATTGGCTGTTTTGGCAGGGGTTGATTTGGCCCAACTTAAAACAGATATGAATTCTGAAAAAGTTCAAAAAACTTTGCAAGAAACCAGTGCCTTGGCCGGTGAGTTGCAAATTAACGGTGTTCCGACTTTAATTGTGAACGGAAAGTTAGTTCAAGCATTGGATGAAGAAATTCTGCAAAATGCCATAGACAAAGCTAAATAATTTTTTAGAATATTATGTGAAAGAGCGATAGGTTTGGGCTTATCGCTCTTTTTTGTGAACATTTTTTTCTTGGCTTGAGTTTTAGAAATAAAAACCTTATATATAAAAAAGATGTGTTTGTTGCTAAAAGGAATAAAATGAAAATGGGAAGAAATATTATTATATGGTTGCTGGCGTTGATTTTGTTGTCCGGAGCCATGAATATGTTTACTTCGGGAGCTGAAAAGGCAAATGCCGAAAAGTTGGCTTTTTCCGAATTCATGAATCATGTTGAAAATAAAAAAGTGGCTGAAGTTACGATATCCGGAGCAAATATTTCAGGTATATATAATAACGGACAAAAATTTTATACGTATGCTCCATTTGATCCCAATATGGTTGAGTTATTGCGTAAAAATAATGTAAAAGTTACGGCTCAACCGGAAGATAATACTTCAAACACTTTATGGGGAATGTTAATTTCGTGGTTCCCTATGTTGTTACTTATAGGAGTTTGGATCTTCTTTATGCGTCAGGCAAATGCCGGGAATAATAAGGCTATGGGGTTTGGAAAATCAAGAGCAAGATTGATTGAAAATACTAAAAAAGTAACCTTTGCCGATGTTGCCGGTGCTGATGAGGCAAAGGAAGAGTTAGAAGAAGTTATTGAGTTCTTAAAGGATCCAGAAAAATTCCAACGACTAGGAGGAAAGATCCCCAAGGGTGTTTTAATGGTTGGTCCTCCGGGGACAGGAAAAACTCTTTTGGCAAAAGCTGTTGCAGGTGAGGCCGATGTCCCGTTTTTCTCAATCTCAGGTTCTGATTTTGTGGAGATGTTTGTCGGTGTAGGTGCAAGTCGTGTACGTGATATGTTTGCTCAAGCCAAAAAAAATGCTCCTTGTTTGTTGTTTATTGATGAGATTGATGCTGTTGGGCGTCATCGCGGTGCCGGCCTTGGCGGTGGAAATGATGAACGCGAGCAAACGCTTAATCAGTTATTGGTTGAGATGGATGGTTTTGAAGCTAATGAAAATGTTATTCTGATTGCAGCAACAAATCGTCCTGACGTATTGGATCCAGCATTGTTGCGTCCGGGAAGATTTGATCGTCAAGTTACGGTTACGAATCCTGATAAAAAAGGACGAGAGGAAATTTTGAAAGTTCATGTTCGTAAAGTGCCTTTGGCGAAAGATGTTGATCTGTCTGTTATTGCTCGTGGTACTCCGGGATTTTCTGGTGCAGATTTGGCTAATTTGGTAAATGAAGCGGCTTTATTGGCGGCACGTAAAAATAAGCGTAAGGTAACATCAAAGGATTTTGATGATGCCAAAGATAAAGTTTTGATGGGTAGTGAACGTCGATCAATGGCAATGGATGAAAATGAGAAAAAATTGACTGCTTATCATGAAGCGGGACATGCTGTTTGTTCATTGTTTGTTGAAGAAACCGATCCTATTCATAAGGCAACGATTATTCCTCGAGGAAGAGCTTTGGGAATGGTTCAACAATTGCCGGAAAAAGATCAATATTCTTATTCCAGAGTTAAGATGTTATCAAGATTAGTAATTATGATGGGTGGTCGTGTAGCCGAGGAACTGAAGTTTGGATCCAAAAAAGTTACGAGCGGAGCGTCCTCAGATATTGCCGCTGCTACCAATTTGGCTCGTTCAATGGTTACGGAATGGGGAATGAGTGATAAGCTGGGGCCTGTTTTATATGCTGAAAATACGGGAGAAGTATTTCTTGGAAAGTCAGTTACTCAGAGTAAAAATATGAGTGAGGAAACAGCTAAATTGGTTGATGAAGAAATAAAAAATTTGGTTGTTAATGCTCATGCTGAGGCTACCAAATTGCTTAAAGAACATGAAAAAGATTGGGAAACGATTGCTCAAGCATTGATTGAATATGAGACTTTGACTGGAGATGAAATCAAAGATTTGTTAGCAGGAAAACAAATTGATAAATCTTCCGAATCTCCGGTAGGAGAAGAAAAAAGGACTCATTCATCCGTTCCTGAAGTTTAGAAATATTTTTAATAAACGTAAGCCGCAATGTTGCGGCTTATTTTTTATAATAACTATGATTGGATGCTTGTTTTTTTTATCGAGTCGTTTATGCTAATAAATTATGGAATGTAATTTAGTAGGGGTTGGGTAAAATGGCAAAAAATAAATGGTTTGGAACAGACGGGGTGCGTGGCGTGGCTAATGTTTTTCCGATAACAGCTGATTTTGCAATGAAATTGGCGATGGCTGCGGCGGAAAAAATATGCAATAAAAAACACAAGGTAGCAATTGCCAGAGATACCAGAATATCAGGTCAAATGTTGGAGGCAGCTTTAAGTGCCGGTTTTGCAGCTAAAGGGGTTGATGTCTTGCTCTTAGGAGTTATCCCTACTCCTGCAGTGACAACTGTTACACCAGATTTAGATGTGGATATGTCTGTTATGATTACAGCTTCACATAATCCTTATAAGGATAACGGAATAAAATTGATTGCGGCTGACGGATATAAATTTAATGATGATTTAACTGCTGAATTGGAATTTTTAATAGAAAAAGGAGAATTTGTTTTTGACAGTAATAAAATAGGGAGCATTAGAAAAGACAATTCAGCTTTGGAAAAATATGAAGCAATTGCATTGTCAACGGCTGGAGAAAAAAATCAGTTACAAGGCCTTAAGATTGTTGTTGATTGTGCAAACGGATGCTTTGCTGAAATTATGCCAAAGTTATTTTCAGAAATGGGGGCAGATGTTGTTAAAATAGGGTGTGATCCGGATGGATTTAATATTAATCGTGATTGTGGCTCACAACATGTTGATGCAATGCTTGATAAAGTTAAAAAAGTTAAGGCTGATATTGGAGTTGCTGTTGATGGTGATGGAGATAGAATTAAAGTTTGTAATGAAAAAGGGGAATTAATCAGAAGCGAACAATTGATCGCTTTTTTGGCGAAATATTTACAAGAAAGCGGAGAACTAAAGTCTAGTCCGGTAGTGTCAACAGTTTTATCGAATACCGGTTTGGAGAAGTTTGTTTTAAATAATTTGGGCTTGAAGTATTATTCGACTCCAGTTGGTGAACGTTATGTGGTTGAAAAGATGAGGCAGGAAAAAGGAGTCGTTGGAGGAGAAGAATCGGGACATATTGTGTTGAGCGACTATAGTCGATCAGGAGATGCAATGATGGTGGCTTTGGTTTTAGCTAAGGGATTAAAATTTTATAAAAAGAAAATGAGTGAAATTTTTCCTTTGTTTGAATTTGAACCATTGGTATTTGAAAATCCCAGATTTGAAAGCAGAGAAAAAGTTAGATCAATTGTAGCGAACAGCGAATTACAAAATGTTTTGGCTCAATGTCAGATGCGTTTGCAAGGAGTGGGAAGAGCAGTTATTCATCCGTCAGGAACAGAACCTTTAATCAGAGTTTGGGTGTGTGGAAATAATGAATGTTTAGTGAATGAAATCAGCAAGATTCTTTTAGATAAAATTGAAGAATTAAGATAGATTAAAAGATTGTAAAGAATATGATTAAAGTTTTGTTTACTAATCAGGGCTAAAATGTGGGTATAGGTTGGTAAATAACGTAAGGGACAAAAAAATGCAAAAGCAGGTAGAACCACAGGTATTTGATTGGTCTAGAGAAAAAGTGATTCAGGGACGAGGGAATGCTTTGTTGGTTGCTTATGACAAACATACTTTGTCTACAGGAAATGTTAAGGCTCGTCCACGTTGTGTATGGCCAAGTTTGTTGCAAAATAATTCCTCAAAATATTTGAGCCGCAGAGTTTGGGGGCGTTAGTAGCAAAAGTGTTAAAAGGGCTTATTTCTCTTTTTACTTCCGGAATAATTTTTAATCCGATGGTTTTGCTTGGAATCGGGTTGGGAATTTTTGTTGAGATAAATTGGGAAGCAGAGAGAATCTATGCATTACTTAAGAATTATCATCTTTATTTATTAATTTGGCTTATTTCCGGTGCTTATGTTTTTGTTTTTAAAAGAATTTATAAGGACGGTGGTGTGGATCCTGATTATGCAGCTATGATTTTTGCCAGCATTACAGGAGTTCTGAAGTTTGTTATGGCATTTGTTTTGGCAATGTCATTTATAATGATGATAAGTTTTTAGATTGAAACGTCAACATTAGTACCAACGTTTTCAGAAACAGGAACTTCTCGACTTGTTTCTAGCAAAACTTCTATAGCTTGTTGTTGTAATTCAACACTATTTTTAATCAAACTCATTTGAGTTTGTTGGATGGCCAAAGCGTAAGAACTTAAGGCTCCGAGTTCAGACATTTTTATTCTCCTACATTATTTAATTGTATTTAAATATAACACAAAAGCCTTAATAGTTCATTAAAATTTTTGTGGCTTGGTTGTTTTTGAATTTGGATTGATTATTTTATTTTGATAAGTGGTAAACTTTATAGGAATAATAAAATGAATATAAATATATATAAAAATTTGCTGTTAATTTCTGCATTGAGCTTAGTAAGTTATAATTCTTACGGACAAGGAAATATAAATATGGTTGATGAAGCAGCAAATGGTCCCACGGTTGTTTATGGTTCGGCACAGGAATCAGGCGGGGGGAAAGATAGTTTTACCGTTGAACAACCAGACGGAGCGGCTAATCCTTTGGGAGATCCGATTGTAGTTCCGGCACAATCGGAACAAAGTGAAGAAAATCAGATGCCGTTGTTGCAAAATTCACCAAAACAAAATGGAAGTGGAGCCACTGCAAGTTCTGAGTCTAATAATCAATTGCAACAAGTTAATCCCAATACTCCCCAGGGGCAAGAACAGCTTGGTAATGACTTTCAGAATACTTTGATGGAGGCAAACGGGATGGTTTATGATGTGCAAGCATATCCGGAAGAAGACCTAAACGCAATAGGTAATCCATCAAATCCGGCAACATTATATTCGCCTAATGTTAATCCTTAGTTACATTCCATTTGACTGAAAGATAATTCTTTGCACTTCCACTTGTCTTCAATTCTGTTTGAAGGTTCTATGGTTATAGATTGAACAGAAGTATCTATGGCTGAACCTAAGTGAATGTAGTAAAGATCATCACACTGGGTATCATTATTTTCCGCCAGAGGAAATATTGTTTGATCATAAGAGCTAAATAACTTAGAATATTTATACAAATGGATTGAAGCAAGAGAGTTAATTATATTAGGGTTATCGGTTAATGATATGAGTTTTATATTTGGGGTATCAATTTTTGCCCATTGTTTTAGAACTATTGAAGAAGTATCGGCAATAATTCCTCCGGCGATTTTTACTTTGGAATTACATCCAAAAACCAAGCTTTCAGAATCAATGCTTGTATTGGATGGATCTTTATATTCTAATATTCCTTTAATAAAAATTTCGTTGAAACCTTTAGTCTTCAAATAACCATATAGACTTCCTTTCAGACCGAGAGCTGCATCTTTTTCAAGATCGACATTGCCTCGTATACTACCATCAGAAAGAAGTTTACTGTTGGGGCTAATATTAATGTTGGCACAAATTTCAGTAATACCTCTGAAACTTACAATGCCTGAAATGTTTATGTTTTGAGCTTGTATAGGGCAAGCAGGAAGGTGGCCTGAAAATTTGAAACGGACATTTTTAAAAGATCCGTTAGCAGGTAAGGTCAATTCTTCTTCATAAATTAGATTAAAATCAATATTTTCAATGTTGCGATCAAAAAGATGACCATAATTTTCGAGATTTTTTTGGTTTATGTGCAAAGTTATTTGTGGACGAGATTCGTTTTGACAATCTAAGGTAGTCATTCCTACTAAAGAGCGTAATTCTTTTTTAGTTAAATCAATGGTCGGATTAATTATATCTTCACCAATTACATCAGCGTTCGGATAATCGATTTTAGCTTGTTTTAAACAATTGATTTGGCAACGTTTGAAACTGGGGTTTTGCGGACAGTCAAAAGAATCTTCGGTAGGAGCACAGCTATTTAATGTAAAACCATTTTCATAACAAACAGTTTCAACGGTTTTGCAAGCACTATAAAGTAAGTTTTCTCCTTGTAGGCATGATGGAGTTTGCGGGGACATGGGACCGTATTGACATTTAATAAAACCATCACAAGCTGCAGGTTTTATGTTAGTTTTAACAATACCATCACAAGTGGTGCAGGTTTCGCCTACGGCAACATATCCGTCAGGAACGGCATCTATTTTATGACTAAAATCTGGGCAAGAATCGCAGCATATACCATAATCTTCAGAATAGGGACATTTTTTATCGCTTAGTTGACATTTATCTTTGGAAACGTAACCGCTTTCTTGACACGCTTTAATAACATTTTCTGCACAAGCACGGTAAAGAGGAAATTTATTGTCACATATTTTTTGTGGATATAAGGGAAGTTTGCAGTCACTTTTTAAAAAACGATAGTTATTGTTGCGACACCATTGTTCCTGTGAACAGCTGCGATAATAAGCATCATGGTGAGGGCAACGATCAGTCGGTGCAGTTTGATTGGTGCAGTTGGCATAAGTAATTTTGTATCCCTCATCAAGGCACTTCTGTTCGGCACGAGAAAGTTCATGATTCTGATAGCTGTTATTGGCATAGTCAGGGACAACGGCTGCTCTTGCCATAACAGAAAAATAAAATAAGCTTATAAAAAGTGCTGTATTAAACTTTTTCATGATTGTACTCACTTATATGAAGGAATTTTGGTTGTATTTTAGGTGTTTTGAATTAATTTTGTGTTAAAAAAGTTTAGCTTTTTTGACAAAATTTATTTTTTGACTAGATTTAAACCTTTTTTTGTGGTATGTTAACGCTGTCATTGAATAAAGATGCATAATAAACAACCTTCAATATGGGAAAATGATATGAATAAAAAAATCTCAGTTAAAAATCCGTTTTGCTCAGGTGAATATGTTGTTTATCCGGCACATGGCGTGGGAAAAGTTGCTGATATCACCAGGCAAAACGTGGCTGGCTCAGAGTTGGAATTGATAGTGGTTAATTTTGATAAGGACAAAATGACTTTAAGAATTCCAATGGCTAAAGCTGAGACAACCGGATTACGCAAAATTTCAGGTGCTGATACCATGAACGATGCTTTGGCTACCTTAAAAGGAAAAGCAAAAGTTAAAAAAGTTATGTGGTCAAGAAGGGCTCAGGAATATGAAAATAAAATCAATTCCGGAAGTCCGGTAGCAATTGCCGAAGTTATTCGTGATTTGTATCGCAGTGAAAATTTGGCTGAACAGTCTTATAGCGAAAGACAAATTTATGAGCAGGCTCTTGATCGGTTGGCAAATGAATATGCAGTGTTTGAAAATATATCGCCGGCCGATGCAACGCAAAAGTTGCTTAGTATTTTAGCAAAGTAAATTTGTTAATCTTAAAAAATCCCCTCTTTTTAGAGGGGATTTTTTTATAACCGATATAAAGACTATAACCTAATTTATATAAAGAATTTCTGTGGAAAAAGCTTTTATAGTTTGTTGTCATGTGGTAAGATATATCATATACAGAAAGTATGAGTATTAAAGAGAGGGTGGTATGGACAAGATCAGCCTGAGTGCCAGTATGCGATCTAATTTATTGAGCTTGCAGAACATCAGCAAGCAGGTTGATTCTACCCAAAACAAACTCTCCACCGGCAAAAAAGTCAATTCCGCGATAGATAATCCTAGTTCTTATTACACTGCCAGAAGTTTAACCAATCGGGCTAATGATTTAGATGCCTTGCTTGACAGCATGGGACAGGCGGTATCTACCATCAAGGCAGCAACGGAAGCCTTGGAAAATGCGGCAGATTTTTTGGAGCAAGCCAAAGCGGTGGCGACCCAAACATTAGAGGACACCTCAGGTTTTCTGTCAGATCAACCGATAGCGGCACGAGTAAGCAATGAAACAGAGCTTTTAGATGCTATCAACAGCGGCAAACAAGGGCTGATAGTCATAGAAGGCAGCATAACCTTATCAGAAAATCAGGTGTTAAACTTACAAGACGGCCAGTCATTGGTAGGAGCCAATTATCTTGATCCCAATAAAGGGGGTAAAGATGAATTAATTTTTAATATGACGGATGGCAGTATAGAAAAAGCCGTCAATATGGCTAATAATTCATCGGTGAGCAATTTAAATATTACGTTTAATGCCAGCAGTCGCAGTCATCTTTTTTATGCCAGTAATAAACAAGGTGTAAATTTTTCAAACCTTAATATAGATTTTGTAGCTGAAAAAGATGATACAATAAATCGCTGGGCTACAGCTTTTTATTTTAACAACGCAGACGCAACGATAAGCGGTAAAGTCAATATAAAAGCCAAAGGAGATAAACTTTGCGGTATTTGGGGTTACAAAAATGCCAATATTGAGATAAATGAAAACAGTCAAATTAATATAGAAATTGACGGAGATAATGTAGGCAGCAACAGCCGCTCCATAATGTCATATGATAATTCAGAAATAAATATTCGCAGTGGTTCGGTTATAAACAGTTCTATTAAAAATTCTGAACTAGGTTTAAACATAATTGTTTATCGAGGCGGAAGATTGAATATAGAAAACGCTATAATGAATGCTACAAATAATTGCAATGATGGTTATGGTTTTGATATAAATGGAGGAGATGTAAATATAAGCCAAAAATCAATTGTTAACTTTAAATGCGAAGGAAAAAACTTTTACAGCTTTTTTGTTGCTGACAGCTCGCAAGAAAATAAATTTAATGTAAAAGATAACAGTGAAATTCATATAGAGCAAAGCGGAACTAATTCAACTGCTTTTACGGTTAGAAAACCCGCCTCAGGAATTAATACCGTAAATTTTGCGTCAGGGACCAAAATAAGTGTCAAAGATCATAACAATCCGGCAAATGACGGTTATTGGAAATTAGATAAAGATTGGGAAAAAGAGATAGATTCTACAGGGACTGATTTTTCAATAAATAGTTTTGCATCATTGGATGGTTTTACCTCCACCGGAGAAACGTATCAGATGTTTGATGATTTACCGGAAATAAATTTTGATACGGTTGTCTGGGACAGGCCGGAGGTATATGAAGATAGTCTGCAATATGCTTCTATCATCAGCCAATATGATTCACTAATCAAAGATGCATCATATAAGGGAGTAAATCTCTTACAAGAACAGGATTTGAAAGTAACATTTAACGAGGGTAGAACCGCATGGCTTGATGTGATAGGTAAAGATGCCTCATCTGCCGCACTCGGGTTAACCACCTTAGAGTGGAATTCTAAAGCAGATGTTGAAAAATCAATTGAAGAATTAACCAATGCCATGAATCAAATCCGCTCGATGTCATCAGAATTGGGAAGTTATTATAATATTGTCCTTACTCGTCAAGATTTTACCGAGAATTTGATAAATGTTTTGGAAGAAGGGGCAGATAAATTAACTCTAGCCGATATGAACGAAGAAAGTGCTAATATGTTGGCTCTGCAAACCCGCCAACAATTGGCAATCAATTCTTTATCTCTTGCCAGCCAAGCCGCTCAGGGGATATTGAGGTTATTTTAGCGGTTAAATAATTTGTGTTTATAACTCTGGGGATAAAAGAGTCTTTAGCTTGCGAATCAAAAAAAGTTAATTAATGGTTAATTAAAGCAAGTTTTTAGCCTCGGAGGGAATCATGATAGAAGAACCTGAATTTACGGTTAGCCAAACGGATGGTATTGTTGTTTCGGCTTGTCCGGTTTTGGTTGATGAAAAGCCGGGGAATAATTTTATGTGGGGGTATTATTTGTGTATTGAGAATAATACCGACCATAGAATCCAGTTGGTGGGAAAAGATTGGCGGATTACCGATGATTTGGGCAACAGTTATCGCGATACTTCTGCGGGTTTTAAGGGAGAATTGCCAGAGCTTGAGCCGGGGGAGTATTTTGAATTTACCTCAGAGGCTCCGCTAAAGTCTGCTAACGCTGTGTTTTATGGTTGTTGTAAGGTTTTAAGTGAAGGGCAGGCAAAAGCCCGTGATATTAAGATACCTACCTTCAATTTATCAAATAACAAAAGGAATCAAGCTACTGTTTTGAATTAGTAATATGTGGGTGTCAATGGTTGATTGACAACGTATACGTTCAAGTATTTGTAGATGTTTGATGTCATTTTGGTGTTGAATTCATCAAAAAGCTTTTTGACCATGCCGTTCCAATATTTTTCTTTTTCGGCAATGTCTGTGTCTGCAGGAATGGCAAGTTCTCTCCAAGCATCAACCTCCGTAGAGGCCTGAGATATATTGGTGGTATCTATTATTTTGACCGCAACAACCAATTTAGCTCTGTATTTTATGCGGTCTTTGTAAAACATTTGTTCGCTTTTTTCAATTTCCTCGGTAACGCTGGCATCTTTAATAATGACTTGAGCAACTTTTGGACTTGAAAAATCAACAGCTTTTAAGCGATCACGAGCCCAAAGTTTGGCCGTTTTCTCGATTGATACCGGAAAGAGATGTTCTACATTTGGACGAGTGAAAGAAGGGGTGAATTCTGAAATTACCTCAACTTTGCTGACTTTAAGCTGGATTGGCTCATTATTATCATAACGAGGTTCGGTGTAAGTCGGCAATTCTTCCGGTTCAACAAAATAAAGTCTGCCGCAGCCTGAGATTAAAATGCTGATTAAAAATATGGGAAGAATTTTAGATGATAATTTCATGTTTTTTTCCTCTTAGACGTAACATAAAGAAGCCCTTTTTAAAACAAGAGCTTCTTTTAACTTATTAGATATTAATTAAAAACTGGTTAAACTTATTGCTTTATTAATTCTCCACGATCAAAAACATATTTTTCGGAGCAGAAATTACATGTGGCGGTGATTTTGCCGTTTTCAACCATGGAATTTATATCGTCTTCAGAAAATGTGCTTAATGTGTTGAGCAATTTTTCGCGACTGCAACGACATCCAAAACTATAATCACGAGAGGTAGAGATATTAAGATCATTAGAATGAAACAATCTGGTGAGCAAATGCTCTGAAGAAAGTTCGGCATTAAAGACTTCATCAGCCTGAAGACTTTGCATGAACACTTTGGCTTCATTCCAGCTCTCATTCATTTCTTCTTCAGATTTGGTGTTTCCGCCTTTAAGGGGCATTTTTTGCAGCATGATACCTGCTGCAAGCCAAGAAGAAGATTCACCTTGAGGTGCTTGTAAAAACAATTTTAAGTCGGTATCAATTTGCTCGGATTGTTTGAAGTAACGTAGGGCACACTCGGTTAAATCTTTTCCTTGTAAATCAACAATACCTTGATAAAGCTCCATGTCTTTTCCTTGGTCAACCGTAAAAGCCAAATGTCCTTTGCCCATGAGGTGGGGAGCAGCCTCAATCTCGCCACTGGTTTTGCGAAGTTTTTGATTTGCTTCAAGGTGTTTTTCATCATATTTGGCACAGGCACGAATTTTGCCCTCAGAAGTAACATCAACAACAACCATGGAGATGGCTCCGTTGCTTTGAGTTTGTAGGGTGAACAGACCTTGATATTTGAGCATGCTGGCGAGCATGGCTGCCAAAACGATACTTTCGGCAACTACGGCGGCTACCGGTTTGGGGTATTCATGTTTACTTAGAATAGTATCCAATACTTTGTTAAGACGAATTAATCGACCTTGATATGCACCATTTTCAATAAAAAAAGATACACAATTATCAAAATTGGAATTATTTTGTTTAGGCATTATTTTTTTTCCTTGATATAATAAAAATTACTTTTAATAGAGGTATAATCTAACTTGGGGGATTTTTCAAGTGTCTGAGGGTGAGGTGATTAAAAAAGTTAAGGTATTGCGTAAAATTACCAAACAAAGGCTAAAAAATATCGGGCTTTATTACTTGAAACGGTTTGAAAGTTCGGTTGAGAATCTGCGGGGTGTTTTGCGACGCAGAGTTAATGATTATGCCTATCAAAATAAAGATTTTAATAAAGAAGAGGCTTTTAATTGGATTGAAGAAATTTTGAGTGATTTTGAGAGATACGGATACTTAGATGATGCTCGTTACAGCGAAATAAAGATAAAAAATTATATTACAGCCGGAAAATCGCCTCGTTATATTCAGGGAAAATTACGCGAAAAAGGCATTGATGCCTACTTGATTGAAAAGTTACTGGATGAGCAGGAATATGATCCCTTAGAATCGGCAATAAAATTAGCTCGTAAAAAACATATAGGACCTTTTTGCAAAGATGAAAATTTGCGAAAAGAACGTCGCTCAAAAGATTTAGCGGTTTTGGTCAGATCCGGTTTTGATTACGATATTGCGTTAAAAGTTTTGGAATCGTCAATAGATGACCTTGCTCAGGTATAGTCCGCAAGCTGGGGCTGTCGGGCCGGCTTGAGAGCGGTCACAGGCTTCCAGTATGCGTTTAACATCGTCCGGGGTTAAATGTCCGTCACCAACGAGTTTTAGGGTGCCAACCATGTTGCGAACCTGATGATGCAAAAAAGAACGAGCTTCAACGGTAAAAATAATTTCATCTTCTTGGGTGGTGATGTCTAATTTATCAAGGGTTTTTATGGGGGATAGGGCTTGACAGGCGGCCGCACGAAAAGATGTGAAATCATGATGCCCTAGTAAATGTTTGGCTCCGGCACGCATTTTTTCAACATCAAGCGGAACGGGGACCCACCATAGACGATCTTTTTGTAAAACAGAAGGAGAACGACGGTTTAGAATCCGATAAATATAACCTCTTCCTTTGGCGGAAAAACGTGCATTAAAATCATCCGGCACGGTTTCAGCATTTAGGATTACAACCGGAGCCTCAGCCTCTCGGAGGTGAAAGTTGAGGGCATCGCGGAGTTTCCAACCTTCAATCTCACGTTCAAGATCAAAATGAGCGACCTGACCAAGAGCGTGCACACCAGCGTCAGTGCGACCGGCTCCTTGAACAGGAATGGGTTGGCGAGTTGGCGAAAGATTAGCCAAAGCGTTTTCCAAATATTCTTGCACGGAAGGTCCGTCAAGCTGTCTTTGCCAGCCTAGGGTTTGGGTTCCGTCATATTCTATGGTCAGTTTGTATCGCAAAATTTTGTTTTCCTAAGTTAAAATTAAGGGCACATCATAGATATGCCCTTAAAAAAAGTTTTTGACAAGAGTTAATTACTCAGCGGCAATCGTTAAACTTTTATTGTCTTGGGTAAAAAAACCGAGTTTCTCCTGAATTGTCCAAATAACTTTTAAGGCTTCAAGAGCGTTTTCACCTGTGATGCGAGGTGTTTCTTTGCCACGAACACAATTCATAAAGTGATTTAATTCAGCTTGCAAAGGTTGATTGGTTGGAATAAATAATTGCTCAACACTACCTTTAAGACCATAGTGCATCCAATCAGGAATGTCTTCTTGTTTGACATAGGGCATACGTCCTTGAGTGTGGACGTTGATGCTTTGATTGATGAAGTCCATGTCAATATAGTTAGTATCCGTGGTTACAGATAAGGTGCGAACACGAGCCTGAGTAATGCGGCTGGCTGTTAGATTAGCCGTAACCCCGTTTTCAAACTCAATAAGAGCAGTGATATAGTCTTTGCCTTGCGGACTTGATGGTGTTTTTACCGCAGCGGCTTGAACATTAACTACCGGAGATTTTACCAAAGATTGAATAACTTCCATGTCATGAATCATCAAATCCATGGAAACATCAACATCGGTAATACGACCACTGGCAGCAGACATACGTTGGGCCGTTAAAGAATAAATTTTTGAGGTATCAGAAAGAATTTTGTGCATTTGTTCAACCGCAGGGTTGAATTGCTCAATGTGTCCGACAAGGAGAGTAACGTTGTTCTTTTTAGCAGCTTTAATTAAGCGTTTGCATTGTGCTTCAGTCGTAGCTAAAGGTTTTTCCATTAAACAGTGTATGCCTTTATTTAAGAAAAATTCACCGACTTCGGCGTGAGTGACGGAAGTGGTAACAATGCTTACGGCGTCAACATTAGCGGCAACTTCTTCCATGGAAGAAAAAGCTTTGATGCCGAAAGTTTCGGCAGCGGCTTTGCTGGCTTCTGGAAAAATGTCATAAACGCCGACCAAATCAACCCCATTTAAGGTTTTATATGTTTTAAGATGGTTCTTGCCCATCATACCGGCACCAATTACGGCAACTCTGATATTGTCTGTCATAAATTTTATCCTCGGATAGTTCATGAAATTTATTTTAGTTTACATATAGCAATAAATTTGATAAAAAGCTTTTAAATTCTTGTTACATATTGTTACAAAGGAAAATAGACATGCCAAACATCAGAATCCTTAAATTTGTTATGTTGTCAGGATTGTTGCTTAATGCAGCATGCAGTATGGAAGGAACCAATGATAAAGCAAAAATAGAAAAAGATGAGTTGGTTTTTGCTTATGATCCTGAGCCGGTTAAGGGAAAGTTAGATGTTTATGATTCAATGGCACGCGGGGCAAAGTACAATGTTGATGTGGCAAGCACTAATTTAAGCAAAAAGATTGATGAACAATCAGCCAAATATAGTCCGCAAAAAATTATTGACGGTTTAACAAATGTTGATATGAGCGGAGCCGAAAAATTATATCAGGCATCACAAATATTGGAATTTTCAGTAATTTATTCGATGGCAAATTTGAGTGATAGCCAAGTTTATAAGGAAAATTATTTTTATGAAAAAGCTTCTCAACATTTGGCTTTGGCGGCAATAAGATCTCATCAGAATGCGTTGTTTGCACAAAGAAAGATTAAAGAATTGCAGCGTTTGATGAGGCAAGAAAAAAAGATTATTGAAAATCTTAATTCGCTTATGGAGAAAAGCGGTTCTCTCAGTGATGATAATTTGCAATATAAAAAACAGCTTGATGTGGCAATGTTGAAGATGGAAGAATTGCAAAAGGCTTTGAATTTTAGTGTGGAAGAATATGCTCGTTTGGTTAAAGCCGATCCTCAAAAAGTTAGTTTGGAAGGACGACAATTTTATGAATTGGAAGATTTTGATAAAGGTTATGATATAGAAATTTTTCAAGAAGCAGCAGTCAGGAATCGTAAAGAATTTGCCTTAGCTAAAGAAAAAGTAAAAAGTTATGCGGCAACTGATTTGAGAAGAGACATCTCTAATCATTATCCTTTGGTAAAACGCTTGGATATAAATGGTTTGGATATTGAGGACAGTGTCTATGAACAAGAGCTTTATGAAAAGGCGATGAGGGTTGCGTATAATTTGTTGGCGGCTGTGCAAAATTATCGTCAAGCTAAAGACGGTTCTAATGAAAAGATTGCTTTGCAGCGTAGGCTTTTTGACGAATTGGGAGCGGCAGTGTTAACACAATCTGAAGTAAGTTATCGTTTAATTGAACAAGCAGATGTCAATTATCAGAATGTTGAAAACGCCATTACGGAGAATAAAAAAGAAATTAAAATTTTAGAGAAAATGCGTTCTTTGAATAATATTGAAAAAGCTGAATTGCTTAATCGTAAGATTATGTTATTAAATCAGGAAAAGCAGGCGGCACAAATCAGTGCGGACAGAGCGGTATTTTTGAGAAGTTTGTATTTTAATGCAGGTTTATCTCCATTAAATAAACAACTTTTAAAAGCGCCGATTAAAGATGTGGCAAATGATTTGAGAAAAGCTTTTAATAAAGATTTGATAGATATGCTTTCAGGTGTTGAACTTTCTTTTGAAAACAGAAGCCAAGAACAAAAAGGTTGGGCTCAGAAAGAAAATTGGCTGGAAGAAGTGGTCGACGGTAGTCAAATGCCAAAAACACAAAAAACTGTAAGACAAGAGAAAATTTCAGTAAAAGAAGCTGCAAATTACAGCTCTATGCAGTTGGGAGCTTATACGCAAAAAGAGAGTGCCGAAAATGATTGGAAAGAGTTGTCGGTAAAGTTTCCGGAACTAAAAAATTATCAAAAAGTTGTTGAAGATGCCGGAGAAGGAGAGTTTATTCGTTATAGATTGATTGTCAAAGCTGACGGTACAAAGTTAGTTGAAAGTTGTAATAATTTGAAAGCAAGCGGTTTTGAATGTTTGTTGCGTTAAATAATATTTGTCAAAAAACAAAAGATAAGATATGATTTAATCATTAGAGGCAATAAACAGGAATAAATATGACTGCCGACGACATAAAAACAACATCAAAATTTGATAATATTCGTTCTAAGATAAAAGAGAATCAGGATTATTATGATCGTTTTCAAAATGAGAATAATTTTTCTTGGCAAGCAGTTTCACAAAGTGTACAGCAAAGCGATCTCTTGGGCGGTGCTGGATCTACAAAAAATATAGATTTTGTTGGTAAAAATTTGGAAAATGGCAAGTTTGCAAAAGAAGATTTGCAAAATGCTAATTTTTCGGTGGCTAATTTAACGAAAGTTGATCTTTCCGGGGCTGACCTTCGCGGGGTTGATTTTTCAGGAGCTAATCTTACTGATGCCAATTTATCCGGGGCTGATTTGAGCGGTGCTATACTGACTGGTGCGGTGCTGCATCGGACTAATTTTACCGGTGCTAAAATGTATGGAGTTAAACTCCAAGAAGCTGATTTGGAAGATGCAATTTTTTTAGATGTTGCAATAGATGAAATCGGTATTGAAGAATTGCAGGCTTTAGTTGAATATTTAGCAAAGTATTATCCGCATAAACTTAATTTAACCAGAATGAATTTGACATTACTTGATTTACAAAAAATTGATTTAAGCCAAGTAAATTTGCGAGGGGTTGATTTCACTGGATGTGATTTTACCGGTGTTAATATTATGGAACTTGATTTAAGTGAATGTATTATTACTCCACAACAGATTGCACAAGCCTTGGGAAGAGTACCGTCAAAAGAAGAATTAGCAAAAATTTTGGCTCCGAAAAAGAAAAAAACAAGAGGTGGAGCAGGTATAGATTTGACCGAAATATTTTTAGGTAACGGAAAAACATTTGGTGTTTGGGATGTTACAAATGATAAGGGCGTAAGTATAGAGACATTGATGGATGTAGGTAGAAAAGTATTTAGACGAGGAGCGAGAAGGCCTCAGGTTAAAGATGAAGAGGTTTTAAAAAGCATTAAAACGGAAGAAGAATTGAAAGCCAAATCTCATAATGAAGAATTGCGTAAAATTATTGAAGAACGAAAACGCAAAGAGTTAGAAGCAAGAATTGCTAAGAAAAAAGAAATAGAACAAGAAGCGGTGAAAGAAAAAACAAAGAAAGAAGTTGATGAAAGAATAATTTCAATGCGTGATGGACGCGGTGGGCGTTAAAATTCGGAAGATAAAATGACGGTAAAGCTAAATGTTGATAACAATATTTCTCCGCAAAAAATTATCGGAGGGATGTTATGGGTGTGTTTGTTATCTTTTATTTGTTTTATTATAATATCTATATTATCTTTTGCTTTAATTTATGTTGTTGATAACGGTATTAATGATGAAAGTTTGGATGTTTTAGCTCATTCTGCGCAGAAATTAATTTTTGAACCGTCATATTTTTTTGAAATATATGAAAATTGGTGGAATGATTTTTTAGCTTCTATAGGTAATTGGCAATTTAAAATATTATTGTCCTTGCCTTTTAGTGCTTTGTTCTTATCGGTTTTTTTGTTAAGTGTCTTATGGTTAAAAAACTCATATTTTTTTAGTCTTTGGTATATATTTAATCATCATTTTGCCAAGATTTCTGATGTAAAAAAAATGGGAATTTTAGATGGAATTCAAATGGTTTTAGGACGTTTTCAAGGAAAGCTTTTGGGGTTAAAACATAGTGCATCGGTATTGTGTTTTGGAGAAGTTGGCTGCGGTAAAACTTCAACAGTGGCAATTCCTTCAATACTGCGTTCAGATACTTTAAGTGTTTTGGCGGTTGATAATAGCGGTGCTTTAGCAAGGCATACAAGTGGATATAGAGCAAAACTTGGGAAAGTTTTTTATTTTAATTGGGATTTGAAAGATGATATTGAAAAAGGGATATTTTATCCAAGGTGGAATCCTTTATCTGAAGGGAACTTGCCAATTAAAGGATTAAAAAGGGATGAATATTTAGGTTTTGTTACATCATATTTGGTAGCAAATGAAAAGAAAACTGATAAAAGTAATTATTGGGAGATGTTGGCGTATTATACTATATATTCAATGTTGCATTTTATGGTATGTAAAATAGAGCAGGCAGAAGCAAATGATTATTTTTTGAATAAAATTTTGGAAAACGGTACTTTGAATAAGTATGATAGAGATGTTTTGTTAAGTTATTATGTTTTAATGCCTAAAAATTATGCTGAAAAAGCAATAAGATCCATAAAAAAGGATAAGTTAAGTGCTGAAGATTTTTATCCTGTAGGCAGTTGGGCGGGAATTCCATCTTTATGGCAAGGAAAAAATTTGTGTATTGCCATGATTGTTGATTGGTTTGTTAAAAATTATTTAGGTTCTCGTGATAACGGAGAGTTTGGAGATTGGTTAAATTGGCTACAATCTTTAAAAACAGAAGCGGGATTATTTAATTATCATAGTGCAGCGGTAGAGGGATTAGATAAACTTTTGGGGCTTTCTAAACAGCAAAGAGAAATTATATTTGCTTTTATTTTGAGACCATTTAAAATTTTTTTGAACCAATCAGTAAGAGAGCGTACAAGCGGTAATGATTTTTGTTTATGGCAATTACGTGGAATAAAAAATTTGGAAACAAAAAAATATGAACCTGTAACCATATATTCAACGGCAAATACCAAAAGTTCTAAGTTCGTTGGTCGAATGTTTGTGGAGATGTTACTGAAATATAATTTAGAGCAACATAAAAATAAAGGAGCATTGCCTATTTTAACGGTGATTGATGATGTCGGGCAAATGCTTAAAATTAGAGATTTGGTCGAGTGTGTGGCAAAAGGACCAAATATGAAAATGTCTTTTTTAATGTTGTGTAATAGTTTGCACAATGTGGAGAGTACTTACAGCAAAGAAGCTTTGGAAGATTTGGTGGTTAATACAAATTATAAAATTGTGATGGCTGAAGATACAATAAAACTTAGTAGACAATTAAATAAATTGGCTGTTTTTGCCAGCAAATCTGTTCAAATTCCGGTGGATGGCGTAAAGCATAAATTTAAACATAAAATTTTTGCCGATTCAAATTATTATCATTATCTGGCTAAGGAACTAAGGGCTAGAAAAAATTTGAAAATAATTACTAAAGGATATCAAATTTTATTAGTTGAGGGGTTTTATCATCGTCCGGTTTTAACAAAGCATGTACACTTTTTGAAAGATGAAAAATTTAGACCAAAGGCAGTAATTCCATCGTATTATTTTTTATCTTCTGAGATGGTAAGTGAACGGAATGTTTATGATCTGTATATACCAACAATTACGGAAGTTTTAGGTGATATGGGGGGAAAAATAGATGATGAAATAGAACTTAATCAATATATGGATATGGTTTATGATGAAATGAAAAATATTGCACCGGTAACAAAACCGATGGATGATTATAATAATGCAGGAGCGGATTGGTGGTTGCAAGAGGGTGCTTTTGAGGCAGAAAAAAGCTTGCAAAGCAGGAATCCGTTTGAAAAAAAATAACTGTAAATTTCCAATAAAATCTGGTATCTTAAAGTAAAATTATAGCGAATCGACAATAATATGGAAGAAACTTTATTTTCAACACAGGTTAAGAGGCCTTTGGCCGACAGATTACGTCCTAAAAGTCTTGATGAGGTAGTAGGACAGGATCATGTTGTGAGTGAAAATGCTCCGTTAGGAAGAATGGTTAGATCGGGGAAGATTTCTTCATTTATTTTGTGGGGACCTCCAGGATGCGGAAAAACTACGATTGCCAGATTGATTGCTGAAAATACTAAGCTCTATTTTGAACAAATATCAGCTGTTTTTTCCGGTGTGGCGGATTTAAAACGGGTTTTTTCTTATGCTCAGGAACGCAGAGCGAGTCAAGGGCAAGGAACATTGTTATTTGTTGATGAAATTCATCGTTTTAATAAATCACAGCAAGATGGTTTTTTGCCATATGTAGAAGATGGCACGATAATTCTTGTCGGTGCAACTACGGAAAATCCTTCATTTGAATTAAATGCGGCTTTGTTGTCAAGATGTCAAGTGTTTATGCTGAATCGTTTGAGCGAAGAAAATTTTGAAGAACTTTTGCAAAGAGCTGAAAGAGAAATCGGTAAAAATTTGCCAGTTGATGATGAAGCACGTACTTTTATGAAAGAAGTGGCTGACGGAGACGGAAGATATATTTTGAATCTGGCAGAGAGTGTTTGGAATTATGCCCAAAACGGTGAAATTTTTGATAAAGAAAGTATTATGAAAATTATTCGTTCGCGAGCTCCTATATATGATAAGGGGCGCGACGGACATTATAATTTGATTTCGGCCGTGCATAAATCTTTGCGAGGGTCAGACGTGGATGCTGCTTTATACTGGGTAGCGAGAATGTTGGAATCGGGAGAAGATCCGAAGTATTTATTAAGAAGAATGACGCGTTTTGCAATAGAAGATGTTTCTTTGGCTGATCCTAACGCGATTACGCAAGCAATAGCTTGTTGGGAGACTTATGATCGCTTGGGCTCGCCGGAAGGAGATTTGGCAATTATGCAGTTGGCGGCATATTTGGCAACAGCACCAAAGTCGGTCGGGGTATATAAGGCAATGTATGCGGCAAGGGATTTGGCCAGAAAAACAGGATCATTAATGCCGCCTAAGAATATTTTGAATGCACCTACAAAATTGATGAAACAGCTTGGATATGGTGAAGATTATGAATATGATCCAGATTGTGAAGATGGTTTTTCAGGAGCAAATTATTTTCCGGACGGAATGAAAAGGGTTAAGCTTTATTATCCGGTTGACAGGGGTTTTGAGCGAGAGGTGAAAAAAAGGGTGGAATATTTTGACCGCCTGAGAGCTGAAAAACAAGCCATGAAAAAGAAAAAGGAAGAGTGATAGATGAAGAATGATAACCTAAAACCTTTATTTATTTTTGTTATAGGAAATCGTGGAGCCGGTAAATCTTTTTTAGCAAAAAAAATACAAAAAAATAGCAATAAAGAAATGATATTAATTTGTGCAGATGAAATTCATAGTAAAATATTGGGATATGATAGATGTTCTTGTCAGGGTTTAGAAAAGGGAACGGTTTATTTTCCTAAAGATTTTCAGGCGGAAGGGACAAAAAAAGTTAATGAGTTGTTATTAAAAAATATAAAAGAAAGAAAAAATATTATTTTAGATGCGTCTTTTTCTAAAAATCATAAAAAATTTATTAAGCAAATTAAAGATTTTGGGTATGATGTTGAAGTTCAAGGGATTGTTGTTAATAAATATGTTGCAGCTTATAATGTAGAGAAAAGGATTGTTGATTTTTTTGATGAGTGTGAAAATGTAAAATTAGGTTTAAAAAAAGAACCTGAAAATTTTAATGCAGTAGATGTAGGATATAAAAAAGTTTTAGAACAAAATGATAAGATTGCCGATATAATAGAGGAAATTGAGAAATGGGGAGTGAAATTGTTTTTGTTTGTATATAAAAAGGAAAACCCGGAATATGTTAGTGAAAATGGTAAATGTATTATTGGAAAAAGCAAAAATGGAGTAGATTTTTATTATGATAATCAAGAAACAGATTATTCTATTTTATATTCTAAAATACTAAAATTAGAAAAAAGAAGTAAAAAATACAATAGGGATATTTTAGGATTAAAGAAAGAAACTTCGATTTTGGCGGCTGAACAAAGAAAAATTTCTTTTAAAAAAGTATATAAAAAAGATGGTTGTGGAATTAATTAAAGTTAAAGATATTGATGATGGGATAAGGCTTAACCGTTGGTTTTTAAAGTATTATCCGGATTTGAGTTTGGGGCATTTACAAAAACTTTTACGAACCAAGCAAATTAAAGTTGATGGAAAAAGAGCAGAAACTTCTTTGAAGTTGGTTGCGGGACAAGAAATCAGAATTCCTCCACTGAAGGAAGAAAAATCTATAAACTTATCTAAGAATATTATAGCCCAAAAGGATGCTGAATTTATAAAGTCATTAGTGATTTATAAGGATCAGAACATTATTGTGCTAAATAAACCATCTGGAATTGCCGTACAAGGAGGAACTAATACCAAACGCCATATAGACGGGATGTTGGATGCTTTAAAATTTGATTTGGAAGAAGCCCCAAAATTAGTACATAGAATAGATAAAGAAACCAGCGGGGTTTTAGTTTTGGCAAGAACGAGAAAAAATGCAGAGCTGTTGACAAAAGCTTTTAGAGAAAGAGATTTGCATAAAATTTATTTGGCTCTGGTGAGAGGTAATCCACCTAAAGATGAAGGAGAGATTAAACTTTCGTTGGAAAAAATTGGGGAAAAGTCAATCGTGAGTGATGAGGGTAAAAAAGCAATTACCCATTATAGAGTATTGGAAAAAGTCGGGGATAAGTTTGCTTTGGTTGAGGCAAGTCCTTTAAGCGGAAGGACGCATCAAATAAGAGCTCATTTGGAAGCAATAGGTTGTCCGATTGTTGGCGATGATAAATATTTTGGTAAAAGTAGGGCACATTTTACTCAATTGAAAGATAAACTTTATTTGCATGCATACAAAATAGATTTATCGGAAATATATAATAAGATAAAAGAAATAAAAGCTCCATTGCCGGAGCATTTTAGGCAAGCGTTTGATTGTTTGGGAATTGAGTTTAAGGAGTAATAAATGAGAGTTGTAAAAGTTTTGGCATCGGTTGTCTTCAGTATAATTATAATTATTGCAATCGTGGGCTATTTTGCCGTTCGTAATTTTGATCTGAATCAATATAAAGCTTATGCGGCAGATATAGTAGAAAAACAAATCGGCCGAAAGTTGGTTATTAACGGAGATGCAAGTTTAGGTATTTCTTTGGTGCCAACAATTATTATTAATGATGTCGAACTCTCAAATCCCGAATGGGCGGTTAATCCGCAAATGGTTGAGTTAAGCCAGATAGAGGTCAAATTTGCAATTTTACCGTTGTTTAAAAAACAGGTGGTGATTGATAAAATTGCTTTGATAGGGCCCAAAGTTTATCTTGAAAAAAATGCAAATGGTGATGCCAGTTGGGAATTTAAAACCGCATTAGTATCACCTACTATGGCACAAAAAGCGTCAACTAAATCAGTAGCCGAAGCTAATCCGGCAGCGGTTTTATTGGCGGGATTTGTGGCTAAAAACGTATCAATTGAAAACGGGTTGGTAGAGTATTATGATGCTAAAACAGATAAAAAAACAAGTGCCAATATTAACAGCTTTTCAATGCAAATTCCCAGCCTTGATGATAAAATTAACTTATCTTTTGATGTTAATGTGAATGGTCAAGCTGTTAAAGGTGAGGCAAATGTAGGCTCAATTAATTCGTTTTTACAGGGTAAAGAGCCGTATCCGTTTGTATTAACGGCTGAGGCTTTAGGAATTGATTTGGAGGCAAACGGTTCGGTAGCTGATGTTATGACATCTCCCAGTTATGCTGCAGCAATAAATTTATATAATCCGGCCGGAAACATGAATGCTCCGGAAACTACTCTTAAAACCAGAATCGACGGTGATATAAATGAGTTGACGGCACATATTGAAACTTTGAATATTGTTAATAATGTAATTACGGGAAGTGCCAAAATTAATTGGAGTGGAAAACTACCAGATATTGTTGCCGATTTGCAAAGTGCAAAGATTAATTTGCTAAATTTTAGCCAGAACAGTAATTTTGCTTTTGTTTTACCAACTATAATCAGTGAAGCACAGGCAATAGAGGCGGTTCCTGATGAAAAAATTCCATTTGAGGCTTTGGAATATGTCAACGCTGATGCAAAAGTTAGGATCGGACAGTTAATTATAGCTGACGGAATGCAAGCCGATAATGTGTCGATGGCTGCGGTTTTAAATAACGGGGTGCTTAATGTCAGCAAGTTAGATTTTGATTTTGGCGGCGGAAGTATTAATACAACGTTGTCTGCTAATGCCAAAACGCAAAATGTGGCTTTAACCGCGGTGAGCAAAAATATGTTGTTGCAAAATATTCATAAAGAATTCCAAATATCGGGAAACAATGACTTTGGTGTTATAAGCGGCGGAAAGTTGGATTTGGATGTTAATGTGTCAGGCAAAGGTGCAACTTGGAGGCAATTAGTGCAAAATATGAAAGGAACAACCATTGCAATAGTTGATAAATCTGTTTTGCAAACCGGATCATTACGGTTCTTGACAGGAAATTTTGTAACTCAGCTTCTGTCTACATTGAATATAGATACTAAAAAATCAAGAGAGCTTGATTTGACTTGTGCAGTGGTAAGAGCTGATATCAGTGGTGGAAAAGCTGTATTTCCGAATGGTATTGCCATTAGCTCAAAACAATTAACTTTGGTAAGTGACGGAAATGTTAATTTAATAAATGAGGGTATTGATTTTACCATACAGCCGGCGATGAATAAATTGGCCGATGCAAATATTACGCAAGCCTTGGCATCTTTTATTAAAATTGTCGGAACCATAAATGATCCAAAAATCAGAATAGATGATAAAGAGGCTATTAAAACTCTTATCGGAGTAGCTGCAACAGGAGGAGCTACTTATATAGGTTCTCAAATGTTGTTAGATGGGGATGGAAGTCCTTGCTATACGGCTTTGCAAGGAACATCTTATGCATCTCGTTTTCCCAAACCTACAGGAGTTAAGGCTACGACTCAGGAAGTTTATAAGGATACGACTAAAAGAATAAATAATGATCTTACGGATTTAAAAAATGCGGCACAAGGTTTTTTGAGAGCATTAAAAAACAGCAAATAATATTTGAACGGAGAGGGACTAATGAGTAAAAGACTTGAGAAAGTAACACTTGAGATTGCCAAATATCGGGAAGATATTATTAAGCGGTTGATGAAGTATATAGAAACCGATGTGTTGTTGTTTTGGGGCGAAGATAAGGATTTAATAGCCTGTCAAGAGCAAAAATGGAAACCTTTGCTTGAATGGGCTAAAAAAGAGTTTGGGGCTAATTTTAAAGTTAGTCATGATTTGGAAGTTAAAGAAGAAAATCAAAAAAGCGGATATCGTTTGAGAAACTTTTTGGAGCATTTATCAGACAAGGAATTAGCAGCATTTTATTTGGCGGCTTTGAATATGCGTTCGGTATTGATGGCAGCAGCTTTAGTAAAAGGGAAAATAACAGCCAAGCAAGCATATGAGGCTGCTTATTTGGAGGAGTTGTGGCAGGCTGAAAAATGGGGTGTTGATGATGAAGCGGAGAAAAAACGCCAAGAACGTTACAAAGAACTAAAGGAAGTTGAAGATTTTTTGAAAAAATGAAAAAAGAAGTTTTGATAAAGATTAAAGGTCGAGTTCAGGGAATCGGTTTTAGATACTGGGCAATAAAAAAAGCAAATGAGATAGGAGATATTTCCGGTTGGGTGCATAATGAGGCTGACGGAAGTGTTGAAATTATGATGCGAGGGGAAGAAGATAATATTGATAAGATGATTTTGGCTTGTCAAAAAGGTCCGATGTTGGCCCGGGTTGATAGTGTGGAATTTGTGGTCGGACGTATAAGCAGTTTTTTGCCGGAAATTGAAGAGGGAGTTTTTAAGAGGGTTTAAAAACTCCCTTTTTAGATTTTTTAATTTTGAGAACAAAGCTGTTTAAATTCATCCTTTTTATGCTGAAGCAGCTCTTTATTTTGCGGCTGCAAATCAGCCGGTTTGCGAGCAACCGAGTATTGAGGAAGTTGTTTTTTTATTTCAGAGACAGGCCTTTCCCACACAGAAGGACGAAGGCGAATTTTTTTGCCTTGTCCGGCAGAAACACGAGGGGTTATTTCGCCGGTGTCTGCATCTTCAAACTCGGTCAAAGTAAGACGGATGTTTTGCAAGCTTCCGGGAATAAGAAAATCAATAAACTCTCCGCTATTGATATAATTACGGATTTCAAAGATGGCATCATCACCTTGCCACTCGACAATTGAGCCGGCAAAAAGCCAATCACCCAAGGTGCGGGTATATTCGTAGTTTTGGCTGATGTTGGTAAGTTTGCCATCATGGAAACCAAGACAATAACCACGATTTTGTAATGTGTTTAATTCATCCATATAGTCTTGCCAGTTCCAACTCCCGGGATTTTTATACCAGTCATCAATAGCTTTACGATATGCTCTGGCAACAATGGCTGCATAGTATTCAGTTTTGTTACGTCCTTCGACTTTGAGAGAATCAATGCCGATTTTTAGTAAATCATCAAGTCTGGGAAGCAGGCACATATCCTTAGAATTTAGAATATAACCACCATTTTCGTCTTCTACGATTTCAAAATATTCACCGGGGCGAAACTCTTCTTCCAGTAAAAATTCAAAGGCATTTTTGTTTTGATCATTGATTTCGATTTCTTTAATATTACCATCTTTAAGACGAAGGTGCAATTTGTAATGCCAACGGCAACAATGAGCACATTTGCCTTGGTTGGCACTGCGGTCAGCAAGATAATTTGAAATAAGGCAACGACCGGAATATGACATGCACATAGCTCCATGCATGAAAGTTTCAAGCAAAATATCAGGGCATTTTTGACGAATTTCACAGGCTTCTTCAAAAGTAACTTCTCGTCCCAAAACGCACAATTTTGCTCCTTGAGCCTGCCAAAATTTGACAGCTTGCCAAGAGCAAATATTAGCTTGAGTGGAAACAAAAAGATTAAGTTCGGGAGCATGCTCTTTAACGAATTGAAAAACTCCGGGATCAGCAATTAAAACACCGTCAGGTTTCAGTTGTTGCAGGGTTTCAACAAAGGTTGGCAGTTTTTCAACATCACGATTATGCATGAAAAGATTTAGGGTTAGATAAATTTTTTTGCCATGTTCATGAACGAATTTGATGCCTTCTTCAAGCTCAGGTAATGAAAATTTTGATTGAGCTCTTAAGCACATGTCGGGGGTTCCGGCATAAACGGCATCAGCTCCGTATAAAATAGCTGTTTTTAATTTTACTAATGAACCAGCTGGTAGTAAAAGTTCAGCACGAGGTAACATATTTTAATCCTTTATTTTAACTTCGGTGGTATAAACATCAAGTGGGCCGAGAGGCGTCTTTTCAAGAGATATTCTGGCAATAAAAGGTTTTTGTTTTGCATCTTCCATAAGCCAAAAATAAACAGGACGATCAGAAGTGACTTTCCATAATAAGTCATCTCCTTTTGAATCCAATTTATCAATATGAAAAGAACATTTGGTCGCTTTGCCGGATATGTTTGAGTATTGATTAGGAATAAGCTCTTCTTGGCCTTCATCACGGAAAATTACATCAAAGCGACGTTTGCCGTCAAAAACACGCATACGAGAATCGCAAAATTTATAAATGCTGTATTGGCGGGCAAGTTCGGCAAAAACTGTTTGTAAATCTGTAGTATCCTGGTTTTCCGGTTTGTCAACTATAGTAACTTTTTTTTGATTGTCATTTTTACTACTGATGCGTTGGGTCGGTAAACCTTTTTCATTATAAATCAATTTTTTGGTACGGGTATTAAAACGTGATTTGGAAATGTAATGATAATCAGAGGTTATAAAATCCTGTTGGTTGATTTTTCCTGATGTAAAGTAGTTAGCACGAAAAGGATAAAGAGTATCAAAAATACCAAAAGTTTCAGCTACAGATTCAACCTTATAGGAATCAGGAGAAAGTGTATATGTAAATCCGGTTTTACTAGCTTCGAAAGGTCCTATTGTAACCATAAATTTGTGCTCAACGCTATAACTAAAAGCATTGCTTACAAATGATAGGCAGAATAAAGGTAAAAGGTATAAAATTTTCATGTTGTTTATTCTTTCTTTAAACTTTTGCCATACAATAGCATAAAAAATTATAATTTAAAGGGTTTAATCATGTCTAAAAAAGTTTTGGTTTTAATGGGTGGACTTTCAGCGGAAAGAGATGTTAGTTTAAGCTCGGGAAAAGATATTGTAAATGCTTTAAAATCTAAGGGATATAGGACGGTCGTCCATGATTTTAAAGATGTTTGGGAGCTTATAGATGTTATAAAGAAAGAAAAACCTGATGTTATCTTTAACGGCTTATATGGAAACTGGGGAGAAGACGGAGAAATTCAAGGCATGCTTGATTTAATGCAAATTCCGTATACTCACTCTGGTCTGAAGGCGTCGGCTATAGGTATGGATAAATATATTACTAAAATGGTTGCCAAAAGTTGTGGTATCAGAGTTGCTCCAAGTCAAAAAATGACAGCCAAAGAATTTTTACAACATGGAACAGTTATTCCAATGCCGTTTGTTGTTAAACCTGTTTGTGACGGTTCAAGCGTCGGGGTTTTTATAGTAAATAACCAAGAAGATTTGTTGAAAGTTAAATATAGAGATTTGGATAGAGAAATATTGGTGGAAAAATATATTCCTGGTCGAGAGCTGACGGTTATGTGTTTGGAAGATAAGGCTTATGTGGTTACAGAACTTAAAGCTAATGATGAATTTTATGATTATAAAGCCAAATATACCGATGGAGTTACTAAACATGTGTTGCCGGCAGAAATTCCTTATGAAGTTTCTGAAATTTGTAAAGCATATGCCGAAAAACTGCATCAACGCTTAGGATGCAATACAGTTTCAAGGGTTGATCTGCGTTATAATCCTGAAGATGGAGTAGTGTTGTTGGAAATTAATACTAATCCGGGAATGACTGCATTATCATTGGTGCCTGAACAAGCAAAATATGCCGGTATAAGTTATGAAGATTTGTGTGCAAAATTGGTTGAAAATGCAAAATGCAGGAAGATTTAGTAAAAAGGTAAAATGGCGGAAGTAAATAGAAATTCGGTAGTTGTTATTGCAGGGCCGACAGCATCTGGAAAGTCGGCTTTGGCTTTGGACTGGGCTAAAAGGCAAAACGGAGTGATTATTAATGCCGATTCAATGCAGATTTATCAAAATTTAAAGATTTTATCCGCAGCACCAACGGAAGAAGAAAAAAAACAAGTTGAGCATAAGTTATATGAAATTTATCCTCCTTCAAAAAGGGGAACAGTAGTTGATTGGCTCGATTTAGCAGAAAAAGAAATCAGAAAATGTTGGGAGGAAACAAAATTACCTATTGTTGTAGGTGGTACAGGGTTATATTTAGATAATCTTATTAACGGGACAACCCCAATTCCTATGGTATCTTCTGAAATTCGAAAAGAAGTGGAAAAAGAAGCGGAAGCAGGGGTGAAAGAGCTATATGCGGTTTTACAAAAAGAAGATGGATTAGCAGCAGCAATGTTGAATGCGGCAGATGTTACAAGGATTAAAAGGGCATTAGAAATTTTTAGGCAAACAGGAAAATCAATTGCAGAATGGTATAAAATGCCGATGGTTAAAAAATTGCCGGAAGCAAAATTTTATGTGGTTAAAATTTTGCCTCCAGTAGATGAATTGGATGAGAAATGTTATGAACGTTTTGATAAAATGATTGCTTTAGGGGCTGAAGATGAGGTTAGAAATTTATTAGAACTTAAATTAGACAAACGTTTACCGGTAATGAAAATGCTTGGAGTACCTGAGTTGTCTGAATTTATAGAAGGAAAGTGTTATCTCGATGAGGCTGTAAATAAAGCCAAACTTCATACTCGTCAGTATGCTAAAAGACAGAGGACATGGTTTAGAAATAAATTGAAGGCAGATAGAATTATTGATAAATGTTATGGTATATAATTTTTGATGTTAACAAAGTAATTAATTGTTGCACATCAGAGCAGAAGGTTATAAAAATCAAGTAATAACCAGTTTATTTTTTGTTGGAGATTAATTTATGTTATCAAAATTTATGGGATGGCTTTCTGCCGATATGGCTATTGATTTGGGAACAGCTAACACTTTAGTATATGTTAAAGGTAAGGGCGTGGTTCTTAATGAGCCTTCGGTAGTAGCAATTGAGGAATACCGCGGTAAAAAACAGGTTTTGGCCGTTGGTAATGAAGCAAAACAAATGTTGGGTCGTACTCCAGGAAATATTCATGCTATTCGTCCGCTGCGTGATGGCGTGATTGCCGATTTTGAAATTGCCGAAGAGATGATTAAGTATTTTATTCGTAAGGTACATAATCGTCGTACATTTGCATCTCCAATGGTTATTGTTTGCGTTCCGTCAGGTTCTACGGCTGTTGAAAGAAGGGCTATTCAGGAATCTGCCGAAGCAGCAGGTGCTCGTAAGGTTTGGCTGATTGAAGAGCCAATGGCTGCCGCAATCGGTGCCGATTTGCCGGTTACAGAGCCAACAGGATCTATGGTGGTTGATATTGGCGGTGGTACAACCGAGGTAGCTGTTTTGTCTTTGGGTGGTATTGTTTATGCTCGTTCGGTTCGCGTAGGCGGAGATAAAATGGATGCCGCAATTATATCTTATATTCGCCGCAATCATAATTTATTGGTTGGTGAAGGAAGTGCCGAGAGAATTAAAAAGGAAATCGGTTCGGCATGTGTTCCGGAAAAAGGCAACGGACGTACTTTTGAAATTAAAGGTCGTGATTTAATGAACGGTGTACCTAAGGAAATTGTTATTTCAGAACGTCAGGTGGCTGAAAGTTTGGCTGAGCCGGTGGCTCAAATTGTTGAGGCTGTAAAGGTGGCTTTGGAATACACTGCTCCGGAGTTGGCTGCGGATATTGTTGATAAAGGAATTGTTTTAACCGGAGGCGGAGCTTTGTTGACAAATCTTGATCAAGTTTTGCGTAATGCAACAGGACTTCCAGTATCTATTGCCGAAGATCCTTTGGCTTGTGTGGTTAAAGGTACCGGTAAGGCTTTGGAAGATATTGGTCGTTTGAAAACCATTCTTTCTACCATGTATTAAACATGGAAATAAGTTTGAGGGTAAACCGCAACGGTTATGATCTTAGCTCTTGCGGTTTGCTTTTTAAAGTTATCTTCTTTAAGCAGTCGGAGTTTTTATGAAACGGCGGAGAAGTTTATATATTCATTTAAGTCATATAAGATTACTGGCCAAAAAATTTGCGCTGGTAATTTTGTTTATATCTGCATTTGCATTAATGCTTGTGAATAAAACCGATACGATGATTATTGAAAAGACTTCTTCGGTTGCGACAGATGTTGTCTCGCCGGTGATTGATGTATTGGTAGTGCCGGCAAAATTAATTGCTAAAGTTTATGATTATTTTCGTGATTTGAAACAAATTCATAAAGATAATATTCGCTTAAGAGAAGAAAATCGCAAACTTAATTTATTGTATGATAAATTTAAATCTTTGGAAATAGAGAATAAACTTTTAAGTGATTTACTTAATTATGTCACACCAAAAGAATCAGAATTTATTACAGCCAGAGTTATTGCTGAGGAAGGAGATGCTTTTTCTCATTCTATGATTGCGTATACCGGTGATAAAAAAGTGAAAAAAGGGCAGGTAGCTCTTTCGGATAAGGGAGTTGTCGGAAGGGTTGAAAATGTGGGTAAAGCTTATGCCAGAATTATACTGATTACGGATATTAACTCGAAGATTCCGGTAATGGTTGAAAAAACGAGAATTAGGGGAATTTTATCTGGTGATAACACTACAATGCCAAGGTTGGTCTTTATTCCTTTAGATGCAGCGATAAATGTGGGTGACAGGATTGTTACTTCCGGTGTTGCAGGTGTTTTTCCTGCCGGTTTGCCTATAGGAAAAGTTGTCAGTGTTAAGAAAAATGAGATAAGAGTTAAACCTTTTAGCTCTTTGGGACAATTAGAATATATTAAATTGGTTAATTACGGATTGTCGGGTATTTTGGAAAATGATGAAGAAATATCAGAGGGCGGAAATTAGATGAGTGAAGATTTAGATGAAAATATCACTTCCGTATTTCAGCGGACGCTGCCTTTGTTATCATCATTACTTTTGTTATTATTTTCTTATGTGCCGCTGGATTTTTCATTGTTAAATAATGTTAGGCCGGTTATAGGAATAAGTTGTGTCTATTTTTGGTTGATTCATCGTCCTGATTTGTTTAACTTGTGGTCAATTTATTTTTATGGCATGATTGATGATATAATAAGTGCATCACCGTTCGGTTCAAATATTTTGGCGATGTTGATTTTATATTTGTTAATCACTAATTTATCAAAATTTTTCAATGCCAAACCTTTTGTTGTTATGTGGTATGGTTTTGCGGCAATAGCTTTAATTACAATGTTGTGTCGTTGGTTGGTGGTTTCTATTTATTATAGTCAATTTTTGCCTTTATCAATGCTGTTTTTCAGTTATATGGTAACGGTAGCGGCATATCCTTTTGTTTCTTTGTTGTTGGCGTTTGTACAAAATAATTTTATAGCGGATGATGACTGATGAATCGTGATAATGATAAAGGAAAAGTTCTGATAAATCGTTCGCTGATTTTGGCGGCAGCACAGTTTTTGTTTTTATTGGTGATTATTGTGCGTTTATATTATCTGCAGGTTTATCAGGCCGATAAATATAAAACATTAGCTGATGAAAACAGAATTTCCACACGCTTGTTAGTTCCACCAAGAGGAGTGATTTATGATCGACATGGAAAAGAATTAGCAACCAACAGACAAAACTTTCAGGTTATGATTGTGGCAGAGCAAACAACTGATGTACAAGATACTTTGAATGCTTTGAAAAAAATTATGCCAATCAGTAAAGAAGAGGAAGAAAAAGTCAAAAAAGATTTGAAAAAGAATCGTAGTTTTGTGCCAATTAAAATTAAAGATAATCTGACTTGGGAAGAAGTGGCAAAAATTCAACTTAATGCACCTGATTTGCCAGGGATTATTATTGATGAGGGATTGTCAAGATATTATCCTTATGGAGAAAAAATGGCTCATGTCTTAGGTTATGTATCTTCCGTTTCGGAAAATGATGTTAAAGATGATCCATTGTTGGAAGTTCCGGGATTTAAAATCGGTAAAGCAGGAATAGAAAAACTTTTTGAAAAGAAACTACGCGGTAAAGGCGGAAACTTGAAGTTGGAAGTTAATGCTTACGGCAGAGTTATGAAAGAGATTGAACGTGTTGACGGAATTGCCGGTGAAAAAATTGATTTGAGTTTAGATGCAAGATTGCAAACCAAAGCTTATGATTTGTTTGGGGAAGAAAGCGGAGCGGCGATTTTGTTAAATGTTCACACCGGAGAGATTTTGGCTTTTGTTTCAACGCCGGCTTATGATCCTAATTTATTGACGCAAGGATTGAGCAGCAAGGAGTGGAAAGAGTTAAACAGTAATGAAAAAAATCCGATGGTGAATAAAGCTTTGGCCGGACAATATTCTCCGGGGTCAACTTTTAAGATGGTAGTGGCTTTGGCTGCTTTGGAGAACGGAACCATAACTCCACAAACCAGAGCATTTTGTGCCGGTAAAATGTTTTTAGGCTCGCATGCTTTCCACTGTTGGAAAAAAGAAGGGCACGGTTATTTGGACGTGGTTCAGGCTTTGCAGCATTCTTGTGATATTTTCTTTTATGAAACGGCACAAAAATTAGGCATTAATAAAATAAGCGAAATGGCAAGACGTTTCAGCATGGGAGAAAAAGTAAATATTGGTTTGGAGAATGAAAAACCTGGATTGTTACCTACAACGGAGTGGAAACAACGTCGTTTTGGAGAACCTTGGCAACAGGGAGAAAGCCTTATTTCCGGTATTGGGCAAGGATATATTTTAACAACGCCGATCCAACTTGCGACCATGACGGCAAGGATTGCCAACGGAGGATATGAAATTGTACCGACATTTAAAAAATTTAATGTCGGTGATAAAATTGATGCCAAAAAAATGAGCTTGAATCCTTTGCATATTGAACTGGTAAAACAGGGAATGTTTGATGTGATGAATATTCCGGGCGGAACGGCTTTTGGTTCAAGGTTTGATTTTAAGGGGCAAAAATTAGCCGGAAAGACCGGAACAACTCAGGTTCGTCGTATTACCATGAAAGAACGGCAATCAGGTATTGTCAGACAGGAAGATTTGCCATGGAAATTCAGAAACCATGCATTGTTTGTGGGTTATGCTCCGCATGATAATCCTAAATATGCAGTGGCGGTTTTGGTAGAACACGGGCGTGGTGGTTCTTCGGTAGCAGCACCTATTGGCAGTAAGCTTTTGTTGGAAGCTTTGAAATTAGACGCAACATCTCAACCGGTGGAATAAGAAGAATGTATAAATTTTATGAAACAGGTTTTAAAAGTCAGAATTTATCTTTGAAGGAAAAGTTTCAAAATTTGAGCTTTGCTTATATTTTGTTCATTATGTTGTTGGCGGCTGTCGGTGTAACAATGCTTTATTCGGCGGCGAACGGCAGTTGGAAACCATGGGCTTTAAATCAGCTGGTGCGTTTCGGTTTGGGATTTGGAGTAATGATTACCTTAGCCATGATTAATGTGCGGGTATTTTTGCGTTATGCTTATGTGTTTTATTTTATTGCATTAATATTGCTGATTATTGTGGAGGTTACCGGTCATATCGGAATGGGAGCTCAGAGGTGGATTAATTTGGGCTTTATCAAGCTACAGCCTTCAGAGTTGATGAAAATTGCTTTAGTTTTGGCTTTGGCAAGGTACTTCCATGCTTCTTCTTTGCAGAGTATTGAAAGTACTCGCGGTATAATTATTCCGGTTTTGATGGTTTTGTTTCCGGCTTTTTTGGTGATGACACAGCCCGATTTGGGAACGGCTTTGATGTTGTTATTTTCAGCAGGAGCCATCTTTTTTGCAGTTGGTGTGCAGTTGTGGAAGTTTGGGGTTGTTTTGTTGGGGGCAATTATAACCATGCCCATAGCTTGGCATTTTTTGCATGACTATCAACAAAATCGTGTGTTGACATTTTTAAATCCGGAAAGAGATCCTTTGGGAGCAGGGTATCACATTATTCAGTCAAAGATTGCTTTGGGCTCAGGCGGTGTGTTTGGTAAGGGCTTTTTGAAGGGAACGCAAAGCCACTTAAACTTTTTGCCGGAGAAACATACGGACTTTATTTTTACGATGCTTTCTGAAGAGTTTGGTTTGATTGGAGCGGTGGCAATAGTTATACTTAACTTTTTGATTATTGCTTACAGTTTTATGTTTGCATTAAGAAGCAGTAGCTATTTTGGTAAGCTTTTGGCGATTGGTTTGGCTACTAACTATTTCTTGTATGTTTCCATTAATATGGCAATGGTTTTAGGCTTGATTCCGGTGGTGGGGATTCCTTTGCCTTTAATTTCTTATGGCGGAACGGTTATTCTTTCGGTTATGGCGGGGTTTGGTATAATTTTGTCAGTGAATATTAACCGAAACATAAATATAGGTAAAGATTAAGAAAAGCTTTAGCTGGAGTCTTGCCGAGCCATTTGATATTCTATCTCGTCAATGGAAAGAGAAGCCATTATACTCAAAAATCTTTCATAAATTAATTGCATTTTAAGCAATATTTTTTATAATCACTTTCGCAGTCGGGGGTTCCGGCTGCGGAGTGTCGAAACTCCTTATAGGTTAATACTCCTCTTTTGGGGAGCCGGGGATATAAGGCTATGCACGAATAACCCGGACTGTACCTATACAGTTTCGAACTCCCCGCCTTAATTTGTTTTTAAGGCGGTTTCTTTTTATAAATAAAGAAATCAGGGAGTTAAGAAAATGGACTATAAACAAGACAAAAATGACTTAAGACGACGCAGAAAAACTCTTGCCACCAGATTACACGATATCAGAATTTCCAAACAACTACGTTTTAATAAGGTATGTGAAGAAACCGGCATTCCGCAAGGACTTTTAGATAATCTGGAACTCGGCCGCGGCAGCGTCAACTTAGGTGCTTTGCACCTTTTGGCAAAATACTACGGCAAAAAGGTTGAAATCTTGCTGGTTGATAAATAATCAAAACAAAAAATGGCGGCTTTAATTTCTAAGCCGCCATAAAATTTAGATATCTGTGTTAAAATCATCAGGTAAATCAGACATATCCACACATTGTGATTTCATTTCTTGTAAATATTCTTGTACAATTTCTTTAACCTTTAAACTTGCATTGGTATTAACCTGAATCTCGTACATTGTACCGGTGTATAATTTCTTAGCCAGATCACTATTTTTAATCAAATTTTGATAATGCATATAGGTTGCCTCAATAACCTTATTAAAATCATTTTTGATATCCTCATTTTTATTTTTATAGAAAGAATCAAAAATTTGATATGCAACATCTTTTGAACATTTTGTTAAATTGTTATAAGCGTTAATCATTTCAATATCTGTTGCGTTATCAGGCATGTCAATCTTGCAATTATCTAATTTATTTTCTAGTTGTTTTATCAATTTAGCATTTTCTCCAACACATTCAGATGCACAGATTAATGACGGACAAAACAATATACAAAAACAAACCAAAAAAATACGCATTTATGTTCACCTTTTTATTTTTTATTATAATATTGAGGATATTTACTATTAATATATTCGTCAAGTTTAGATTTATACAGTTTATCAAATTCTTCTTGATTGCTATAATTGTTTCTTGCTCTATTATACCAACTCCTAATATTATTTATTTGGCTGTGATCTTTATCAACAAGTTCAAAATATCTTTGCATACGTTTTTTAGTATATGCATTATTTATTTTCTGAGCATCTTCTTCTGATAAATTATTAATTTTTTCAGCTAAACTTGGGGATATAACCATGTTACGAGGATATGTGGTTTCAAAATATTCATTAACCGTTAAGACTTAACAATATCTTCAACTTTTAAGTTTACTATCTCAAGCAAATAACTTTATCGGAGTTTGGTGATGAAAAAGATTTTATGCCTGTTAGCAATTTTTTTTATGACTAGTTCTGTTCACGCAGAAGAAAATTTAACGCCTCAAAAATTAGCAGAACAGCAGGCAAAAAAAATCTATGAAGATTGTGAGCAAAAAATTCCGTTAGTAAATGAAGATAATGTAATTAGTGGTAATATTGCCGATGTTGAACGTGTGCGTAAAATTAAAAAATGTATCAAGAACAATATATTGAAGCAAGTTCAAGACTACTTAAGATCAGACGAAGTTGATAATTTTACTAAAAATATAGAAACAGATGAAAAGGCAAGATTTAATCTTTATAAATCCTTATATTTTTGCTCAGAAAGTAGTGATGAATTTGAATGTAAAAATCAATATAAAAATGATACTTCTTTAGAAAAGTTGATATTAGAGCATAGACTAAAAGGAGATATGTATAATTTATTGGTTGATGTTTTAGAAGCAAAAAATGGCGGCTTTAATTTTTAGGCCGCCACAGTAGTTTATTTAAAATATCATTATTTTAATCAAGATTTTCCAAGTCTTTCCACACTTGTTGACAGCAATTTTTATCATGTCCTTCTTCTATACAAGTTTGCATATAATTAAACTTTTGATAATATGGCAATATGAACCATATACTGATAGCTAAAATAGCACAAACGCCTATAGCGGCCAAGAAAAAAGAGACAACTTTATCTAATATTTTCTTTACGCATATTTTCTGTTCTGAACTCATCTAACATATTCTCACAACTTTGATTTGGATTATTATATCCCATATTGCTACCATAAAGATTGTTTTTCAAGTCTTTTTGACTATCAGCAATAATCGTTTGCATTGGCATATTACCTTTTTTCTTATGATAATCATATATTTCTTTGCCATAACCCATTCTTAATCCCCAATCTCTACTAGTAGGACTAATTTGTGCCAGTTTACATTGTAATAAAGCATGATAATAATTATCAATACCATCAGCCTGTCCTGTTCCATATTTTTTAACAAGTTTTTTACCAACATTGTTCATCTTGTTATAATGTTGATATGCAATCTGAGCATCGGCCGCCAATTCACCAATATTTTCTCCGGTATATTTTATTGTATCAAAAATAAGGTTTGCTGTGTTGCCTAATTGTTTTAAATCGTATAATTTTTTTTGCGTATTTATTTCACTTTTTGTATTAGATGATAAATTATCATAATCAAAATCTTTCTTTTGTGAAGAAGTTGTGATATTATTATTTGGTAACGGAGCTTTTCCCATCTTCTCAATATTAGAAGATATCTGCGAACTCCCGAAACCATAATTGTTATCAGCCTTGCCCCAGAAGTTTGTTCCATATTGAGGGTAGTCTTTAGTTATTCCTTGGTTGTTATAACCTTCTATCAAACTGTTTTCCCGTTTTTGCCGAGCCATTTGATATTCTATCTCGTCAATGGAAAGAAAATCCGCTATGGTCAACGCCATAGGTGTCTATCTTTTTACCATCAGCCACATAGCCCAGCGGTGATTGTGAAAAATATATCGAGCTTGTGGAAAAGTTACAAAAACCCCTCTATTTAGCCTTAACAATATCTTCAACTTTTAAGTTTACTATCTCAAGCAAATAACTTTATCGGAGTTTGATGATGAAAAAAGTCTTGTTTGCTTGTATGGCTGTTTTGCTGATAACAACCGCTTGTAGTTTGTTTACGCAAAATAAAGAAGAAAAATTTGTTAACCCCCTGTTTTATAAACAATTGGCTCCTTTTGCCGTTGGCAGCAGAGAAACTTATCTAACCCCAACCTCAATGACATATTCAAACTCTATCATTCATACCAAAGATGACAAACATGAAAACGGATGGACCGTCGTTCCTTGTAAACTATTAGAAAATGAAGAAAACTACATTGTCTTAAAATGTAAAGATATTTATTGGCGAGGAATGGGTAATCCTTATGATATTTATAAATATCAACTAGACAAATGTTTTACTACTAACGATGAAGGGAAATGTACTTCTCTCTATGTAAAAGAATATTATTATGATGAATATTCAACATTTCCAGGAGAAAGCACATATGCCGTGGAGCTTGATTAAATAACCCAAGCTCCACAACTTATATTTATTTTGCCTTGTTTGGTAAATCTTTTCTTAGCGTTTCATCCGTCCAAACATTGCGTCTTTCATCAACTCCAAGTCTATATATATTATATAAATATTGCTTAATTTTCTGCGGTGACATTATAGATATGGATATACCATAGTATAAACTATGTATTATCAAATTAATAAAAAATATTTTTCCAAGATGTTGATAGATCATTTCATCGGAAAAACTAAATAAAGCATAATTTTCTAAGACAAAAAACACAATCGCAACAACCAACAAAGTTATTCTGCGGTATAAGTCGATTTTAGCACTTAAACCAAAAATAATATTATTCAACATTTTAGGTAAAATGTAATATATGTAAGCCAAGCCAATAGGCATAACCCAAAAGCACCAAATCAAACTTGGAAATACAGGAAACATCAACACTGATGAAAACAGCAACGCAATGCTACCATATATTTTGTAGTGTTTATTCCATAAATATTGCAAGTTTGCTTTATCAAATACAACTTTACCAATAACAGATAAAAAAGCAATCATAATCAACGGGCTAATAAGTTGAACAAATCCAACCATTGCATTCAGTAAGCTATAGCCACTCCAAATAATATTGGTCTGTGTCACATTGCTGAGATACATAAGCATGTACACTACCAACTCTGGTATAACATAATAAAGACTCAAAGCATTAAGCCCGCGACGTATTCCATAAAATTTTAATAATCCATAATATGAAATTAATAGCCAATTATAAGTCATCCATATAATGTCATTAAATCGGCAAACATTATCAATTTTATTCCAAAACCAGTGAAAATAGTTATCCCAGCCAAATTCCATGTAATTGTTTATACCGGCAGCCAAACATGTTTGTTCTGAATATTCTAATGCAAAACCAAGATGCAGGGTGTATCCGCAAACCAAAAGATAAGCAAATAAAAAATCTAAAATAAAATATTTTAAAAATGCTATTTTCACTGGTTTTAGATCCCTTATAATTTCTTATTATCTAAACATAATTTACGCTTATTCCACATACTATTATCATAATAGTATTTCGTTCTGGCACCATAGTCAGATACCTGTTTAGCTCCCGTATTATTCCATAATGTTGCTATTTTTGCAATATCTTTATCCGGAACAGAATCCAATATCTCTTTCAGTAATTTGACGCTTAAAGCTATATTTTGCTCCGGATTATATACATCATAACGTTTACCTTGAAAATCTCCCCAAGTTTTTGATTGTATATTCATAGGCCATATGCTTGTAGATGATTGTTGATTAAAAATTTTTAAAATATAATCAGAAAAAGGTATCTTACCAACTACATCTCCAAGTCGATTAGCTCCTTCGTCATGATAATCTGAAGCTTCACTAAATAAAATAGCTTTTACAATATTAGAATCTATACCATTTTCTTTGGCATATTTTTCAATAATAGGAGAATATTTTTCAACATAATATTTTCCTATTTTTTCATCATGGTAAGGAAATGTTTTAAATCCATCTTCTTCTTTATCCTCAAGATTAATATAAATGTCTTTATTTGTTTTATAAGCATCTATTCTTTCTTTTGTATCAAGCTGATTTCCATTTAATGATTGAATATTTTTACTCTGTTGGTAATTTGGTATATCTTCCGGTGTATTGGAAGTAATGAGGCTAAAAACAAAACTTGTCGGCTCTTCAATTGCTCTAATAAGATTATGTCTTTCATTATTTCTGAAATTTATATCTTTAATATAGCTATTAATATATTTTGATGCATTTTCTCCTATACTGCTAGGATTCAAATTTTGAAACATATTGTAAATTTGTTTAACATTACTTTCAATTCCATCATTAGTATTTATATTCTGAGCCAATTTATAACTTGCGGCATCATTTCCTATTTGGTTGGGATATAATGCGGAACTTATATCTTGGTTTTGTTTATTCTTAATATTATCGGCAATATTTGAAGTGCCGAAACCATAATTGTTATCAGCCTTGCCCCAGAAGTTTGTTCCATATTGAGGGTAGTCTTTAGTTATTCCTTGGTTGTTATAACCTTCTATCAAACTGTTTTCCCGTTTTTGCCGAGCCATTTGATATTCTATTTCGTCCTTTGTTGTAAAACCGCTATGGTCAACTCCATAGGTGTCTATCTTTTTACCATCGGCTATATAGCCCAATGGTGATTTGTAATCGTTAAGCATTGCTTTTATTCTCCTTTATAAACAATTGTTGTTATACACAACACGTAATATAGCAAATTGTTTTATAAAATGCAAGTAGTGGTTGTAAAAAATATGTTGAGCTGTGGAAAAGTTATAAAAATCCTCTTTTAAGACTTAACAATATCTTCAACTTTTAAGTTTAAGCTTTCAAGCAAATAACTTTATCGGAGTTTGGTGATGAAAAAAGTCTTGTTTGCTTGTATGGCTGTTTTGCTAATAACAACCGCTTGTAGTTTGTTTACACAAAATAAAGAAGAAAAATTTGTAAATCCGGTCTTTTATGAAAAAATGATTTCGGCTTCTCATGAAAATTTTGAAGTGCAATTAACACCCACCAGCATTTATATGTTTTCAAGGGAAAATTATAAATATAATTACACCTGCAAGCTGATTAATAACCAAATGGATACGGTTAGTTTGGAATGTTTTAAATACAACTACAAAAATGAAAAAGAAGAGACACAAGTTTTCACCTATACCCTAAAACCCTGCACCAAAGAAAATCTTTGCTTAGATGAAGGCGGATGGTTGGTTTATGAAAAGGTTAAGCCTTATAAATATTTTGATAAAACGCTTACCTATATCATCCCTTCAAAATCTGAAAATGCTCCAAAAGACAGATTTGTAAATCCATTGTTTTATAAAAAATTATCTCCGATATCTCGAGGTTCAAGACCAACCTTTTTGACACCAACATCTCTTACTTATCTTGATTTGTACGATAAAGAAGTTGTTGAAAAATGTAAAATGCTTGAAAACACCCCCATGTATGTAACACTCGAATGTTCATTTTATAGTGATTTTTTAAAAAGAATGAAAAATTATGTTGTTCGCTATGTATTAAAAGGATGTGATGAGAAAAAAGAATATTGCTTTGATAGTAAATGGTTCGTATTGGAAAATGAAACCGGTCGTGCTATCGGAACATTTGTTATTAAAGAGAAAGATATGGGGCAGTAAAAACTGCCCCTTTAATAGTTACCAAGATTTGATGTTTCGGATTTGTTGTTCTGTCCAATAATTTCGGTCTTCTCCGACATCTTTACGTTAGTCAAATCTACCTTTACAAATATCTAAGGAATTTCCCTCTTGCATACATTGCTTTATTAAAGTTGGTTTTTCAAAATATTCATATTTCAGATGAATGCAAATAATAAAAAGGAAAAACAATACAAACCCTATCATAACAAAAATCATCAATTTTTTTAATATTTTACCAATTTTTGTTAATATATCTTTGTACCAACACATCACAATCCTCATCTGGATATTTTGTTCCAAGAGTTCTTCCGATAATATTAGCATAATTATCTGCAGAACTACTGTCAATAGTGTTTCCGCCTGATGAAATATCTTGTTGTTCTTTAAAGTTAGATAAAGCTGTTACAACATCATATCCTCCTTTCCCAGACTGTGCTGCATTGCAATTTATATATGCGTGCTTATATTTATCTGTATAAGGTTTTGACCTCAATTTTAAATAGTTATATCCAACCTTTGCTCCACCTATTAAACCGGATAATCCATAACTTAAAGGATTTTGTTTTTTAGGAGTAACATTGCCTTCTTGTTGCTGTACATAATTCCACACTTTTTCACCATCAGCAGCCGTTTCCCAGTATTTTGGAATATATTCTGAATCATCTTTCAAATCATCATGATGCTGTGAAATATTTAGTGGTTGATTTGCAGCAACTTTAATATTATCGGCAATATTTGAAGTGCCGAAACCATAATTGTTATCAGCCTTGCCCCAGAAGTTTGTTCCATATTG